>JAGBIY010000063.1 GCA_017934745.1 Treponema sp. | reverse complement strand
TTCAATTGTGGTAATTATCGCAGTAAACAATAATCTGCTTTCAAAATACGGCTATGAAACATTTGCAAGTACAGGAGTGGCATTCGGCTCGGTTATTCCTCTTGCAGTTGTGGGAATCGTTATGAAGGTTTTTGGAATTGTAGTTTCCATTGTGATTGGAATAAGTCTTGGAGGCCAGCCAATCATCGGCTTTAACATGGGAGCAGGAAATGTGGAGCGTGTAAACGAAACAATCAGCACTATTACAAAAATTGTCCTTGCAATCGGCACAGTATTCTTTCTGATTTTTGAACTTGCCCCAGATTTTGTAATTTCCCTTTTTGGAAAAAACAACAGTCCGGAATATACCGAATATGCCCGACTTTGTATCAGAATCTTTTTGAGCGGAATCATCCTCACCTGCTTTATAAAATCTGCTGCCATCATGCTCCAGTCTCTGGGAAAAAGCGGAAAGTCAACTCTGCTAGCCCTGCTCCGCGACGTAATCGTTTTTGTTCCTTCTTCAATTATTCTGGCTCTTACCAGTCACAACATCGTCACCATGCTCTGGGCCTCGCTGATTAGTGATGTAATATCATTCATTTTTGCCGTTGCTTTTATCATGGCGGAAACAAGAAAGATGGCACAAGAACTATCTGCAAGTATCAAGGAAAAAGCATCGTGATATGGAATCAGGCGGGCTGTAAAACAGTTCTGCGAGGAAAGCGACAAGGGAAACAGAAGCCTTTTTTCAGACCCCGTCATCAATGAAATCGCCAGAAATCACGGAAAGACCGCCGCCCAGGTCATTCTCCGCTGGCACCCCCAGATGGGCTTTGTGGTGATTCCCGGAAGCAAGAATGTCTCACACATACTGGTTATTTTTACCACAAGAAGTCTCTTTAAAATATCCAATCAGAAACTCTACTTTTAAATTTTGGTCTTCCATTTTGAAATCGCACCATCCGCAGAGCCATAAATCTACGAATGTCTGTTTTGCAATTTCAAAAACAACGCCGTTGCGGTAGAATCAAAGGATATGTTGCAAAAAAGTGAATCTAGCTTGTACATCATCGGAGCGGGTTTTGCGGGACAGATGATTGCGCAGGACATTTTGAGAAAGAAGATATTCGGAAGGGTCGCCGCTTTCCTAGACGACGACAAGGATTTGATAGGCACGAAAATAGAGGGCATCCCCGTCCTGGGCCCCATAGCCTCCATAGCCCCCGTCATAAAGTGCGGGCCGCTCGACGAAGCCATAATCGCCATACCGAGCGCGCAGACGGAGAAAATCAGGGAAATATACGAGAACTTGAAGAAAGGCGGATTCGCCCACATCAGGATTCTTCCGAGCGTGAGCCAAATCGTGGACGGAAAGGCGCATTTCGTGCAGACGAGGGAGATAGACCCATTGGACATCCTCGGTCGCACTCCAATCATAATCCCCCTCCACGAGAGCCTCCAATACTTGAGGGGAAAGCGCGTCATGATAACCGGCGCGGGCGGCTCGATAGGCTCGGAGCTTGCGAGGCAGCTCTTGAGCGGAGGCGCGGAGAGGCTCTACCTTTTCGGGCACGGAGAGAATTCGATAGTGCAGATTTACAGGGAACTCATCGTGTTGCAGAACGAGGGCGTCGGGGAAAAGGCGACAGTCGTCCCGATAATCGGAGACATGAAGGACAGGGAGTACGTCCGCTACATCGTCGAGAAAACCAGGGTCGACGTGATTTTCCACTGCGCGGCGTACAAGCACGTTCCAATGATGGAGGAGAACCCGGTCGCGGTCATCGAGAACAACGTCTTCGGAACAAGGAACCTTCTGGAGTCCTCGGTCGAATTCGGCGTGTCCAAGTTCGTTCTGATTTCCACGGACAAGGCGGTTTCCCCGGTCTCAATCTACGGCGTCTCCAAGATGCTCTGCGAGAAACTCGTCCTCCAATTCGCGAAAAAAGCCGACACGAAGAAGAGCCAGGCGTTCATGTTCGTCAGGTTCGGAAACGTCCTCGGCTCAAGGGGGTCGATTCTCCCGCTCTTCCAAAGCCAGATAAAGAACGGAGGGCCAGTCACCGTCACCGACAAGGAGATGGAAAGGTTCTTCATGACGATTCCGGAGGCCTGCTCGCTCGTGCTTGAGACAGGCGGAGTCGGAGAGAACGGCCGCTCCTACCTTCTGGACATGGGGGAGCCGATAAAGATTTACGACATGGCCGAGCAGATAATCAAGTTCTCTGGGCTGGAACCGGGCAAGGACATCGAGATAAAGATAATCGGAGCGCGCGAGGGAGAGAGGAACTACGAGCCGCTTTGGCTCGACGAAGAGAATCCGCAGAAGACCGAGTACGAGAAAATCCTCATCCTCAAGAACCTGGAGATGGACGACGGGGAATTGAACCCCCTCCTCGAAAAGCTCGAACCAATCTGCTTCTTCGATTCCAAAAAGAAGGAAGAATTCCGCGACAAGGAGAAATTGATTTCGATTCTGAGGAAAGCCGTCCCAAGCCTCGACGAATTCTACGAGCTTACGAAGGACAAGACGCAGGCGAAGAGAATAGCGAGTTCAAGCGAGAAGATAACGCTCTGAACGTTCAGGAACGGAACAATTTTTGATTCAATGGAGAAGAAAAAAATGAAAGTACCATTTTTCAAGCCGAGCATCGGTGACGAAGAGAAGAACGCGGTTTTGGAAGTGATGTCGTCTGGCTGGCTCACCACCGGAAAAGTCACCCACGAATTCGAATCCGAGTTCGCGGATTATGTCGGAAGCAAACACGCACTCGCGGTGAACTCGAACACGAGCGGCATGATTCTCGCGATGGAAGCTTGCGGGGTCAAGGAAGGAAAAGCCGTCATCACGACACCCTACACTTTCGTCTCCACAGCCGCATCCGCCATTCACCTCGGAGGAGACGTCTTTTTCGCCGACACAGAAAAGGATTCGTACTCGATTTCGCCTGATTCAATCGAAGAGATTTTGAAGAAGGACACCGGCCACAAAGTCGTGGCGATTGTGCCGGTCCATGTCGCCGGCAACCTCTGTGACATGAAGAGAATCAACGAGCTTGCGAAAAAATATTCCACAAAAGAGAACAAGATTTTCGTCATAGAGGACGCGGCGCACTCGTTCCCGTCAAAAACGGCGGCCGGATTCGCGGGCACGCTCGGCGACATCGGAGTCTTCTCGTTCTACGCCACGAAGACGATTACCACCGGCGAAGGCGGCATGGTGACGACAAACGACGACGCGCTCGCCTCAAGGATGACGAAGATGCGACTGCACGGCATGGACAGGGACGCGTGGGACCGTTACACGAGCGACAAGGCTTCGTGGGAGTACGACATAATCGCGCCGGGCTTCAAGTCGAACCTGCCCGACGTCCTGAGCGCGATTGGCAGGGAGCAATTGAAGAAGGCTGAGGACTTCAGGAAATCAAGAATCGAAGTCGTGAAGAAATACAACGAGGCGTTCAAGGACTGCGACTTCCTCACTCTTCCGCCCGACGGAGAGGGGAACGCATGGCACCTTTATCTCCTCCAGATAAAGCCTGAGAAGCTCGACTGCGACAGGAACACGTTCGCGAAGGAGCTGCAGGAGGCGGGACTCGGAATCTCAATGCACTTCATCGCGATTTTCCACTTCACATACTGGAAGTCGCGCTACCCGGACTTCACGGCGGAGAATTTCCCGAACGCGGAAAAGCACTACCAGAACACCATAACGCTTCCGCTCTATCCATACATGACGGAGGAGGAAAGCGATTTCGTCATAGAGAAAGTCAAGGAGACCGGAAAGAAGCACCATGCCTGATTCAACAAAAGACATCGTTTCGAACATCGAAAAAGACCTGCGGGTGACTAAAGCGTTCTTCACAGACTTCACTAAAGCAAACACGGACTCCAAAATCGACAACGAACTGTTCGCTCTTTTGGTGCGGAGTCCGAAGGGAAGCGGAAGGCTCGTCTCGGTCGTTTTTTCGGAGAGCGTCCCTGTGGAACAGAGGGAAAAATGCCGCATTCTCACAGCGAACGACATTCCCGGAAAGAAGACGGCGACCATGCTCCAGACAGAGACCGAAATCCTCTGCGCCGGAAAAGTGAAATATGAAGGCGAGCCGGTCGCCATTCTGCTCGGAGAGGACGAGAGCCTACTCAAAAAAATCATCTGTGAGGGCGGAATCGAAGTCGAAATAGAAGATGCGCCAGAGTCTGAATCAGAAACGGCAAACAGAATCGAAGTCGAAAGTCTTTCGGAAGAAAGCGCAGGCTTCGACGAATCAGTTTTCGGAAGCGCGGAATTCGTCGTAGACCACTCGTGGAAGAACGGAATGAGGGCGACATCCATGAAGGAGACGAACGGAGCGCTGGCTGTCCCCGTGGACGGAAAGATACTGCTCCACACGCCCTGCCACTGGACGGCGAACCTGCAAAAATCAGCGGCGGAAGCCACAGGCCTTGAAAAATCCTGCATCTCAATCGACAGGACCACGATAACGACGAACAACACGGGCGCGATATGGCTGGGCGAGATGGTGGCGGTGCAGGCGGCAGTAGCGGCGAAGGCCACAGGCAGGCCTGTCAAGCTGGTCTACACGAGGGACGAGCAGGAGCGGTTCATAGAGACGCCCGCGTCGATAGAGATACGGCACAGAACCGCGCTGGACGGGAACGGAAGAATCAAGTCGATGGACATAGAAATCGTGTCCGACATTGGAGAATCGAACCCCTTCCACGAAGAGATAGCGGAAAGGCTCCTGATTTCGGCGACCGGAATATACAAGCCGGAGACATTCAGAATCGTCTCGAAAGTCGTCTCCAGCAGGAGCGCGCCAAAATCGGTCAAGCTCGACGCAATATCGATGCACACTTTTTTCGCATTGGAAAACCAGATGAACCTCATCGCCGACGAAACCGGGATTGCGCCGACGACTCTCAGGAAAATCAACTCGGACAAAGGCTCGCCCCTGCTCATGGAGACAGACCTGGGGGAAGCGGCGTCGCTTGTCACGAAGGACCTGGACATGAGGATAAGGGCGGAGAACAAGGAAAGGGAAGGCGACAGCGACTGGTGGAAGTACGAGAGAAAGACGAAGGACGAGCTGAGCGAAGACTTCGAGCCTAGCATATTCGACAGGAAATACGTCTCGTACAGGCTGAAGGGAAAGAACACGACGCTGAACGAGACAATCTCCCCGTATGTGCAAAACCCCCGAGGGATAGCCATTTCGTGCGCGATAGAGGGGAACGGATACCTCAAGCGGAAAATTTCGCTCAAGACCGAAAAGACGAAGGACGGATACTTCAAAATCGACTCGTTCGCAAAGCACGCATGGAAAAAATGGTCGCGAATAGTCAGCGACACTCTCAAAATCGACAGGGAATCTGTCTTCCTCTCGCCTACGATAGCGACTTCGGAGGAGAACGGCTGGCCGGACACATTGTGCGACAACGTGAACGTGAAGACAAGGCTTTTGCGGAAATGCTGCAGCCTGACGCTTGAAGGGCAACCGAAAGCGCGGGCAGACCTTGAGGATTTGATAGGAGAGGCCGCGAAGGACGGAAGGAAATTCGCGTCGGCATCGCTCGCGGTCTGCTCGATGGAGATAGGAATCGATCCGTGCGACATGCGCATATTCATCAAGAAAGCGAGCGTTGCCATAGACTGCGGAAAAGTCGACGACATCGAAAGCGCGAAGACGGCCGTCAGGTTGGAGATACAAAAGATAATATCCCAGCTTGAGACCGACGGAAAGATAAAATGCGAGGAAATCGAAGTCAACTTCGTGGAGACGGAGAATTCGACAAAGGCGGAGTCAAAACAGATAGGGCACTTGATGCACTCGGTGATACCGCCCGCGTTCACTTCGGCACTTTCTTTGGCGATAGGCCGGACAATCGAAAAACTCCCGATATCAAAAGAAGGAATCTACAATGCGAGTGAAATTCAACCTGAATGACAAGACAATCGAATTCAACGGAGACCCGAACGAGAAGCTCATATCGATTCTGAGGAAGACCGGGAACATCTCCGTGAAAAAAGGATGCGGAAAAGGCGCATGCGGATTCTGCAAGGTGCTGCTCGACGGAAAACCGGTCTCAAGCTGCAAGATTCCAGTCGGAATGCTCGGAGAAAAATCGAAAGTCACGACGATGGAATGGTTCGTCAAAAAAGAGAAAGACGAATACATCGAGAAAAACGCGAAGTACATAGAAGATGGAATCAGGAAGGCGAACATCCACCTCTGCGGCTACTGCAACTCCTCGAAAGTCCTGATGGCGCACGAGCTCCTCGAACGCGGATTCACCGACGAGGAACTTGAGGAATTCACATCAACTCTCTCATGCACATGCACTGAGCAGCACGTTCTCATGCAGGGGATAAAATTCGCTTACGAGGCGAAGCGGAAGGCGGAAGCCCAGAAGCCGGAGAAGCAGGAAAAAGACGAGAGCATATTCAACGAAACAGGAATTTTCGAATCCAAGAACGTGACGGAGCTTTTAAAAAGCGTCGGAAAGACGGACGGCGTGGAATTCATAGGAGGATGCACGGCTTTGGACAGGCTCCCCGAAAAATACGTCAGGATGAGGGACTTCAAGGACCTCAAGAAATTCAACAAATGGGACAGCTACTACTCGATAGGGCCGGAATTGACGCTTTCGGAGCTTGAAGACCTTGGAGGGAAGCTCCCCCCACTCTTCCTCCCCGCGCTCAAGACGATAGCGAACCGCTCCATACGGAACATGGCGACACTGGCGGGAAGCATATTCTCAAGCACGGACGGAACGAAGCACACACTCTACGCCCCACTTCTCGCCCTGGACACGAAGCTCGGCTTTTCGAGGGCGAAAGGAGAAATCAGGACGGAGACGAAACTCATACCGCTCTTGAAGCTCGACGAATTCGACAGGAAAAAATGGGTGCTCACAAGCGTGAAGATTCCGAACGACGAATGGGACGTGCAGATATTCAGGAGAATCGGCCCGGACAATTTCATAACGGAGGAGTCGGCCTCCTACGCCTTCCTCGTGCAGGCGGAGGGAAAGACGATATCGGCCATAAGAATCGCGCTCGCCGGAAAGGTCGTCATCAGGAACTTGGACTTCGAGAACCAGCTCATCGGGCTGCAGCTGCCGCTTTCCGACGAGGCGATAAAGGAAAAGATAGCGCTCGCCGAAAAGATGTTCGACGAGACGTGCGCGGCTCAGGAAAAGAGCGTGCCTCCGTTCGTGAAGTCGCAGTTCCTCAACATGCTCCGCTTCTCGCTCGAACACCTTGTCTGACGTAAAAAAATCAGAACCAGCCTTTCGCCAAATTCAATATGAGAATCCAGGCGAAAGCCGAGCAGACAATCGCCTTCATGCCGGTCCCCAAAAGGAAGCCGAGGAAAGCCCCCCATGCGGCCTTCAACGCCCGTTTCGTGTCGCTTGAATCGTGAATCAACTCGAAAACAAGCGCGCCCACGAAAGGACAGACGATGACCCCAAGCATCGGAATCGGGAGGATGATGCCGGCGACAAGCCCGACAGTAGAGCCGATGGTGCCCATTTTTGTACCGCCGTTTTTCGCGGTCATCATGGGCGGAAAAACATAGTCGGCCACGGTCACGGCAACCATCACGACGGCGGTCACGACAAGCGTCGGAACGTGGAGCGTCGACGAAGCGGAAAAATACGCGACGAGAAGACCCGCCCACGAAATCGGAGGGCCGGGGAGAGCCGGCAAAAAAGCACCGATGAAACCTATGGCAATCAGGACGAATGCGGCGACAATCAAAAAAACAGGGAAAACAGCAGACATTCTACCTCCAAAAAAAATCACTTTATGAGCATCGCGTCGCCGTAGCTGAAGAAGCGGTATTTCGCCTCCACGGCCTTACGGTACGCCTCAAGAATGTGCTCCCGACCCGCGAACGCCGACACTAGCATGATGAGAGTGCTCTCGGGCGTGTGGAAATTCGTGAACATCATGTCCACGCACTTGAACTTGTAGCCGGGGTACATGAAGATGCTGGTGGCGGAGCTGCCCCCCTTCACAAATCCGCTCTCGTCCGAGGCCGACTCCAATGTGCGGACGGAAGTCGTCCCGACCGCCAGAATCGGGCGGCCCTCCCTCTTCGCCTTGTTGATTTTCTCGGCCATGTCGAACGGAATCGTGTAGATTTCCTCGTGCATCTTGTGCTCCTCGATGTTCTCCACGCGCACTGGAAGAAAAGTGCCCAAGCCCACGTGCAGCGTCACGAACGCCCGCTCGATTCCCCTCTCGTCAAGGCGGCGGAACATCTCCTCGGTGAAGTGGAGTCCCGCGGTTGGACAAGCGGAACTTCCGACCTCCTTCGCGTACACGGTCTGATAACGCTCGGAATCGGTGTCGTCGTCCTCCCTCTTGATGTACGGCGGAAGGGGAATGTGCCCGTTTCGGGAAAACCAGTCGTCGTCGAGCGGGCAGTCGAAGCGGATTGTGCGGAATTCAGAGCCGACATCGTTCTCGTGCTCTATTATCTCGCCCACGGAACCGTCGTTGAAGCGGTATCTCGAACCGACCTTCACTTTTTTCGCGCCCTTCACCATCGTGTGCCACGTCTTCAAGTCCGGGGTCATCTGCAAAAGGAACATGAACTCCTGCTCGCGGCCGCCCTGCCCTTTCTCGTTCGCCTCTTTTATTCCGTAGCACCTAGAACGCCTGACCTTGGAGTTGTTGAAGACCATCAGCGCGTTCGGCGGAATCAAATCCGGCAAATCCTTCATCATGAAGTGCTTCACTTCCCCGCTTTCCTTGTCGAGGAACATGAGCTTGTCCTCGCCCCTGACACCCGACGGCTTCTGAGCGATAAGCTCCTCCGGCAGGTCAAAATAAAAATCGCTAAGTTTCATAAATCAATTCCTCATTCAAAAAGCACAGGGTCCAAACTCACTCCAAGCCCACGAAGGTCTTTCGGAAGCGGCTTTGGAAGCCCCAGTTGCTCGTAGGCCTTCGGAGTCACGACGCGCCCCCGCGGTGTCCTCTGCAGAAGACCGCACTGAATCAAGTACGGCTCGTAGTAGTCTTCGAGGGTGTCCGGCGACTCTCCAAGCGAAATCGCAAGCGTCTCGCAGCCCACAGGGCCGCCCCCGAATTTCTCGATTATGGCCTTCAGAACTTCCCTGTCGAAATTCTCAAGCCCCAGCGAATCTATCTGGAGCTTCTTCAAGCCGTCCTCCACAATCGCCTTCGTTATGCGCCCGTTTCCGTAGACTTGGGCGAAATCCCTCATGCGGCGGACGAGCCTGTTCGTGACGCGCGGAGTGCCTCGGGAGCATGAAGCCATCAAAAGCGCGGCGTCGTCGTCGATTTCAGAGCCCAAAAGCTTTGCAGACCGCTTGATAATTAGCGAAAGTTCCTTTGGAGTGTAGAAGTTGAATCGCTGTATGATGCCGAATCTTGTCTGCAACGGCTTCGAGACCATGCCGGCCTTCGTCGTCGCGCCCACGAGAGTGAAATGCGGAATCGGAATGCGGACAGTGCGAGCGGCCGCCCCCTGCCCGATTACCCAGTCGAGCTCGAAATCTTCCATAACGATGTAGAGCATCTCCTCGATTACCGGCTTGAGCCTGTGGATTTCGTCTATGAAAAAGACCGTGCCCGGAGTTATCGTGGAAAGGATTCCCGCCAAATCCTTGGGCTTGTCGAGTGCCGGAGCGGAAGTCACCTTGAAGTCCGCGCCAAGCTCGTTCGCTGTAACTTCCGCGAGCGTCGTCTTTCCAAGGCCCGGCGGACCGATGAGGAAAAGATGGTCCAAAGGCTCCTTCCTTTCCTTCGCGGCGTTTATGAAGACCGAGAGATTGGCCTTTATGTCCTCCTGCCCCAAAAACTCGCTCAAAAATTTCGGGCGCAGGTTCACTTCCTGGGCATCGTCGTCGGAAGCGACCTCGGCGCGGACAATCTGGGACTGTTTTTGCAGCATGGCCGCTTCGTTCAAATCGTCTTCTGTGGTGTCTGTGAATTTTATTGCCATTTATTTTTCCTGATTTACTGGGCGAATTCCAAAATCGCCCTTCTGAAAATTGTATCTTCTTTTTCCTTCTGCGTCAGATTGTTCAGACTTCCGTCGGAAGACAGCTCGCCCACGATTTTTGCCACGGCCGATTCGACCATCTTCCTGTCGTAGCCCATGCCGACGAGCGCCTCCATGACATCGGAGAATTCACCGGAAGAAGCGGAAGAGCGCACCGTCTGGGAATTCTCGTCGAGCGTGAGATGGCCTTTCAGGGCGAGGAGCATCTTCTGAGCGGTCTTCTTCCCCAAGCCCGGAATCTTCGAAAGAACCGCCAAGTCCCCCGAATCAAGGGCGGAGACGAGCTGGTCGCGGGAAATGGAGCTCATTATCTTCACCGCGCTTTTCGGGCCGATTCCGTCCACCTTGTTCAAGTCGAAAAAGAGGTCCCTGTCCTCCTTCGTTGCGAAACCGAAGAGCGTCATGGCGGAGTCGGTGTGCTGCAGCCAGACATAGGCCTTCGCCTTTTCCCCGACATGGGGGAACTTGTCCAAAGCAGTGTCGGGAACCATGATTTCCCATTCGATTCCGTTCGTGTCCAAAAAAATCTTCTGGGGAAATTTCCCAGTAACTGTTCCATTCAATGAGTTAAACATTCTGCCATTCTACCAAAAAGAAGAACGATGGGCATTAATGGACAGATTCATCAAAAAAAGCGCAATCTGCTATAATTTTTTCCATGAAAGAGAGAACGATTATCCCGCACGGAAACGAATTCAAGAAAATAAGGGAACTTCAGGAAAAAATCTGCAGGGAAAGCGGCTCGATTCCGCTTTTTCCAATCATGGTCAGGATGGAAAGCGGATTTTCCGGCATGGAAACAAGGTCGTGCTCGGTAGAAGGGATTTCGACGGAAGGCAGATTCGTTTACCTCGACGCGAAAATCGGAAGCGACCCGGACAAATGCGAAAACGGCTTCTTCAACGGCAGAATCAAAATCGCCATGAAGCGTCAGGGCTTCTTCAGCGGAAATGAAATAGCAGGAGAAGCATTCAAAGCCGACCTTCCAATCAACTTTCCCGTCTTCAAAGTCGCGGAAACGGAATTCACCGATTCAGACACGGACGAAAACAAGGAAAATGAGGAATATTCAACCGAGTGGAAAATCCTGAACGAAAAATGGGTCAAAGCAAAGTGAATTTTTCAGTAGACATGCTCGACAACAAAATTACCGAACATGTCTACTGATTCTCTTCTGAAAGGCTCTTCTGTTTTTCCTTCCTGTTCACGACGACGATTCCGATTGAGACGAGGACGAGGGAGATGGCGACGATGACGGCGTTCTGGCCTCTCTCGTGAAGGAAAATCATCGACAGAATCACGCCGAAGACCGGGTTCAAGAAGCCGAAGATGACGACTTTTGAAACGTCATTGTACTTCAAAAGAATGCCCCAGAGCGAATAGGCGCATGCGCTGATGAAGGCGAGGTAGCCCAAAAGCAGCACCGATTTCGGAGTGAAACCGGAGAAGCGGCCTCCAAAGAGATAGCCCACCACAATCATGATGAAGCCGCCCACAATGAACTGGTAGCCTGAGAGCATGACGGGATTCTCGGTCTTTGAGAATTTCTTGGAAAAGCCGCCTGAAAAGCCGTAGCAGATGCTCGAAAGGAAGATGAAGCCCTCTCCCAAAAACGAAACATGGTAGTCCGAGCCGGAACTGCCGAAAGCGTTCACGAGGGCCACGCCCGAAAAGCCGACGACGCAGCCGACGACTTTGAGCGCGCTCAATTTTTCCTGCCTGAACACGAAGACGGCAATCAAAAGCGACGCGAAGACGTTCGTGGAAATCGTGAGGGCTGACGTGACGCCCGACGCCTTTGTCAATCCGCCGTAGAAGAAGAAATACTGGATTACGGTCTGGAACATCGAAAGGACGAAGACCTTGCCCCACGCGCCTTTCGAGGCCGGAAAGAGGAACTTTTTTTCCATGAGGCTCCCGACAATCGCGGTCAGGATTCCCGCTATGAAGAAGCGCACGCCAGCGAAAAGAATCACAGTGGCGGTGTCCGTCGGAGCGATTGAAAAAAGAGCGTAGCCGATTTTTATGCACGGAGTCGCGCTTCCCCAAAGGAAACTGCAGAACGAAGCCGCAAGCGCGACGAATAAAATAGAAGAAAGAAACGATTTGTTTTTGTTGTTGATTTCTGACATAGCATTTGAAAGTTTAGCCTAAAAAATCGATATGTTCATCATTCTCAATAGTAGATTTCAGTTCTCCACCTTCTTCAATTCGATGGGGATTCCAGCGACAACCCGGAAAACCTCGTCGGAAATGCTAGAAAGACGCTTATTAATAGAAGAAAGTGTTTTGAAATAGCAGAGCATGCCGATGTCAGCCAAATCGATTTTTTCAAGGAAGATGTCGTTCGAGACGAAAACGATGTCGGAACAGATTGAGGAAGCCTTCTCGGCAAACGAAAAAATCTTGTCGGAAAAGAACGAATCTCCAGAGTGGATTTTCGCATTTGCGAAGTCGGAGAATACGACACGGGCGACGAGATTCCCCACATCCTCCACAAGAACCGAAGAGTACGCGGAATTTTCAATAGTCTCCGACAGTTTTTCAAGCAAATCGGAAAGAAAAGCGTCTCCATCGGACACGGAACTTTCGACCGTGGAAAAGCCCTTGCCCTGCCGCATCTCTCTGTGCCGCATGATTCTTTCGGCACTGTCGCCCCCGGAATTTCTGTCCATAGTGGCGAGGTAGACGAGGGATTTTTTTTCGGAAGAAGATTTCCCAAAAAGCGAGACGGCCTTTTCTTCCGCAAACGAAGATTTTCCAGACGCGCTTCCGCCGTAGACAAGAATTTTCATAACGGCTTGTACGCCTCAATTTTTATGTCGCTGAAAGTCGGCATCTTCTCGTAAACAGAAAGCGCCATGTCGAGCATCGGAAGAACCGTCATGCAGCCCGTGCCCTCGCCCAAGTGCATTCCGGCGGTCACGACAGGCTCAAGTGAAAGAGCGTCCAGAACAGCGCGCCCTGCAGGCTCGGAAGAGACGTGGCTCGGAACAAGCACGGAACGCACGAGCGGGCAAAGCCGAACGGCGCACAGGGCGGAGACCGCAGAGATGAAGCCGTCCACGAGCACGGGCTTCTTGAACAAGGCGCCTCCGATGAAGAAACCGCACATCGATGCGATGTCGAATCCGCCGACTTTTGAGAGCACATCGACAACGTCGTTTTTGTCCGGCTTCCTAAGTTCAATCCCCTTCTCCACGACCTTGATTTTCCTTTGCAAAGCGGAATCGGAAAGCCCAGCCCCCTTTCCCGTCACGAAAGAAGGAGCAAGCGACAAGAGCGAAGCCAAAACAGCCGAGGATGTCGTCGTGTTTCCGATTCCCATCTCTCCGGTCGCGAAAATGTCGTAATTCCTCGAAAGCTCTTCGGCAATCGAAATTCCCTTCAATATCGAGGAGCAGCACTCTTCACGACTCATGGCGTCGCCCTTCAAGAAATTCGCGGTTCCGTTCGGGCTTATCCCAACGTCGAACGGAAAGACGTCGCAGTTCGCCACCTCCGCCATGCAACAGACAGAGCTTTTTCCAGCTTTCATGTTCTCGAAGACGACCTTCGTGACGGACGAATCTGTCTGCGACACGCCCTCCTCCACAATTCCGTTGTCGGCGCAGAAAATGGCGAGCGCGCGGCGAGCGACAGTCGGAAAATCGCATTCCTGTAGCGAAGCGAGCCTACAGACAATTTTCTCGAACACGCCAAGACCGCCCAACGGCTTCGCGAGGCTCTGCCATCTTGAGAACGCCCTTTTTTCAAATGAATCTCCGAAAGGACGGACGGACGATATTTTTTCTTTCAGGATTTCTTCGTTTGTCATAAAAACTCCAGATTAAAGAGGATGAAAAGATTATACAGCACTCCAGATTGAAAATGTTAAAAGCCGTCCGGGACGGCCGAAGCTCCGGGCGGGAGGATTCTGGCGGACGGGGGCGCAAATCGCGATTTGTGAGGGAAGCGTTGGTACTATTTTTTCATCCAAAAGTTTTTGCAATTCCGAGACAGGAATCAACCAAGTTCACTCAGAATTCTTTTATTGAAACAGACTGAGTGAACTTACTAAACAAAATCGATTGCCTCATCTTAAGTATAAATCTTATAAAGTCTGCAAATATTTTCTTGCCATATATTCATAAAGATATTGAAGGAAATCGGTTTTATAATAAACTTTCGTTTGCAGGTCTTGCATTGCTTGGAAATTCAAAATACGGAATTTTTGCGTTGTATTGTTTTCATCTGTCGTAATATATACAGTGTATATACCTTCGGACGGAAGTGACTTCGGAACTAACAGAGGACTAAGTTTCGGGCAACCATTTTTTTTACCCCAGCCAGTCAATGAGTCTCTAAAAATCACAAAAGGATAAGCAGCAGGCTCTTTCTCACTGTCATAAATGACAATGTTTTTACCTTCGTTTCCTCTTTGATTTACTTCAACTTTTATTGATTTAATTTCGTTTGAGAAACAGAATGTACATGACAGCAATAAAGAAAAAAATACGATTATCCGTTTGTTAATCACAAAACGCCTCCTTTTTTCCCGACAAAACGCTTTTCTACAAATATTATCCCCTTCCCCACAAGCAAAAAAACACTCGTCAGATGATTCAAGCTCTTTTTTCAGGGGAAAAACTACGCTACATGTAGTGTTTTCTCCGACAAACGCGGTTTGCGACCGTGCTGGACGCTGTTTTTGTGGGCGTGCAGTTGGCGGGAACAAATCGCGATTTGTGGGAAGAATTTATCAGCCATTTTTCAATTTTAGCATCAGTCAAAGGAGATTTATCCAAGAGATATTCCTTTCCTATTATTTTTGATAAATAATAATTTACATCTGTTTCATCATAGTTTTTAAGCTGATAGTTCAACCTTAAATATTTGATGAGACTTGCACTCAATTTTTCAAAAAGATTTTCATCAAGTGAAATTTTATTTAATCTTTTGTAGGCAGAAAGCCATTCAAATACATAAACAGCATTTTCAAATGTGAAATTTCTTTTTCCATCTTCAAGGAACGAAGCCTTCGAGACAGCTTTTGAAAAAGCGAGAAGAATCGAATTTAAATTGTCTTGGGAAATCGGGGGATAATTCCATGGGGATAAATTAGTTTTTCCATCGCTGTCATTTATTAATGAATCTGCCAGAATAAAGCAATAAACAGGAGACAAATGCTCCCAAGAGAAATATTTTAAATCTTTCAAAACATATTCTGACTTTTCTTTTAGGGAATATTTCGAGAATTCCTCAAAACCAATGACTTCTGGAATTTTTTGATTGAAAAATATTTCATAACCACTTTTTTCTTCAATATTTGAATCGCCTTGAATTGATCCAAGTATAACTTGGATATTTTTCGCTTGAAAACCGCTATCACAAAAATTAGCAATTTTTTCAATCCTGTACAAATCTGTCCAATATTGACTGGTCCCACTGAAGGAAATTTTAAACCTGTTGGATATGACACATTTCTCACCAGAAGCCAATTTCCTTAAATTGAAATTGCTCCTTTGTGCCCCCAGTCCAAAATAGTCAGTCAAATCGCAAAAAGCAAAAAGCTTAACATACAGAGTATCGTTAAAAAATGAAATTCCCCATCCATTTGTGTCAGTCAGAATGACCTCCTGGTCGGAATTGTTTTTCACTTCCAGTTGAAAATCAATGCTATCCTCATCTAATGAATAAGAAATTTTCTCCACAGTCAAAGCACGAAGCCTCGTTGAGAAAATCAAGAAAAACATAGCAAAAAATACAAATACACTTTTTTTCATTGGGGTATCCTCAAATATCGCCCGTTAAAATTGTATCCCATTCTGTTTTGGGTAGTGGTTAAGCCAGCACCTCTCATTTCTCCAATTATAGCATTTGTTTCCTGGCAAGTTCTTATTTCTTCTTGTTCTAAACTCGGATGCCGATTTCCCTGAAAAATGTGCATAGCATGTATCAGTTCATGCGCTAATGAAAAACACAAATCCGGCTTCCAATCTTTTTGTCCAAAGCCATTGTCTAATGTTTCATTTTTCAAGTTAAATTGAACGTGTGCGTTACATGCTATTCCATTTCTCATCAATTCTGCATTCCCAGGTATACAAGAATTTCCTTTTACTTTTGACATTGATGACCAAAAATCAGCATTCGAATTTTTATTCTGACTTATTGTTACTTTATTGGGATTTTCGACCAATTTTTTTATCAAAGCTGTACCAGTTTCACAACCTTTCGGTGTATGTCCATCTCCCAAGATAATGTAGCCGGCTCTTTTTTCATCAAACTTAGCATTTGGAGCTAATTTTTTTATCGAGTCCAATACAGCCGTCCTGTAAGCATCATCTCCATCAATATAAATTTCCCTTCCATCCGGGTCCGTGTACTTGACCGGGTTATTTCCAGCGTAATGGTACAAATTGAAATTGACGCGCCCTACTCGCCCTTTTTTAGCCCCAAAACAGCCGTTTTCCGTCATGACACCTCCTTTTTCTGCCCTGGCCGCTTTTCTACAAATATTATCCCCTTCCCCACAAGCAAAAAAACACTCGTCAGATGATTCGAGCGCGTTTTTCAGGGAAAAAACTACGCTACATATAGTGTTTTCTCCGACAAACGCGGTTTGCTACCGGGCTGGACGCTGTTTTTGTGGGCGCGCAGTTGGCGGGAACAAATCGCGATTTGTGGGATGTAAACATTAGCAATTTTTTTAATCATGTGGCTCATCTTTTAACAGAATTTGCTCTTGTCTAAATTGTAATTTGCGAAAATCAACATCTTCATTCGAAATCAAAAATTGACATTTTGAGCAATCAACTTTTTTTAAATAAATCCAAGTCTGTTTTCCCATGAAATATGTTTTTACAGCCAGAACATCATGCTTTCGCTTATACTCTATAATATCCAAAGCTGCCCATTCATCTTGTAAAAAACCTATGCTATAAAAAAATTTGGAGCCAGTTATTTTCAAATTGAGTTGATACCTCAAGTCATTTGTATTCTGGTACCATTCTCCGATTGCCCATTTTTCATCAGAACCACACGATGCAAGTAGAAGATGAAACAAAACTGTCATCAGAACAATTACTTTTGTCATTCATCGCTCCCCCTTCTTAAGATATTAGTTTCTAAAAAAGTTTCAAAATCACGATATGCCAATTCTGTCATTTTTCTTGGATTTCTAGCCAAATCAAAATAAATTGTTTTGTTATCGCTGTCATATGCGCCGAGAGAGATAAAACCATTTTTTAGCATGTCAGAAACATAGTTGTCATATTCATAATAGGTAGCTGTTGTGATTTCGTTATTGATATGAAAAATAGCGAAATGCTCTGAATAATCAATTTTGCTTTCATTTTTGCAATCTATAAAAAAATCTGTTTTGAAATTTGGCTTTAACTCGACCAGATTTATACATGGCGATGTATTTATATAAGTTTTTGTCCCGTGTTCTTCATCATACTGCCTAAGTTTTTCAACTATATTTATGTTTTTATTCACGGTATACAATTTTTTTTTGCCATCGCTTGAATTTTCTATAAATAATACCCGCGGCTTATCAAAAAATACTGTATATTTGCCACTATTGAAAATAGTTATTCTTAACTTTTGGCTTTCATTTTTACTGCATGAGAATAAAAATAATATAAAAAACATCAAAAAATATTTTTTGATCGCTAGAAACATTTATGATTCCTCTCTGAACGCCGTAATTTGAGCTTGCATTGAGCACGAACTATATTTTCATTATCTACAGCATTTCCCTGGCAACCAGTTGCTCTAGGAATCGCATGACCGACAAGTTCATGTACCAATATTTCTGAAGGTGATTCTTTTTCAGTTGTTATGCTTCCATTTTTGTTTATAAGCGATAATTCATCATTTCCTAATGGCGAAACTGTAACTGAGATTTTCGAATTATCACCATTGACAACAGATGTTACCCCACCACCATGATTTTCAGATATCTTGGGGACTATCGAACCATCTGGGCGAAAATGTATATCACTCAATAGCAACGTTATTTGATTTTCAGACTTTATAGCTTCATCCAATCGCTCGGAATAATACTTTGATTTGTTAACTCCAAAAAAGCCATTCGTCCTATTTCCATCTTTTACTAAAGTTTTTCCATCATCGGCTATTTTATATTTTGCATAGGAATATTCGTTAATCATATCAACCAAGGACTGCTTGTCTTCATCGCTATCCCCTAGTATTAAAATTTTCCTTCCATCCGGATCCGTATACTTGACCGGATTGTTTCCGGCGTAATGGTACAAATTGAAATTGATTCATCCCAACTAGTCCATTTTCGCACGGATTCGGCACTTTTTCGACTGGTTTCCTCCTTTTTTCTGCCCTGGCCGCTTTTCTACAAATATTATCCCCTTCCTCACAAGCAAAAAACCACTCGTCAGATGATTCGAGCGCGTTTTTCAGGGGAAAAACTACGCTACATATAGTGTTTTCTCCGACAAACGCGGTTTGCGGCCGGGCTGGGCGCTGTTTTTGTGGGCGCACAGTTGGCGGGAACAAATCGCGATTTGTGGGAAGAGAAAGCACCCAATTTGCCACTATACATGGAACATCATGACAACAGCAAGACTTTATTAGTCACTATACACTCTCAATGAATTCAAGATTTTTTTGATATCGAAAGATTCATTATTTACCACTTTTAGAATCAAATTTAAATCTTTGTCGGTGGGATTTAATTTATGGGCTGTTTTTATTTCTTCTATTGCTCGCCCCATATCATCTGTCAGTATATAATAAATTCCTTTAATCTTGTGATATGCCACCAAATTAAAACTTGTTTTTTCAATCAGAGCCAAATCTTTTTCTACATCATCATACTTTTCCAAAACAAGGTAGATATATGAACGCTCTATTATCGCAGCATCAACTCTTTGCCCACGACTTATAAGGATTTCTGCGTATTTTATGCCCTCGGCATAGTGTTGTAGTTTGTAACATACATCTATCAAGCACAAATAAACATTGTCATTTTCTGAAATTGTTAGAGAATAAACAAAATCTTCCTTTGCTTTGCTAAAATCTTGCAAGTAATAATATGAAAATCCTCTATCGGAAAAGTATTCAGCCTTAGGGCTCCTTGCATTTGAGATTGCAGCAGAAAAATCGGCCAAAGCTGCCGAATAATCGGATAGACTCATATATACCAAACCTCGCTGGTGGAGAGCTTCATCCCATGAAGGATTTTTTTCCAAACAATAGTTCACATCGCACAATGCAGAATCATAGTCTTTAAGCCCAGTGTTTATTATTGAGCGGCAGAGAATCGGCTTCAGAGAGTAAGGTTGCAAAGAAATACAGTTATCTATATCAGTTTTCGCATCTCCATACCTTTCCAAGAAACATAGCACCATTGCCCTACTTAGAAAAACAGATGGATAAGTCTGGGAGAATTCATCTGCGACAAGTTCATTCAAAATTTCCAATGCCGGCTCATATTTTTTCTGAGAATAAAAAATATTGGCTTCATTGTACTTGTCAACAAATGAAGAATATGAAAGAGGGGTAGCAAAAGCACTGGCGACTACAAAGATATTAAAAAGCAAAATTTGAAATAATTTCTTCATAATTTTTTTCCTTATACTTCGAATTAAAAACGACTGACATGCTCATAGAAACATCATTTTCACAACTTTTTCCAGATATATTAAAATTTATGTTAAATTTTAGGATATTCCCCTTTTCTTCATTAATCTTGTAAAAGACCTTTTCAAACAAAATATCGGATTTCAAATTTTTTGCCGACGATCCTTCAAAATTCATTTTTATTTTTGATATATCATTATTATTATAAGACCAAGATAAATTTGGAACATCAAATCCATAACTAAGCAATGTTTCATTTTTATCCATTATCCAATTGCAACTTTTGTCTACAAATGATTTAAAAGGAGAGCATACTGAATAAATACCACATAGAGCTCCTGCTACCCCCCCTGCTCCGCCTATGACACCCCAAAATTCTGGATTATCATTCATAAAATCAGATACATTTTTCGCAGAGGCAATGTCTCCAATATTTGTAGCAGCATTAAACCAAAGCGCTATCCCAGTTTTTGAATCTTCTACCAAGTCAAACATTCCTGTTGGATCCGTATACTTGACAGGTGAATTTCCGGCGTAGTGGTACAAATTGAAATTGACGCGCCCAACACACCCTTTTTTCGCCCCAAAACAGCTGTTTTCCGCCATGACACCTCCTTTTTCTGCCCTGGCCGCTTTCTACAAATATTATCCCCTTCCCCACAAGCAAAAAAAACACTCGTCAGATGATTCGAGCGCGTTTTTCAGGGGAAAAACTACGCTACATATAGTGTTTCCGCCGGCAAACGCGGTTTGCGGCCGGGCTGGACGCTGTTTGAAGGGAGCGGAAGCCGGCGGGAACAAATCGCGATTTGTGGGAAGAAGGGGATGTAAATTATTATCACACAAGCTGAATAACTTCACAGTTTCTCTACCATTTTTGACTCTCCATATCTAAGTTCCGAAAGTGTCCTAAGAGCATTATCAGGAAAACTAAAAACCGGTGTATACAACATTTTCCAAGCGGGGCCAACATTATCATATACGCAAGTCTTTTCAAAATAAATGAATCTCACATTCGGATCTCTCAGCAATATTATATCATCATTAGAAACAGAGGATTCTATATGCAACAATATTAAAGAGCCTAGGATTCCGTCAATTGATATTGCAGTATCTTTTAATCTCGCAAGATAAATCTCAATATTCTGCTTTGAGTAATAATCAGTTTTTATGGAAACAAGAAAAAAATAAAATTTCTTTTTCTTAGGTTCAGAATCAATTTTTGAAACATCAATCCATTTTGAAAAAGTATTGAATAATAAATTATCCATCAGTTCCCTCCAAATTTTAATGTCAAATCTTGAATATCTTTTAAAACAGTAGTTGCCTCAGTATTATTAGACATGGGTATGATTTTACTTGCCAACTGATTCACTTCTGTTAACAAGGATCTGTTTTTTGGATCCTTAGCCATTTCTTCAAATAGTTTGGACACTATTGGTCTGCTTGTTGGATTTTCCATTATTTCTGAAAAACTGTTCCCTAATAATTTTTGAGCATCCATTGAAAAACTTTTTGAGAGTTTTTCTAACTCAGCTCCAGCCTTGTCAACTTTTATATTGGTAATATTGGATAATTTTTTCCCTGCCCCACAGCCACCAACAATAAACTGCAATGCACCAAGTCCCGCCTCGACATAATCACCATTCTCAAGGCCGTCTTGGACAGATAATGCACCGCCTGCAATATTTGCGACAGCACCAGTTACACGAGCGGCTTTTATCGCAGCTCCTGCACCTCCAGGAATACAAGGCAATGCAACGGCGGCAGCATCGGCAACAATCCCCAGCGAATCGATGACAGCACCTTTTACATTGCCCGCCTTTACATCAGCAACAAGAGAAGCGACTCCTGTTGCCAAAGAAAAAATGTCCCACGCAGTTTCGGCAAACTTTCCATCTGGATCCGTGTACTTCACCGGGCTGTTTCCGGCGTAATGGTACAAATTGAAATTGATGTGGTTGAATACGCCTCCCATTCCGGGCAAATTTGAGTTGTGCTTTTTTGCCTCGTCATTTGTAGGCGCTATTGGGATATATTCGCCAAGCGCCGGGTCGGTACTTATCCACATTGAGTATTTTGGGTCTAAATAGCGCGCGCCATAGTAATAAAGCCCTGTCTCCTCGTCCATTTCCTTGCCGGTGAACTTGTAAGGCAGGTACTCCATCCCCGTGTTGCTGGTCTTTTCGACCCAAGTTTCTCCGTAGGGAGTGTACTCAATCCGCTGGTACTCGTCGCCGTTGTAGTCCGAGATGAGGCTTGCAGAACCCAAATGGTCACTATGGTAGAAATATTGTTTGTAATATTCTTCCTGATAGGTCGGGTCGTTCGCTCCGTTCAATTTCGTGACGATTCGGGTCTCGCCAAGATAAATGTTCTTTGCTGTCTGTCCGCCGTAGACAGTGTTTCCGCTGTCGGTGTGCAAAGTCCACATCTTGTTGAAGTAGAGCGTCTCGGAATTCTGCGTGTACTTGTTGGAACGCTGGCCGTCCTGTCCGTAGACGTAGGCGGTCGAGTAGCTTGAGTCCACGCTTGAAATAAGCTGGTTGCGCTCGTTCCAAGTGTAATACTGAAAATTGGATTTATTTTTATAGAAAAACATGTCTCTTAATACTTGATTAATATTCTTTCATTAGAAAAATATTTAGTTGAAAAATCTTCAAACTTATCTGAAAAATAAACATTCAACTGCCTGTTATTTACTCTCATTAAATATATCCAGCCATAATTGGCATAAATTTTAACATTTAATGCTATAAGTCTATTTTCATATTTTTTTTCAGATTTGATATCTAATTTTTTCCATTCATTATTTAATATTCCTTCACAATAATAATATCCATTTTCAGTAATTTTCATATTAAATTGAAAATTACTATTATTTGAATTTTCAAACCAATCTCCGATTATCCAATCTGGATTTGTTTTACAACTCGGCAAAATAATTATGAATAATAAAATTAAAATCCTTATAAAGTCATTAAATCTCATTTTTAATTGCCTCCTTTTTTTCTAAAATATTCACGAGAAAAAGTGTAACTTTTAAAAGGATTCTTTATATTTGTCCCAGATTGATAAATAGCCGTTCGAGTCGACGCTTGAAATGAGCTGGTTGCGCTCGTTCCAGGTGTAAGTCCTGCAATACCTAGAACCTTTTACACCGCCACTTGAGCCATTTTCTTCCTTGAATAAGCCCCAACCGTAATCAGCCGAGTAAACATCTTCCGATTCTCGCGTTATTTTGTGGTAAGTCTCGCTGCCTTCCATGGACTCTCCGTCTCTTTCCTCTATAACCATGTATTTGTTATAAAATAATTAAAGCAAAAGCTATCTCCAGCCTCAATATCAGAAAAAACAACTACTGTGATTTCTTTGTCTCTGCACTCAATAAGCAAATCATTCAGCCATTTTTTACCATACATGTGAAAAATCTCTTTTGGTAGCCATGGTATAAGAAAGTACTTTTTTCCAGACAAAAGACCGATTGCTATGCTTGCCCGCCATTTTTCACTACTCAAAGATTCCAGAGGGCGATACAACCTGGATTCTGAAAGCTCTCTTTCTGCAGCATATTTTAAAACAGACTCTTTGATTTTTAGGACATCCAGCAATTCTTCATATACAGTTTTTCTTTTTAGAAAATGCCGTTTAGACTTTCCCACCACATAAAACACCTTTGAGCTTATACACTCTTTTAATATAGATGTTCTCTGTCTTTTCTGTAAGTTCGAAAAGCAGAATAATTTTCCTTTTGAACTCAGCAGTTCTGAAATGTTATAACAGACCATATTCGATCTCCTAGTTTTCAACAAACACTGGTGCCCTATCTTTTATGTATCACTCCAATCATCTCTTTTTCTAATAAACTTGTAGAGGTTATAAAACCATAACTTCCATCTGCTTTTTTTATTGAATAAGCAGACTTTCCATATGGATCCACATACCTAACAGGCGAATTTCTTACATAGTGATAAAAATGAAGATTGACTTATACAATTATACAAGAAAATCTCGACTTCTGCGATTATTCAGAATCGGTTGAATAATCGCAATTTTGTGTGAGGAAAATTGTATCAGCTCAAAGATTAGAAAATATCAAAACCATTTCTATCAAGTCGCTTAAAATAATCACCTTTACTCAGTTCATTTATAACAAAGCTAATTTCTTCTCTTGTCACAGAATTAACGATAATAGTATTAGGTTCTTGTGAGTAAAATTTTGAATTACAATATTCATCTTCAAAATCTTGTTGAAGTCTTGTTATATCAGTTATGTATAACCTATATCTCTTTCCATCTATTTCTACAATAACATCCTTTCTATATCCTTTATTTTCTGCTTCAAAATCAGCAAGTTCTGTGTCGTCTTCATAGATAATTTTCATATATTCTCCTGCTTTAAAATGATCCTGAAATGACAATTTTATTTAATAGAGCGAAAGTCGAGTTTTCACAGTGCAATGGCAGAAACGAGCGGAAGCGGGGTTCCGTCCATCAAAACACTAAACATCGCAAGCGATGTTAACGCCACCGCGAAGCGGTACTGCCGTTTTGGGCAAGACTGCGCAAGCAGGCTGCGGTT
>JAGBIY010000005.1 GCA_017934745.1 Treponema sp. | reverse complement strand
TAGTTGCCGAAACGCGCTCCCAGCGGGAACCCACAGCCGAATACGGCAGTACCGCTTTGCGGTGGCTGATTGTATTCGACTGTGGAACCCCGCTTCCGCTCGTTTCGGCCATTTCTCTGTAAAAACTCGACTTTCGCCCTTCTAATTTGTGGATTTTATCGCATTGATTACGCTTGTGTAATCTCTTCCGTACTTCTCGTACAGAGGCTGCATCGCGTTCTGGAATTCCGCGTAAGCGGACGGTGAAAGCTCGATTATCCTGTTGCCGTTCGCCCTGACAGTCTTCTCGGCCGACAACTCCTTCTCCTTCCACCTTTGGATTTCGAATTCGCAAGTCTCTTTCGCAGCCTGCTTGATGAGGGCCAAATCCTCAGCAGAAACCCTCTCCATGACCTTCTTGGATGCTATGAGGACTTCGGGAACCCTAGTGTGCTGGTCGAGTATGTAGAAATCGGTAACTTTGTAGTCGCCCATGCTCTGATACGTCGGCCAATTGTTCTCTGCTCCGTCGATGCTTCCGCTCTGGATTTCCCCGTACACGGCATCGGTTCCGATTCCCGTCACGCCTGTGGCTCCAAGGCAAGAGCACATGTCGACCATCATCGGATTCGTCTGGACGCGGATGCGCAATCCCTCCATGTCCGAAACGGAATGCACTTCTTTTGTCAGATAGAAATTCCTCGCGCCTGAATCATAGTAGCAAAGACCTATCAGCCCGGCATCGGACTTCTCCAAATCGTCGAGCATATCCTGCCCGATCGAGCCGTTGAGCACTTTCCACATGTGCTCTGAACTTTTGTAGAGATACGGAAGGCAAAGAGCGTTGAGTTTGGGGACGTAGGCCGCGACGGGAGCCAGGGAAACGCGGGAGAAGGCCAAGTCACCACACTGCAGCGCCTCTATCGCGTCGGTCTCGTTGCTTGAGAGCGCGCCTCCCGTCCTGACCTCTATTATCACACGCCCTTCTGTCTTCTCCTCCACAAGCCGGGCGAATTCCTCGTCGGCCAGGGATGTCGGGTAGTCTTTTGCATGTACCTCCGAAAGCCGCAAAGTGATGGGCCTCTTTGAGATTTTCGCCTCCTTGTTGCCGAAGAGGCACGACGTGAAAAACCCAGCCGAAAAGAAAACGGCGCAAAGCGAAAAAAGAACTTTCTTCATATTAAAACCCCTACTCTGTCTTGAACCTGTCGATTTGGTTTCCGATTTTCACGATTGCGGAGCGCACGTCGTCGGAAATGTTCGACAAAGCGTCTCCCGTGTCGTTTATCCTCCGCGCGCCAGCAGCCATGGAGTCCATGCTTTCCTGCATACTGCCTGCCGACTCCTGCAGCATCCGCATCTCGCCGAGAACCCTCTCGTTCTTAGCGGACATTTCCTTGGAAGCCTTCTGAACTTCGACAGTACTGTCGTTCATGTCCTTGAGCGCGGTTCCAATCTGCTTCGAGCCGGAATTCTGCTCCTCCATTGCGGATTTTATCTGCGAGACGAGCTGGTCTGTCTCGCGCACCCTGCCTGCGACTTCGGAGAACGCCTCGCTCGCCTCGTTCGAAGCGGAGACGACCTCGATTATCGAATCCTTAATCTTAGTCAGCTGGTCGCCGATTGACCTCGACTGCTCGCTCGAAGTCTCCGAAAGTTTCCTGATTTCGTCCGCGACGACGCTGAATCCCTTTCCGGCCTCTCCTGCGTGGGCGGCCTCGATTGCGGCGTTCATGGCGAGAAGGTTTGTCTGCTCCGCGATTGAGGAAATGGCAGTGTTCGCCTCCTCAAGCATTTCCGACTGGACTTCGATCTGCTTTATCCTCTCGTTCACGCCCTGCTGCTTGGAGAAGCCGAGCTGGACATTCTGGTTGAGGGACTCGAAAGAGCTTGCCATCTTGTCGACAGAGTTCGTGACGGAGGAAATGTTCCCAATCATCTCCTCGACAGCGGCGGAAGCTTCCGCGACCCCGGAAGACTGGTTCTCCACGAGATTGTCGAGGTTCGTTATCTGCCCTGAAATTTCCCTTACGGCTGACGACGCCTTTTCGACGTTGCCAATCTGGTTCGTTATCTGGGAGTGCATTCCAGAGATGTTGTCCAGAATCTTGTTGATTGCCATCGACGTGTCGTGCGTTCCGTCCGAAAGCGAGGCTCCCGACATCTCAAGCGCGCCCTTCGTCCCCTTGACCTCCGACATTATCTGCTGGAGTTTGTCGAGGAACAAATCGAAATGGACAATCAAGTCTCCGATTTCGTCGCGGATGAAGAGCTTACAGCGTTTCGTCAAATCCGCATCCCCAGTCTCAAGCTCCTTGAGGAAGTTTGTGACGTTGTAGATTCTCCACATGAGCCACTTGACGAACCTGTATGTGAACAAAGTGAATATGATGACGACGACAATCGCTATAGGAATGACAATTCCTATCGTGTGGTTCCTGAGCGACTCGACGACCTCGATGCTGCGGGCGATGAATGCCATGCCCGTGACATCTCCATTGCTCGACTCAAGCGGGAAATAGACAGACAGGTACTCGTTGCCCCTTATCACGTTGCTTCCGTGGTACTCGTATCCGTCGTGGAGGACGTAGTTCACGATTTCCTGGTTGTCGAGCGTCGTTCCGACAGCCGAATCGCCGAGAGTCGTCGACACGCGCGTGGCCCCCTTGAAAATCGTGCACTCCGCATCGTACGACTTCAAGACTTGATCAACGATGTCGCCGTTCACGAGCGAATACGCCGAGACGAACGCCCCCACCGCGACGCCGCTAATCCTGACGGGAGTCGCCGCAATCATCGAATAGCCGATTTCGCCTATGTCGTCGTACGAGTATCCGGCAGTTCCGCGGAGCGCGGACTGGACGGCGGTTATCGAGGAAAGCGAGGTTCTCTCGGCCACACCTTCGCCCGCGAGGACAACGCCGTTCTCGTCCGTCACGACAAGGACTTCCACGTTCAGCGTTCCGTTCGCCTTGTTTATCGCCTTGCGTATTTTAGGGATGTCGTTTTCGGCGAGCGCGCCCAAGACATCGGGACGCTCCGATATGAGGGCGACGTTCGACTCAAGGGTGTCCCTCCAGTCCTTGAGCGTCATCTCAAGCCCCTTCGCATAGTTCGCGAGGCTCTCGTCGGTGTGCGTCCGGAATCCGTTGTCGAAGATGTGCAGCTCCACCACTGCGACACCAAAAACGCTCACGATTATGGAAGTGATTATTATTGCAAGAAGTTTTTTGATGATTGGAACATTCCTTTTCGCGTTGACATCGAAACGGTCCAACTCATTTTGTTTTTTTGTCATGTAAACCCTCTTTATTTAAAGTTGCCTTTATATTATTTTCGGCCATTTTTGAGATAAATTTTCACATAGCCAGATATTTATTATACTACACTTTATGCTCTCAAAATTTTTATTCACAAGCAACGCGGTTCTTCCAATCGTCATCACAATCGCGGTAGGCTACGCGCTGAAAACTCTCGGAGTGCTTCCCAAAAACTTTTTTCCCCTGCTGAACAAGCTCAGTTTCAGATGCTGTCTTCCTTGTCTTCTATTCTATAACGTCTACAACGTGCAGAACATCGGCGACATCGCTTCATACGGCGGCATTGTGCTGTTCGTCATAATATCGATTCTTGTCTTCTACGCGCTGGGATTCCTCATCTCGATTTTGACGACGGACGATCCAAGGCAGAAGGGGGTCCTGCTACAGGCCTCGTACCGCTCGAACTACGCCATAATCGGAATATCGCTCGCGACGAGCCTGTGCACAGACGGAAACCAGGAGCCGGTCGTCATCGCTTCGATACTATCCTCCATTTCAATACCGATTTTCAACGTGCTCGCGACAATCGCCCTGACGATTTTCATCGAGGACGATGGAAAGGAGAAGAAAGCGTTCGCTAAAACGGCAGCGTCGATATTGAAGAAAATCTGCACGAACCCCCTCATACTCGGAGTGGCGGCGGGCATCGCCGCGCTCGTCATACGGAGCTTCATACCGGAAAGGATTGCAAAATGCGCGGACGGAACAGAAATTTCGGAAAAAGTCTTCACAATAAAAAGCAGCGTTCCCTTCCTTTACAGCACGCTCAAGTCACTGGCGACGGCGGCTTCCACAATCGCGCTCATCGCCCTCGGAGGAAACTTCGAATTCAACGCTGTCGGAAGATTGAAGAAGCAGATAATCACGGGAACATTCGTGCGAGTCGTGCTATGTCCCGCAGTGTGCCTGCTCGCCGCGTACAAGGCGGGTTTCCGCTCGCTCGAATTCCCCGCGCTCATCGCCCTGTACGGAACGCCAATCGCGGTCTCGTCCGTCCCCATGGCTGCGGAGATGGGCAACGACGCTGAGCTGGCGGGACAGCTCGTAGTCTGGACGACAATCGCGTCTGCGTTCACGCTGTTCGTCACGATATTCATCTGCTCATCGGTGGGAATTTTCAGCGTATGACCTCCAACGACAAAAAACATTTGATTTATCAAAAAAATCAGTGTTAAAATTATTGAATTGCGTAAAAAAAATAAAAATTCCGTGTGCCTCGGAGGTTTGGATATGTTTGGGACATCTATTAGAAAAACTGCGCTGGCATTCATTGCAGCAGCGGCACCGTTCATTGCAGGAGGCTGCAACGAGAAAAACGAAATCGACAAGCCGATAACGCTGGTCATGGCGGAGGTTAACCCGGAAGATTCAATAACAGGGCAGTTCAGCACGGCGTTCAAGAATAAAGTCGAAGAGCTTTCAAAAGGCACGATAACGATAGATTTGCAGTACAAGGGCATTCTCGGAGACGAGTCGCAGATAATGAAGCTCATCGTCTCCCCCGACAGTTCCATACACCTCGCCCGTGTCTCGGCGAGCCTTGCGAGCTACGGCGGAAAGAAGTCGAAGCTCATAACGATACCGTACACGTTCTCAAGCGCGGAGCACTTCTGGAAATTCGCGGATTCGGAGATAGCGGAGGAGATTCTGAACGAACCCTACGAGAACGGGCTTGGGGTGAAAGGCATCTGCTACGGCGAGGAAGGGTTCAGGAATTTCTTCGCGACGACACCGCTCAACTCGCTCGAAGACATGAAAGGCCTGCGGGTCCGCGTCTCGAATTCCAAGACGATGAAGGATTTGGTTAAGGCTCTCGGAGCGGAGCCTGTGGAGGTGAATTTCACGGACTTGTACGCGAAAATGCTCATCGGAGAGACGAACGCGGCCGAGCAACCGATAGCGAACTACAAATCGAACGAATTCCACAAGGTCGCGCCATACATGATAAAGGACGGCCACAACCTCGGCGCGATACAGATTCTCATAAACGCGGTGGCGTGGGATTCGCTCTCGCCAGGCCAGCAGTCGATTCTGAAATCGGCAGGAAAATACGCGACGGAGGAATGCAAGAGGCTCGCGAAAGAGTCCGAAGCCGTAGTCGTCGCGCAGCTTGAGAAAGAAGGGGCTACAATCGTCGATGTAGCGGACAAAAAAGAATGGCAGAACGCCTGCAAAAGCGTCATAGAAGAATCGTCGAAGGAATTTCCGGAGCTGTACAAGAAGATACTGGAATTGAAATGAGAGGGATTTTTAAAAAGACTGGAACCGCCGAGAACGGAATCAACATCAACTTTCTCAATTCGTTCCTGACAGGGCTCACCGCGTTCGTGTTCTGCCTCATACTGCTCATTTCGGGAAGCGTGAACAAGAAATTCTCGAAAGTGCAGGAAGCCATAGACAAATTCATAACCTGCGAGAACAGCTCCAAGGCGATGAAGGACAGCGCGAACATGCTGACGGACGAAGCGAGGTTCTTCGTCGGCACGCGCGACACGAAGCACGCGGAGCTTTATTTGAAGGAAATCACAGAGACGAAGCGGAAAGAGAAGGCGATGGAAGATTTGAAGAAAGTCTGCTCGGAAAAGGATCTCGCCTACCAGCGTCTGAAAATCGCCATGCACCAATCCGACAGCCTCAACGACATGGAACTCTACGCAATGCGGCTGGAATACGAAGTCATCAACATGAGGAACAGGAAAGACGGCCGACCGGAAATAAAAATGCCGGAGAGAATCGCTAGAATCGAGATAAAGGAACTGGACAGGAGCCTTTCGCCGTTGGAGATGCAGCAGAAGGCCACGGAAAGCCTTTTCGGCGACGGCTACCTCATATACAGGACGAGGGTGAACGAGAACTGCGACTTCACAATCGCCAGCATCGAAAAAAGAATCGAGGACGAGTTGGGCGTGCGCTCGAACGAGCTTGGAAAAAGGCTTTCCCAGCTCCAGATTCTCTTCTGCCTCCTATTCTGCGTGAACATACTGATTTTCGTCGTGCTTGCGTTCCTCGTCCTGAATCCGCTCAAGAAATTCCAGGCCTCGATACAGAAAGACGAGAAGCTCAAGCCGGTCGGCTCAAGCGAATTCAGAAAACTCGCGACGGCCTACAACGAAATCTACGACATGAAGGCGAAGACCGAGCGGCACCTGCTCATAAAGGCCGAATACGATGCCCTGACGGGAATACTCAACAGGAGGGCGTTCGACCAGATTTGCCAGACATCGGCCGAAAAGAAGCAGAAAATCGCGCTGCTCCTAGTTGATTTGGACAACTTCAAGGCGATAAACGACACTTACGGACACTCGGGCGGCGACACCGTGCTCAAGGAACTTGCCAGGATAATGGTGGCGACGTTCAGGAAGGACGACTACGTCTCAAGAATCGGCGGCGACGAATTCGCGGTCGTCCTCCCGGACTTCAAGAAGGACTCGACAAACCGCATAATCGAAAAGATACGGCAGGTGAACGACGAGCTTTCGCGCATGAAGGACGACATCCACCCGGTCTCCATCTCCGTTGGCGTCGCCCTATCCGACGACGGCTATTCCCAGGAACTTTTCGACAAGGCGGACAAGGCCCTATATTCAGTAAAGTCAAACGGCCGAAAAGGCTGCAGAATCTACGACCCAAAGACGATGTGAAGACGAAGCGCATCTTCAATCTGGTATCATTCAAAATACATAAAACTGACGATATTCTTAATACCAGATATTTCCTATTATTCCCATATGGAAACACAAAAACAATATGAACTGAACAAGGGACTCGCGCAGATGCTGAAAGGCGGCGTGATTATGGACGTGACCACTCCGGAGCAGGCGAAGATTGCGGAAGACGCAGGAGCGTGCGCCGTCATGGCGTTGGAAAGGATTCCGGCGGACATCCGGGCAGCGGGAGGAGTCGCAAGAATGAGCGACCCGAAGATGATTCGGGGAATCCAGGAGGCAGTGACGATTCCCGTCATGGCGAAGTGCCGCATAGGCCACATAGCCGAGGCCCGAATCCTTGAGGCAATCGACATCGACTACATCGACGAGAGCGAAGTCCTCACACCCGCCGACGACTTGCACCACATCGACAAGACGGCTTTTAAGATTCCGTTCGTCTGCGGCGCGAAAAACCTCGGAGAAGCATTGCGGCGAATCGGCGAAGGAGCGGCCATGATACGCACCAAGGGAGAGCCGGGAACAGGCGACGTGGTGCAGGCGGTACGGCACATGAGGGCAATCAACAAGGAGATACGGCGGGTATCCACACTCAGAGACGACGAGCTGTTCGACGAGGCCAAAAATCTTGCGGTTCCGCTCGACCTGCTCAAGTTCGTGCATGAGAACGGAAAGCTTCCGGTAGTGAATTTCGCGGCGGGCGGTGTCGCGACTCCGGCAGACGCGTCCTTGATGATGCTTCTCGGAGCCGAGGGAGTGTTCGTCGGAAGCGGCATTTTCAAGTCGGGAAATCCTGCCAAGCGGGCCGCGGCAATAGTGAAATCAGTGACGGAATACGAAAATTTCGACTTGATAGCCCGGCTTTCAGAAGACCTTGGGGAAGCGATGGTCGGAATAAACGCAGACGAAATAGAGCTTTTGATGGAGGAGAGAGGCAAATGACAGGAATCCTTTCCGTGCAGGGCGACTTTCTGGAACACAAAGCGGCGCTCGCCCGGCTGGGGGAAGAGTCATTCGAAATCCGCTCGAAGGAGGACGCGGAACGCGATTTCGACAGGCTCGTTCTTCCCGGCGGAGAAAGCACAGTCCAGAGGAAACTCGTCGGCGAACTCGGAATCTACGATGCGCTTCAAAGAAAAATCGAAGCGGGAATCCCCGTGCTCGCGACCTGCGCAGGCTTGATTCTGCTGGCGGACTATTTTCGGACACTGCCCGTCAAGGTGAAGCGGAACGCCTACGGAAGGCAGAGCGCAAGCTTCCATGTGGATTCCGAATTTTCTGGAGTCGGCTCAATCCCCATGACATTCATAAGGGCACCCTGCATAGAGCTTGCGGAAGACGGCGTGGAAGTGAAGAGCATAGTGGACGGGCGCATAACCGGAGTCCAATTCGGAAAGCAAATCGGAATCGCTTTCCACCCGGAACTCGACAGCGACACGAAACTGCTCTCGTACTGGCTTTCACTCAAATGAAAGCCCCTACTCCTTCTTCGCCTCGTTCCAGAAGTCCATCATCTCTTCAAGGTGCTTGTCGTCCATCGGGAGACTCTTCGACTTCATGGACTCCTCGACGAAATCGAAGCGTTTCTTGAACTTCCTGTTCGCCTTTTCCATCGCCAAACTTGCGTCCACACCAAGATAGCGGGCGTAGTTCACGACGGAAAGGAGAAGGTCGCCGAATTCCTCCTCAAGATGGGCGAATTCTATGGAGTCGAGCCGCTTGGCCTCGGCCTCGTTGATGTTGCCGGAATCGGAAGCGAATGTCATTCCCGAAAGCGTCCCCGCCGCCTCGTCGACTTCGGAAAGCTCCTCCAGCACTTTTGAGCGCACCTCGTCCGCACTCCTCCACTCGAACCCTTTCTTGGCGGCCTTCTTGAGCATCTTCGTGGCCTTCAAAAGCGGCGGGAAACCGTCGGGAACGGCATCGAGAGAGAATTTCTCCTTCCGCCCCTCCACGTTCTCCTTGATGCGCTCCCACTGCTTGTCCAAATCCGCGTCCATCTCGGAGGAGCCGGCTGAAGCGGAGAAGACGTGCGGATGGCGGCGCACGAGTTTTTCGGCAATCGAGCGGAGGCAGTCGTCTACGGTGAAGTCCCCGTTCCTTTCGTAGATGCAGGCGTCGAGGAGGACGTTGAAGAACAAATCACCAAGCTCCTCCTTCACATGCTGGCTATCGCCGGAAGCGATTGCGTCCACGGCCTCGAAGCACTCCTCCACCATGTAGCGGCGCAGAGTGTTCGGAGTCTGAACGCTGTCCCACGGGCATCCGCCCTCCCCTATCAGATTCCGAACGACATACACAAGGTTCGCGAATCCGTCAATTCCGTCTATCTCAAGCATTCTCGTCCTCACTTCTCCACGATTTTCTTCTTCGACCACGACTGCAGAATCCGCTGCTGGTTCTCGTTCGTTGAAAGCAGGAACTTGGCGAACATCCCGTTCGTCTGGGAGAATTCCTGGGCGAGGATGATGCGCTCGTCCGCCGTGAACGGAGAGAGAACGTAGTCGGCGATGTCCCTGTCAGTCGGTTTTGTCAAGCCGAAGCGGAGCCGCCAGAAATCAGCGGAGCCGAAGACGGCCTTCATGGAGCGGAGACCGTTGTGCCCGCCGAGTCCGCCACTCCACTTGAGGCTCACGGTGCCGATTGGAAGTTCCAGTTCGTCGTGCACCACCAGAATCTCGTCCAGGTTTATCTTGAAGAAGCGGGCAAGCTCCCCCACCGACTCGCCGCTCAGGTTCATGTAGGTGAGCGGCTTCAAGAAATAGATTTTGTCGGGCGCGCCGTCGGGGATGTTGGCGACCGAGCCGTCTTTTTTCGCGTAGATTCCGGTCTCGGCGAACCATTCCGCGAGCCTCTGCGTCTCCACGACCGCATAGTCGCCCTTGAATTTCTGCTGGAACGAAAGTCTGTTGTAGAAAGGCAGCTGCGACGCGAACTGCCACGCGACGTTGTGCCGGGTCAATTCATATTCGGCACCATAATTTCCGAGGAAAGCAACAAGTTTAATCATAATGATAGAGTTTATCACAAAATGTTAACAAACCGCAAAGATTTCAACGGTTTTCAACAGAATTGCACAATACCAATTAAAAGAGTAAAATACCAATTATTTTTTCAAACGAGGTCTAAAATGCCGTATTCTGAACCAAGCAATCTTGGAGTTATCGCTTGTCCGGGTGGCGCAGTTTTCGCAGATGAAGTCATCGCGCATCTCCGCCACATGTATAAACACCGCTTCGCCTTGAAGACCGATGTAATCTCAAAACGCTACAATGTCGAAAAAGAAAAGCTCGTTCAGGATATGAATTTCCGAAACGACCTCGCGACTTCGGATTTGGTCGTCCGTGGTGCGACTGACAAATACCGTCCGCCTGTTTTCAAGGTGGAGACGCTCTTCACCTGGTTCGCGAACGGAGAAGTCAAGGCCGAGATTCTCGAATGCGTGCGCGGAAAGGACATCTACATCTTCCAGGACGTTGAGAACCACGAGCCGATAGCGATGAACGGCGGAAAAAACATGGTCACGTTCTCCGTGAACGACCATGTGATGACACTCCTCGTCACGATTGACGCGGTTCAGCAGGCGGGTGCGAAGTCCATAACGCTCGTCGTGCCGGCATTCCCATACGCAAGGCAGCACAAGAAGAAGACGCGCGAAGGACTCACGGCATCCCTCCTGAGCCACATCTACGAGATGAAGGGCGTCACGCGCGTCATAACGCTCGACATCCACTCAAGGGAAATCGTCAACGCGTTCAACACGACGTACTTGGACAACCTCCACGCCTCATACCAGATAATCAGGGAATTGACGAAGGTCGTGAACCTCACAGGCCCGAACAAGGAGGATTTGGTCGTAGTCTCGCCGGACACGGGCGCCATCGACAGGAACAAGTTCTACGCTTCAGGTCTCAAGGTGCCGCTCGCTATGATTTACAAGGAAAGGGACTACTCGGTGGTCACACAGGACGCGAAGAACACGAACATCAAGTCCATAAAGCTCTTGGGCGACGTGAAGGGCAAGGTGGCATTCCTCGCCGACGACATGCTCGGAACGGGCGGAACGCTCTTGAAGGCGATGGGATTCCTGAAGGAGCAGGGAGCGACGAAGGTCATAGCGGCAATCTCGCTTCCGTTCTTCACAGGAAACGCGATGGAGCTTTTCGACCAGGCGTACAAGGAAGGACTCTTCTACAGGGTCATCGGAACGAACGCGGTCTACCACTCGAACCTCGCCGACAAGGAATGGTTCATCTCCACGAACGTTTCCGGCCTCTTCGCGAACGTAATCACGAGAATCCACCACGACCAGGGCTTGAGCGACCTCCTCGACAACAGGAACATCATCGACAAGCTCATAAAGAAATCTGACGCTGAAAAAGACGAAACAAGCAAGAAATAGCCGAACGCCGAGTTTCCACACTGAAATGGAGGAAACTCGGCATTCAGCATGAAAAAATGACAGACACGATTCTTTGCATCGACATCGGAACGACATCGCTCAAGGCGGCCATGCTCTCGGACGCGCGGAAAGTCGAAGCCTTCTCCAGAGTCCCGCTCGACGGGAAGGCGGAATGCTGGATGGGCGCGCTCAAAAAAGCCGTGGCCGACATGAAAGCGCAGAACGGGGACGCGGCAATCGAAGCCGTATGCGTTAGCGGAAACGGTCCCACAATCGTCGGAATGGACTCCGCCACGCTTTTGTGGAACGAAGTCGCGCCCACACAAAAAAGCAAAAACGACACCAAATCGCTATTCATACCAAGATTCAAGGCGTTCAGAGAGCTTTTCCCGGAATCATGGGCTTCATCGTCAAAAATCTTCTCCGGGCCGGAATACATGCTCTACAGGCTCACAGGCAACGCAATCACGATTCTGCCGGAAGAACGCTTCACCCCGGCCTACTGGACAGACGCGGAACTTTCGGAATGCGGCTTTTCAAAAGAAGAAATCGGCAAATTCCCCCCGTTCAAGAAAATGGGAAGCTTCGTCGGCCAAATCACCGAGGAGGCTGCGCTTGCGACAGGGCTTCTTGAAGGAACGCTCGTCTTCGCGGGCGCGCCAGATTTCGTCGTAGCCCTCCTCGGAACGGGGACAATCCACCCTGGAACAGCCTGCGACAGGGCGGGTTCCAGCGAAGGAATCAACCTCTGCACGACAAAGCCGATTTTCGCCGAGGGGATTCGGACGCTGCCGAGCGCGATTCCGGGACTGTGGAACGCGAGCGTCTTGATAGAAGACAGCGGAACGAGGAGATTCAAGGACGGAAGGATAGACGAGAGTGGCGAGGAATCCCTTCTGAGAGAATTCTCCGAGGCGGTGGAAAAATTGAAGAAAGCGGCAGAATCGAACGGAGAATATTTTCCACCAGAGATTGCAATGACCGGCGGACAATGCATGGACAGGGAATGGGTGTCGAAAAAAGAGAAAGCCGCGGAAGTGAAAATCCTCGTGCCCTACTGCCATGACGCGGAACTAATCGGCGACTTGATTTTGGCGCGTGTGGCTCTCGGAGACTACGACGACTTCGACGAAGCATGCTTCGTCCTTTGCGGAAACAGATAGGGAAAAGGGGGCTGACAAAATGGAAAAATTCAACATGCCAAAAGAGCCGAAGCTCCTCATATTCGACATCGACTCCACGCTCTACACATGCCCGGCCTACGCGCACGAGCAGATTGACAGCCAAGTGCGCCACTACGCGGAACTCAACGGAATGACGGCGGAGGAAGCGAGGAAGAAGGTCGCGGATTTCAGGAAGAAGTGGGCGGCGGAGCACGGCGGAAAGAAAATCAGCCTCGGAAACCTCTTCACGCACTTCGGGGTGTCAATCGAGACGAGCATAGAATGGCGGAAGACGCTTTTCGAGCCGGCCGACTACCTCAAGAAAGACGAGAGACTCATCGAGACGCTAGAAAAACTCAAGAGCCGCTTCCTCATGACCTGCGTGACGAACAACCCGGTGGAGCCAGCGCGGAAGACGCTCGACGCTCTCGGCACATCGGAATTTTTCAAGACGATAATCGGGCTTGACACCTGCATGATTTCAAAGCCGTCCAAGACAATCCTCGACAGGGCGATAGCGGAGGCCGAAAAAGACTGCGGAAGCAAAATCGGCTACGAGAACTGCGTGTCCATAGGCGACAGGTTCGACATCGACCTAGACCTCGCCATAAAACTTGGGATGGGAGGAATCCTTGTGAACGGAGTGGAAGACCTTTACGGAATAGAAATTTAATTCATTTTTCTTTAACATGAATTTAATAATCTTGGGAGGTGAAAAGAATGAAATTCATCAAAGCAACAGCCATCTTGGCGGGCCTGCTCATGGCAGGCGCGTTCTCATCATGCTCCAACCTGGACGAATCGGACAGCGGAACGATTTCCCTGACGCTTCCGGGAAGCTCCGAAAGGGCTGCGACATCATCGGCAACGGCAAAAGAAAATTTCTTGAACAGTCTAGTCTATGAAGTGTACCTCACGAAGGACACGACAAAATCGCTCGACACGGACTCCAACGTGGACAATTTCTTTCAGGCGGTGGCGGCGTTCTTCGAATCGCTGGGAAGCATCCAGAAGCAGACTGGAAAGGCCGGGGACACAATCTCGTTCAGGGACATAGACGAAGGAGACTACAACGTCTACCTCTGCTACAAAAGCGACGATTACAAGGCATTCGGCTACGACACGAAAACAATCAGCGTCAAGAACGGAATGCAGTCGAGAGTCAAATTCGAGTTCGACTACCCCGACAGCGTGAAATTCGACGGCTACAAGGCAATCAGCAACATCAACGAGCTAGGAAAGGCATTGTCAGAACTTTCCACCGATGGAGTCGAATATCCAAACGAGGACACATACACCAAGTTCTATTTGACAGCCGATTTGGACATAACAAGCGCGCCCAGCATAAACGAACCGGGAACTGGCTCATACGGATTCCTAATCGACTTGAACGGGCACACGATCACCACGGGCAACCTTAGCGATACAGTATGTACGCTAAAAAACAACACGAACGCCGTGTTCAAAAACGGAAAGATAGAATCCTCATGCACTTTCGTGAAGGTGGTTAACGGCTCGACTGTCAAATTCGATGAAATAGAAGGCACTGTCACGGATGAAAAGTCATATTTCATCAAGCAGGCCGACGGAACAGCAGTTGTCACGGGCAGCTCGTCGATTTCAAAGGCGATTGTAGAAGATGGTCTTTTCGCACTTCTCGGCGGAACCGTAGAGGAGATTTCCCATCAAGCCGGAAGCCTTGCTTTGGTTGACAGCTACACAGTGGAAGAGGTCACATTCAACGCCACTGGGGAAAACAGAGTGGAAGGCTACAATCCAGAAGGAAGCGACTGGAAACTCATCTACTTCGGCGGAGACAGCAAGATCGAGAATGACGTGGATGCCTCAGGAACCATTCAGTATTTGAAGCTCATGCAGACTTCAGAATGCAAGACGGACGCCTTCATAACTCTCTCAGAGCTCGACCAATTTTTGTGCACAGAATCACCAACGCTCCTGACAGAGTATCCTATAGGGCCATTCTCATTGGTAACCCGAAAAGGATAAATTCATCCTAAAAGGCTCGGAAGGAAACGAAGGCCATATGAAATGGTATGACACAGAACAAGAAGGCACCGCAACAACCGAAAACGGCGATTCCTATAATTACAAGGGTTACACTGTAAACTACGAATAACGGCGGTTTGTCTTGCACTCGCTTTGTTACCCTCTTTTCATATAGAATGGGAGGGTAATAAAAGAGGGCAAAAGGACATGACCGACATCAAAAATCTTGTGCAGGAACTTCGCGCCTACGAAAACGAAATGGAGTGGCTCGAATTCAAAGAAAACTGGTTCGAGCCATCGCAACTCGGAGAGTACGTCTCCGCAATATCAAACAGCGCAGCGATGGAAGGCCGAGCCTGCGGATACTTTGTCTGGGGAGTGCACGACAAGACACACGAAATAACGGGAACATCATTCAATCCCGACCGAGACGTTAAAAACGAACCACTCAAGCATTTTCTTGCAAGACAGCTTTCACCTGACTTGAATTTTTCATTTTCGGAAGTTGACTTCGACGGCAAAAAGGTCGTTGTTCTTGCGGTGCCTGCGGCAAAAAACGTTCCCACATCTTTTGCAAACGAACGATATATAAGAATAGGTTCCAGCAAGGAGAGCCTGCGAAAATACCCAGAAAAAGAGGCGTTCCTTTTCGATGTCCTGCGGCACGGTTTTCCGACAACCGAGAACACACCATCGGATTACCAGGATTTGTCTTTCGAGAAACTTTTCATCTATTATGGAGCAAAGGGGCTGAGCCTGAAAAAAAGCACTTTCAAGAAGAACCTGGGACTTTTGACGGCGGACGGAAGGTACAACGTGCTTGCGCAGATTCTGTCGGACAACTCGCACATTCCAATCCGCGTCGCGATTTTTTCAGGAACAACAAAATCCTCCAAGCTGTTTTCTGTACGGGAATTCGGCTTCCAATGTCTCCTATATTCTCTAGACGAGATACTCCGCTACGGTGATGTATTGAATATACTCCAGACTGACGAATCGAACAGAATTGTGGAACGAAAAGAAGTGCCACTGTTTGAGAACGATGCATTCAGGGAGGCTGTCATCAACGCCTTTGTCCACAACAAGTGGGTAAGCGAGAACGAACCAATGATAACCGTCTATTCAGACAGAATCGAAATTTTGTCTAGAGGAGCCTTGCCACCAGAGCAGACGCTCGAAGGCTTTTTCGCGGGGGAGTCCGTACCTGTGAACAAACGGCTCTCCGAAATTTTCCTCCAACTGCACATCAGCGAGCGCACAGGCCGCGGAGTTCCGAAAATCACAGAAAAATACGGCAGAAATGCGTATGAGTTCAGAGAGAATTCCATCGTCGTCCGAATCCCATTCAATTGGCTAAAAAATTCCGAAGTGGAAAAATCGGATATTCCAACAAAGCCGGAACAATTTTTGAACGAAACGCAGAAAAAAGTGCTCTCTGAAATTCAAAAAAATCCAAAAGTGACAAAAGAAGGATTATCAAAACTCGTGAAAAGGGGAAAGACCGCTGTCGACACGGCCATTTCCATTCTGAAAAAGCTCGGATTCATAGAGCGGCGAGGTTCGCGGAAAAGCGGATTTTGGCAAGTTGTCAAACAGCTGCCGGTCTACGGAAACTAACGGCGGGAAAAACAAAGTTTGCCGCGAAAAAGACCTTGAGCAAATCGAAACATTCGGCTATACTACAGTCACTTTTGATCCTGTAGCTCAGCTGGATAGAGCGGCTGCCTCCTAAGCAGCAGGTCGCACGTTCGACTCGTGTTAGGGTCACACAAAAAAACCGAATCAGTTCCACACCGATTCGGTTTTTTTTTATGCCCGCCGCCACGGAGGAAAAAGCTCCACGGCGGCGGCGGAAGGCTAGCTTCTCGTGACGAGAAGGGCAGCGAGTACAATCAAGTGGCTCGCGAAAGTGTAGATCCACGAAAGGAAATTGCCGAAGTCGCCGTTCAAGATGTCGGCCACGACAATCGCAATCGCCCAGATGACGCAGATTATCACTTTGAGAGCGTAACCGAGCCTGCCGAACTTGTCGGCGACGAAGCACTGGAGGATGATGAAGATGCCCGAAAGCAGCTCCACGACTCCGAACGCTATTCCGAGGATTTTCGCGGTGTCCCCATTGGAAAGCCCCTTCAACGCTTTGCAGGCGAAGTCCCCTCCGCCCTGCAAGGCCCAGATTCCACCCACAGCGAGCATCACGCCCACGGCGAGATTCAGGATAATCCAGAAAATCGGTGAACTAGCAGCATGTTTTGCCATTTTTTTATCTCCCAGTCTCGGAGGCGTTTGTTTTTGTTTTTTTTCGACCCCGGACTTTTTGCCAAATCAAAAACTATCTGGTCGAAAGTCGAGTTTTCACAGTGCAATGGCAGAAGCGAGCGGAAGCGGGGTTCCGCCCATCAAAACACTCAGCCACCGCGAAGCGGTACTGCCGTTTTGATGGGCGGGTTCCCGCTGGGAGCTTGTTTCTGCAACTACGGTATGCATAAACTCGACATTCGACCTATCTGTATATCACCCGGAAAATCTCGCAGACGAGCTTCGACGAATCCGTGAATTCAAAACCGCAGACGGCGGCCTCGTCCTCCATGATTTCCCTCGTCTTCTCGCGCCAGGACTCAAGGTTCTCGTCCTCCCCGTCCCTCTCGGCCAGGTTCCACGAGACATCGGAGAATGGCACGAGGTTCACGTCGGTGATTTCAACGATGCACTTCGGCTCTCCGTCCGCGTCCTCCACGATGTAAAGCTCCCCGGAGACGGGAAGCGGCTCGCGGTTTATCCCATACGAATCGAAAGCCGAGAACATGGCGGTCTTTTTTCCGCCAAGAACGAGGGACAGCCTCTCCGTCCCGGAAACGGCGTTCCCGTCGAAGACCATCTCGCCGGCAAAACCGACCTCGTCGGGATTCTGCTTGGAATCCTTCAAAAATTTCTCCCAATATTCAGAAATCGACATGTCTTCCTCCAATGAACAGGTATATTTTTTTTGCGCAACGAAAAACGTTCACTTGAGTTTGTTGAGCATCAAAATGAAAGCGGCGATGACGAAGGCGAGCGGAACGACAGTGAAAAACAAGGTTGAAAGAGGAATCTCCGTGCCCGGAAAAAGGCAATCCCCGGCGAAGACGATTCCGAGCTTGACAAGCAACTCATAGACGATGCCCGCATAGCCCGTCACGGCTCCGGCCACGACGCACACCCAGGAAGGCTCCCTGGTGCGGCTCCAGAGCATTATCGCGAGGAAAGCGGCTATTCCGCCGAACACAAGCTTGACTATGCACAATATGATTTCAGAATCAGACATTTCAAACCCCCGCCCGAAAAAGCACTATCAAAATTCGAAAGGATTCCTCTTCAACTTTGTGAAATTCCCCAAATCGGCGCCGAAAGGAACGATGCTCGGCACGTCGTATTCGGGGGAGACCACAAGAGCGTTCTCAAGGCAGTGAAGGACGAACTCCATGTATCTTTCCCCAGGCACTTTCGGATAGAGATACGGCCCCTTCCTGAGCCAGTATTTTGTCAGCACCGTGTCGTAGACGAACCAGTTTTTCTCCTCCCTGTTCTGCAGTTCCTTTATCAAATCGTAGATTGACCGCGTGAACGCCGCGCAGAGTGGAGACGGAATCCTGTAGACGAGAGAACTGAGAGAGCCGAACAAAACTGAATCGCCTTTCAGCCCCTCGAAGAAATCCGGATCCAAGGCGAGAACGAAGCAGTCCTCGTCCCACGCGAACGGCGGCTCGACGACGACGGCCTTTTCTCTCCTCCAGTCGATTCCGTCCTGGTTCCACGGCACGTACTTTTTCGCGTCGATGTTGAATTTTTCCTTCAGGAAAGATACGGAATCCCTGCAGCCGAACGCGGAATTGAAGACAAGCACCACCCTGCCGGAAGATTCCCCGCTCGGAACCTCCCCCAAAAGTTCGGTGACAGCGGCGGAGAGCCTTGACTTTCCAAAGCCGGCCTTCGGCGAAAAATCGGTGTCGAACGCTCCTGTCAGCTTCCGCTCAAGCACGTTCTTGAAGACCGTCACGGCCCCACCCTTTCCCCAGCCGAGTATGGCGCGGCCGCCAGATTGGTACAGGTCGGTCAGGCGCACGTTCTTCTGGGTGTACAGGAAGCAATCGCGCGTGCGTCTCACGCTTCCGTAAAGTTCGTTTATCTTCGCTATCAGGATTTTTTCATTCTCAGACATTTGCGTTGATTCTAACATTTTTCACACCGTTGATAAATCGGAAAAAAAGAAGCCGAACGAACCAGCAGAAAAACCTCGATGGCCGAATGGACCAAACTTCAAACTGAAAAAAAACGGCGACCAAGCGCAGCAAAATAGTGGCTGAGCGTAGGAAAACGGTGGCTGAGCGTAGCCGAAGCCACAAAAAAAACGACCCGGAGAAAACTCCGAGTCGTAAGAGCGGAAAACGGGATTCGAACCCGCGACATCCACCTTGGCAAGGTGACGCGCTACCTCTGCGCTATTTCCGCAAAAATAAAACCTCCGAACGTTTCCATTCAGAGGTTTGTTGAGCGACCGCAGGATCGAACTGCGGACCCACAGATTAAGAGTCTGTTGCTCTACCAGCTGAGCTAGTCGCCCTTAGTGGAATGATTAAGATAATATACTCATCGAAAAAAAACGTCAATAGGTTCTCAACTTTTTTTTTGATTTTTTTTCATCGCAGGTACTCAAATCAAAACCATAAATATTGTAGAATAACCGTTACCGAATAACAGAATTTTAGATTTCGACAAATGGACACCGAGGTTTAATCTGCCAATGCGAATGTTTTTCATATTCATATTCAAGATAATCATAAAAATTCTCTACAAGCCGAAGATAATGTTCACGAACAAGGAGCTGCAGGGAAAGAAACTCAAAAGCCCGTGCGTCATAATCGCGAACCACACGCACCTGTTCGACCCTATTCTGATAGAGACCGTCCTGCACGGAAAAATGACGGCCGTGGTGGCGAAAGACTGGTACGAAAAGAAAAGCGTCCACTGGATTCTGAAGCTCGCAAAATGCATTCCGTGCGACCGCTACAACCTGGACACGGAATGGTTCCTGCTCGCGAAAAGGGCCATCGACGAAGGAAAATCAATCATCATCTTCCCGGAAGGCAGATGCAACCCCGACGGCCGCATCTCCGACTTCAAATCCGGCTACGCCTTCCTCGCCCGCACATACAAGATTCCAGTCCTCTGCATCGGCATAAACGGCGTGTTCAGCGTCCTCCACAGAACGCGCATGATAATCGACGTGCCGGAGAAGGTAGAGCGAACGAAGGGAATCCCCTCCTCCGTGGACTTGGAGCAGAAGAACGAATACTTCAAGCAGAAGGTCATCGTGCTCAAGAACAGGGCGTTGAAGGAGACGATGGAGAACGAGGAGCCGACCCCAGGCGACATAATCAGCGTGAACAGGGGACGCTACAGGCATTTCGGAATCTACATCGGGGACAACCAGGTGATTCACTTCGCCGCGGAACCGGCAAAGGAAATCGACCCGAAGACGGCAGTGGTCAAGCAGACTTCGCTGGAGGCGTTCCTGCGGGGAGACCCGCTGGAGATACAGAAGCCGCTCAAGCGCAAGTGCTTCTCCCCGAAGGCGACGATAAGGCGGGCGAAATCGCAGCTCGGCGAAATGAAGGGCCAGTACAGGCTCGCATGGAACAACTGCGAGCACTTCGCAATCTGGTGCAAATACGGCGTGAAGAAGTCTAAGCAGGTCAAGAAGATATCGACATACGTCCTCATGGGCTGCTGCATCGCAATTTTCGTACTGCACTGGCTCACGAAATTCATCTTCTGCTAGAGGGATTTTCAGCGGCGGCTGTTTCTTTGGTGGTGCTGCGAAAGGAGCGCGCATCTTCCTGTGACGCAAAACGAGAACGGCGTAAAACTCGTGAGCGGAGCCTCCGCTGCCATATTCGAGGACGTGGTTTCAGGAGATTTGAAATCAATGACGCCGTACGAATTTATGCTCCAGATGCTCGAACCGTATTCGGAATTCGACAAGATTCGCATTGCGTGATGGGAAATTGACAGACGCCCAAAGCGGGCGCCTGTGCGATTTTTCAAACAAGCCAATCGACGGCTTTTACAATCATTATTTCGCAGTTTTCGGCATGTATCGTCTCAGTTTGCTGAAGGGTAACAACCGTGGCTCTTTGGCACTGCAATTCTATGCAGGCTTCTTTTATTGCTCTCAGTTCCCGATTTTTTGTGTCCTCGTCCTCCAAATCAACGCAGACCTGATACAGACTAAGATTGCCCTCGGTTCCTGTTACAAAATCTATTTCATGGCCATTCGATGTTTTGTAATAGTGGATATCGAACGTCTGCCTTCTCAAGTGGACAAAAACCATATTTTCAAGGACTGCCCCCATATTGTCAAAGAGTTTGAAATCACATGCAAGCGCCAGTGCATGATCAACACAGTAAATCTTCTTTGGATTTACAGAGCGGACAGCGATATTGGGAGAAAGAATCTCCACAGGGAAAATAAGGTAGGCATCTGAAAAATAGCGTATGTATTTTGAAATCCACTCATTGGAAGTTGAGTAATGCATACCAGACAACTTTTGCTTCAACTTGTTCACGGTGATAGATCTCGACATGGTGCCCAGCAACAAAAGCATGAGCGTATGCAGCAATGGGAGGTCCTGGATTTTGTATCGCATAGCGATGTCCCTGGAAATGACATCCATCGCAATGTTTTGCAGATAACGAGTTTTTTGATTCTCAGATTGAATATACAAGAGTTCTGGGAATCCGCCCCATTTGAGATATTGTGAAAATATGTTATGCACTTTGTCAATCGAAGAGAGCATCTTTATTTTTGAGTCCAAGCCATGAGCGAAGAGATACTCCTTGAATGAATAGGGAAAAAGTTCCCAACTCATTGTCCTGCCCCCTAATTCCGTAGCAAGCTCCCAAGAAAGCATCTTGGCCGATGAGCCTGTTATGAAGACATGGCATTTTTCAGTATTCTGCAGACGGTTCACAAAAAGAGCCCAATCATTCACCAATTGAATCTCATCAAAGAAGAAATAAACTGTTTTATCATGATGGTCAGGATAGAGTTGATAATATGCGTCTGCTATTTGAGCCGGCTCCTCAGTTTGCAAACTGACAAGTCGGTCATCAGCGAAATCGATATGGCACACAAGGGATTTGTCATCAACTTCACTTGAAACGAGATTTCGTATGTAAGTGGATTTTCCACACCTTCTAATTCCAATCAAAACCGCCGCTTTTTTCGGTATCGTCTCAATACGAAGAGTCCTCTGAACCACAGACTCCCCCTCCGACAAAAGTTTCTGATTTTGAAGAATGATAGCTTGAATAGTTTTCAAATTCATGAAAACTATAATAAGTTAGTTTCAAAAAATTTGCAAAGTATCATCATGCGCGTAGATGATATTTTTTTTGTGCACAAACTGAAGAGAACCTTGCGGATTTCTTTTTTGAAACTTGAAAAAAAACTTGCGCGATTACTTTTTTTTTGTATAGTTACTCATCTTTTACAAATATTAACTAGGAGTTTTTCAAGATGAAGAAATTTTTCAAAACAATCGCAATGCTTTCAGCTCTCGCGCTGATTTCAGGAGCAGTCGTATCATGCTCTGACGACGATGAAGAAGGCTCAACGACAACAAGCACATCAGAACCTTCAAATTCCCCTGAAACACCCGAAGTTCCAGAAAGACCCGAAGTTCCAGAAACAGCCGAAGTTCCAGAAACAGCCACAGTGATAGAAAACAGCACGCTGAACGGAAAAATCTTCAGCGTTGACGACGAAAAAGACGGTACTTGGTATCTAAAAATCGAAAACGGGGAAATCTACACAGGCGAAAGCGCAGACGACACACAAAACAACATCGAATACGAAGAGGAATCCGAGCCTGACTGTTCAATACTGTCATGTAACGGAAAATACTATTTTTCATACGACGAAGATAAAATGCAACGAAAAAGCGGCTCAGGGCTCTACACGGTATTCTGGTTCGCAGATGCCGATGAATACAGCAAACAAGATTTCTCTTACACGTTCAGCGAAGACGGGTCTTTCAAAATCACATACGACGACGATAGCTCCGTCAGCGGAACGTTCACGAATGAAAACGGACTCATCAAGGCAACATGCACAACAGAAAGCAAAGAAGAAACATACAACATGCTTTACGACGGCAGCAGCATCTACGACGAGCCGTATGAATTGACTGAGATAACAAAATAAAGCCGCAAAAGCAAGACAAAACAGCCGCCAGCACCAATTGCATGGCGGCTGTTTTTTATTTTCGCGACACAAACGGGGAAATCTATTGAAGAATGACTTATGATTACAGATACGGAAGCATCGAAAAAAGCGCTGCATTCGTTTCTGGAAGCAGTGCTGGACCGAAAAATCGCGAAAGTCAGCTTCGAGCCGAACGATGCAACCCAAAAAGGAAAGGAGCGGCAGGAAAAAATCGGTCGTGAACTACTACACGATGAAAAAACAGAACGGCGAACCGCTCACGAACATTCTGAACATAGTATTCATTGAACTGACGCACCTTGACGAAAAATACGGAAGCGAAGAGCTGGAAAGGCTTTCCGCCGCAGAAAAGTGGGCACTGTTCCTCAAGAACGCCGACAACAGGAACAGCTCCGAGCTTGTAAAGAATCTTACGGAAAAGGAGGATGGTATCATGAATGCACAAAGCGTATTGTCATCAATCAGTTCCGACAGAGGATTGTGGCTTGCACAGTACCACGCTGAAGTCCGGGAAAGGGACAGAATCTCGAACATGGAAGAAGCAAAAGCTCTGGCAAAGGAAAAACAATCAGCACGCTGCACGGGCAATTTCCTCGGCAGCGCACTGTTTTGTTTGCGAAGCTGCGGGATTATGCATATAAAGGAAAAGAGCTAGTCTAAAACATGGAGGTGCAAAAATGAGTTATGAAGCCGTTTTGACACAGGTAAAATCAGTGCCAGAAGCATGTCTTGAGGATATTTCCAATTACATCGATTATGTCGTCTACCGCTACGAGCAGAAAAAAAATCAGGAAGAAAAAGAGCCAAGCCCTGAACTTGCCAGCGCGATGCTCGAAGCCCTGCAAATCAGCGGAGACCCGTCTGTAAAATGCTTCGCAACCACAAAGGAACTGTTCGAGGACTTGAATTCATGACATATACGATAAAGCGGACTTCACAGTTCAAAAAGAGCTACAAGCTGGCGGTAAAACGCGGTCTTGATGTCTCTTTACTTGAAAGTGTCATCAACAAGCTGAAAGACAATGAGCCTCTTGAGGAAAAGCATCACGATCATCAGCTAACTGGGCAACATGAAACCGTTCCGTGAATGTCATATACAGCCAGATTGGCTTTTGGTCTATTTGAAGCAGGATTCAATCCTCACGCTCACGCTTGTCAACACAGGTTCGCATTCGGATTTGTTCGGAAAGTAAGATGCCAAAGCGATTGCGGATTTTTTTTGGTGGGGATAAGGAATTTTTGCAGTAGCAAAAAAAATCCCGGTGCGTCATGAACTTTTTGTCCATGACACACCGAGATTTTTGTGCTTCACCACTTTTTCAGCGCAATCGAATATGCTTTTGCACAAACTGCGCGCTGTTGCCATGAATACGTTCTATTCTCTAGCCGCGGTTTTTCAGGAGGTCGCGGATTTCTTCGAGGAGGACGGTCTCGTCGGACTTCGCTGGGGCTTTCGGCTCCTCAGGTTTCGGCTCCTCCTTCTTTTTGAATTTCTCGAAAAGCTCTACGACGATGAAGATGCAGAGCGCGACGATGACAAAATCGATGACGGTCTGGATGAACGAGCCGTACTTGATTTCGGCATCCCCGATTTTCGCGCTCAACTCGGCGAAATTGACTTTTCCGAGGGCTATGCCGATGAGCGGCATCACGATGTCGTTCACAAGGCTCGTCACGATTTTTCCGAACGCGCCTCCAACGATTACGCCGACAGCCATGTCTACTACGTTTCCGCGGGAGATGAATTTCTTGAACGCGCCAAATTCCTTCGAAGCGGCGCCGATGCCTTTTTTCAACTGTTCCATAATGTTTTCCTCCAAAAAAAATCAAAGACAGACACGCAGACCAACGAAAAAGGCGGCAGCGCATCCGTCAAAAAAAATCCCCTACAACGCCGCCAAGTGCTTCTGCACGAGTTCCGTCGCGACTTTCGGGTTGACTTTGCCGCCGGAAGCCTTCATCACCTGGCCCATGAGCCAGCCGACGACGTTGGTCTTTCCGCCCTTGTAGTCGGCGACCGCCTTCGGGTTGTCGGCGACGACCTTGGCGACGATTGCGTCGATTGCGCCGGTGTCGGAGACGCTCTCCATGCCCTCGGCCTTGATGATTTCAAGCGGCATTTTTCCACTCTCAAGCATCTTCGTGAAGACGATTTTTCCCTGGGCGTTCGAGATTTTCTTGTCGGCAATCGCGTTCACAAGCTCCGTGATGTGCTTCGGAGTAATCGACACTTCCTCAATCGTGATTTTCTTCTCGTTCAAAATCGCCAGAAGCTCGGCCAAAATCCAGTTCGCGACCTTCTTCACGTCCTTCGCTCCATCCGCCGCCTCCTCGAACCAGTTGGCGAGAGCGCGGGACGAAGTGAGCGTCTCCACGTCGAAGTCTGAAAGCCCGAACTCCTTCTGCAGGCGGACTCTCTTCGCCTCTGGAAGCTCTCCGACCCTGGAAGCGGCCCTGCTTATCAAATCCTCGGAAACGCTGAACGGCTTGATGTCAGGCTCGACCACGAAGCGGTAGTCGACGAAGCTGTTCTTGGTTCTCTGCACGACCGTCTTTCCGTTCGCATCGTCCCATCCCATCGTGACTTTGAAGCCCGCGTTGAATTCCTGCCTGTCGTTCTGGAATTCCTCAAGCTGCCTTTTCGCCTCGTATGCGCACGCGTCCTTGATTTTCTGGAACGAGTTCAAGTTCTTTATCTCGGAAATCGGCGTGTGGTAGAGTTTCCCGTCTTCCCAAACGTTCAAGTTGATGTTCGCATCGCACCTCATGTTTCCTTCTTCGAGGTTTCCGTTCGTGACGCAGACGTAGCGGAGGATTTCCTGCACGGTCTGCATGAAGAGGGCGGCCTCCTCCGGGCTTGTCATGTCGGGTTTCGTGACGATTTCCACGAGCGGGGTTCCGCAGCGGTTGTAGTCGATGTACGAGTGCGCGCCCTGCAGGTGGAGGGACTTTCCTACGTCCTCCTCAAGGTGGATGCGCTCGATTCTGACACGGCGGTATTTCTTTCCGTTGGACTCGATTATGCAGTCCTCGCCCTTGAAATTCTTCGGGCGGTAGTTCGAGCCGCCTTCGAGGCTTTCGGCCGGATAATGGCTCATCGGCAAGTCGACGTGCCCGTTCGTGCAGAGCGGGATGTCGTACTGCGTTATCTGGTAGCCCTTCGCAAGGTCAGGGTAGAAATAGTGCTTGCGGTCGAATTTCGTGAAGCGCGCGATGTCGCAGTTCAATGCAAGTCCCGCGACGGCTCCAAGTTCCACGTAGCCTTTCGAAATGCGCGGCATGGCACCAGGGAGTCCCAGACAGACCGGACAGACGCGGGTGTTCGGCATTCCGCCGTAGCGGTTCTCACACGCGCAGAACGCCTTCGTCTTTGTCAAAAGCTGCGTGTGAATCTCGCAGCCGATTACGATTTCATATTTTTCGATAGCCATTTGTATGCTCCTTAAACCCTTTCTATTTTTTTATCTATAATTTCAGCGAAATGTACAAATCAAGCCGCTCTAAAAGCGCGCGGGCAAACAACTTCTCCATTGCGCCGAGATTGTGCTTTGCGTGGTATTCATCAAAAGCATCGTAATAGGCGAGACGGTCGGCAAACTTGATGTTGATAGGCGGGAATCCCGCTTTCATCATTGCGAACGTGACTTCCTCGTCGGATGCGGTGGCGATGAGCTGGTAGTTACTCGAAAACTCGAAGCGTTCGACCGGTTCTCCGTCCTCGAAGAGCGTAGAATAAATGTAGTCATCGATTCTGCCGGAATTTTCCCTGGGTCTCATGTGCATGAGGCCGTAGCCCGCCCGTTCCGTTGTGTCGCCGTCCATCTTGTAGTCCTCGCTCCACCCAGCGTAGATGACAGACTTTCCATTGAACGAGAATGTCGCCTCCCAGCTCACTTCTTCGGGAACATAGATGCCGCCGACGCTCGAAAAACCTATCGATTCTGTGTCGCCGGGCTGAACAACGACTTCCGACTTCCGCTCGTCGTAGACGAAACTAAAGACGTTGCCGTCGCTGTCTTTTTCGGCGAACATCGCACATCCTCTCACCGTGAGCGGCGTTGTGCCGGTGTTCACGATGGTCATCCGTTGGCTTTCGGTGTCGAAGAAGTCAATCGTCTCGATTTCCTCGTCCACATCGCACGAAAAAAACAATGCGCCTGCAAAAAGAAGAGCCGTGACGAAAAGAAAACTTTCTTTCATAAACACCTCCATGCATGAAAAAACGGAAATCCTAGCGAATTTTTTCCAGCCGAAGCCCCATGTCCATTTCCTCGTTTTTCGCATCGTCGAGCATCTCCCCAAGCGACGGAATAAAATCCTCGTCCACCACATAGCTCGCGTCCGCCAGCACCGCGCCGCCGTCGCCCTTGATGAAGCTCACCGCCACGGGATAGCCCTCCTGGAACGTGTAGACGTAAGCGCAGTTTTCCGAAAGCTCGTCGCTCACGAACACGGACTGGGACTGCAGGATGCTCACGGCGGCAGCCGCGGTGGCACTGGCTTTCATCCCTGTCCACATCATAGCGAATGAAGAAAGCAGGCGAGCGGCGATTTCCCGCTTGATGGAGGGAGAGATGCTTTCACCACGGGAAACAGAAGAGAGCATCATTGAGCCGAAAAAGGAAAAATCTCCGCTCAAACGATAGACAGCCGTCGGCTTTGACACATCGCCCGCGCCGAGTTCGCGCACTTTTTCGTCTAGGTCGCCGTTTGCGCCAAGCACAATCGCACGATAATCGCTTGAGTTTGCCTTTTCCTTCATCAGCGCGGCAAGAGACAACCCCTGCTCGTAAAGCGTAGCCTGTCGCGGCTTGGCTTTGCCTTTTGCAAAGACTGCCAGCGCACAAAAGAGAAAGAGGACTGCAGCGATTGCTTTCTTTGATGTTTTTCTCGTCATAAAGCGCCTCAGTCAAAATTTTTCATTTTCTATTTCATGCCTCTCAAAAAAGAGAAACGAAATGAAAGACACCCGTTTCTCTTTTTTCAATTCTTTATTCCTTAACGGGAACGCCGCAGAGGGTGTGCTCCTCTTCCCAGGCCTGGGCGAGCTGCATGATTTTGAGTTCGTCGAACATCTTTCCGGCGAATTGGATTCCGACCGGCATTTTTGTTGATTCTGTGAATCCGGCTGGAACGGAAACCGAAGGAATGCGCGCGAGATTGACGAAGACCGTGTACAAGTCGCTCAAATACATGGCGAGCGGATCGTCGTATTTCTCTCCGAGCTTGAACGCGGTCGTCGGGCAGACAGGCGAGATGATGAGGTCGTAGCTCTCGAAAAGCTTGGCGACTTCCCTCTGGATGCGGGCGCGCACGCTCATTCCCTTCTTGTACGTCGTGCCGGAGAACTGCTCGGAAAGCACATAGTTTCCGATGATTATCCTTCTCTTCACTTCAGGCCCGAATCCGTCGCTCCTGGTGTCCACATAGAGCTGGTCGTAGCCGTTGCCGTTGTCCTCGCGGCGGCCGTAGCGGATTCCGTCGAAGCGGGAAAGGTTGGACGCGGCCTCGGAAAGCGCGATGACGTAGTACGAGGCGATTGAAGCGTCCAGAATCGGAAGGTCGACGGTCTCGATTTTCGCCCCTTTCGAAACGAACCACGCCTTCGTGTCCTCGAAGACCTTCTTCACCTCATCGTCCAATCCCTTCGCTTCCTCAAACTGCTTTGGAACGGCGATTTTGAGGGAAGAGAAATCCTTGTAGGCGGAAAGGTTCCTGAGCTTGTCGGAATCCGGCAAGTCGGCGGAAGTGTCGTCGTAGAAGTCGACTCCGCTCATCAAAGAAAGCGGAAGGGCGATGTCGCGCGGCGTGTGTCCGATGATTCCGACCTGGTCGAGAGAGGAACCGTACGCGACGACTCCCCAGCGCGAAAGGACACCGTAAGTCGGCTTGAGTCCGTAGACTCCGCAGTACGAAGCCGGGAGACGGACAGAACCGCCTGTCTCGGTTCCGAGTCCGAAGAGGGCCTGGTTAGCGGCGACGGCGGCTGTCGAACCGCCGGAGGAACCGCCGGAAACGTAGTCGCGGTTTATCGGGTTTCTCGTAGGCCCGTAGACTGAATACTCGGTGGAAGAGCCCATCGCGAATTCGTCCTGGTTGCAGCGTCCGAGCGGAATCGCTCCAGCCGCCACCAAGCGGTTGATGACAGTGGCGTTGTACGGCGCGCGGTAGCCTTCGAGGATTTTCGAGGAGCAGGTGAGACGCTGCCCCTGCACGGAAATGTTGTCCTTGTTGGCGAATGGAAGCCCCAGGAGCGGCTTCTCCTCAAAAAGCTTATCCAAAGTCCCAGCGGCTTTCGCCTCGGCGATTTTGGCGTCGGCTTCTTTCGCAAGTTCGACTGCGTTTCCGTAGATTTCCAGGAACGCGTTCAAAGGCTTTTCAGATTTCTTGTCAGCCTCGAAAGTGTCGATTGAATTCTGCACCAGCTCAACGGAAGTCGTCTTCCCTTCCTTGAGAGCCTTTATAGTTTCTTCGATTGTGTAGTACATGTCTTATGCCCCTTCTCCAAGAACTTTCGGAACCTGGAAATATCCGTCCATGAATTCCTTCTCGTTGATTTTCTTCACGTCCTTCATCTCAAGTCCCGGAACGATGTCGTCCTCGCGGAGTTTTTCTGCCTCTGTCGAAGGATATGCGTCGTATGGATTTTCCGAGTCGTCGTATTTTGAGAGGATGTCGAAATATCCGACAATTTCATCGACCTGCTTCTTGAGGGTCGCCATATCAGTGCTTTCAGGGGAAAGCCTTGAAAGATAAAGAAGATTTTCGAGAGTCGTCTCGTCTACTGTTTTGTGTTCACTCATAATCTAAAATTATAGAAAAAAAGGGGAAAAGTTTGTAGGGAAAACAAGCAAAGGTTTTGTCTGCAAAAGCGAAAGTTGAATCAAAATTCGCATTTTTTGAATTTTCCCTCTCCACGCAATGGACAAGATGCGTTTTTTTGATTCAGAATCTTTGAATGAATATCACAGGCTCTTTTCTATCTCTGGTGCCAGCTGTCGTTGCAATCGCGCTGGCACTGCTCACCAAGGAAGTCTACTCTTCCCTCTTCATCGGAATCGTAATAGGCGGCGCATTCTACGCTCTCGACGCGGCATCAGGCTTCTCGGGCTTCCTGGGGCACGTCTTCAACGACGGACTCATAGCGTCGGCGGCCGACTCCTACAACGTGGGAATCCTCATCTTCCTCGTGGTTCTCGGAATCATGGTAACGCTCATGAACAAGGCCGGAGGCTCGGCGGCTTTCGGCGAATGGGCGAAGAAGCACATAAAGACAAAGGTCGGCGCGCAAATCGCGACCATAATCCTCGGAATCCTCATCTTCATAGACGACTACTTCAACTGCCTCACGGTCGGCTCGGTCATGCGCCCAATCACGGACAAGCACTCTGTCTCAAGGGAGAAGCTCGCGTACCTCATAGACTCCACCGCGGCCCCGGTCTGCATCATCGCCCCGATTTCGTCGTGGGCGGCGGCCGTCTCAGGCTTCGTCACAGAGGGGGAAAACGGACTCGCGCTCTTCATCAAGGCGATTCCCTACAACTTCTACGCGCTCTTCACCCTCGTCTTCATGTTCGCCCTCGTCTTCTCCAAAACCGAATACGGCCCTATGGCGAAATACGAGGCGGCTCTGAAAACGATGGAAGAAAAATCGCACAAATCGGCTGACTCAGAAGAGAAAAAAGGCTCCGTCTACGACTTGACGATTCCAATCATCATGCTCATCGTCCTCTGCACGCTCGGAATGGTCTACTCGGGCGGATTCTTCACGAAGATGGTGGCGGACGAGGGCGGAAAGCTTGTCGAAAACGAGACATACCTCGACTTCATCGGCTCGTTCGCGGCTTCCGACGCTTCCGTGGGGCTTGTTCTCGGTTCCTTTGCGGCCATGATAGCGACTTCAATCTTGTTTCTGGTCAAGCGCACACTCAAATTGAAGGAAATCATGGAATGCGTGCCGGAGGGGTTCAAGGCGATGGTTCCGGCAATCCTGATTCTGGTTCTCGCATGGACGCTCAAATCGATGACGGACTCGCTCGGCGCGAAGGAATTCGTCGCGGACGTGGTGAAGGGGAACGCGTCCGCGCTCATGAATTTCCTCCCGGCCATGATTTTCGTCATAGCGGCCTTTCTCGCCTTCGCAACCGGAACTTCGTGGGGCACGTTCGGAATCCTCATCCCCATCTGCATCGCCGTCTTCCCGGAAGCCGACAACCCTTTGAGGATAATCTCAATTTCGGCGTGCATGGCAGGAGCCGTCTGCGGCGACCACATCTCCCCGATTTCCGACACGACGATAATGGCGAGCGCGGGAGCGGAATGCGACCATGTGAGGCACGTCTCGACGCAGCTCCCATACGCCATGACTGTGGCGGCGGTCTCGGCGGCCACATACATTTTCGCGGGGTTCGTGAAGAATTCGGCGTTGTCTCTCGTTTTCGGAACCGCGCTCCTCGCGGGAACGCTCGCCCTGGTGAGGAAACTGACGATTTCAAAATCAGGGGAAATCGGATAAAATGAAGAAATGGTTATCGTTTTAAAGCAGGACATTTCTGAAAATCAAAAATCGAACATAAAGAACATTCTTCAAACGAAAAATTTCAAGCTGAACGAAATCAAGGGAGAAGAATCGACAATCCTCGCGGCCGTCGGAAAGATGGCGATGGATCCGAGGGAAGTCGAGGTCTTGGAGGGCGTCGCGAAAGTGATTCCAATCTCCAAGCCCTACAAAATGGCATCGAGGGAATTCAAGCCGGAGAACACGATTGTGGAGGTTCCGAACAACCGCGACCAGATAATCCGGGTCGGAGGAAGCCGCGTGGTGTCAATCGCGGGCCCGTGCGCCGTCGAGTCCAGGCAGCAGATGATGGACGCGGCGGAGGCGGTGGCGAAGGCGGGCGCCGTCATGCTCAGGGGCGGCGCGTACAAGCCGAGGACTTCCCCCTACTCTTTCCAGGGCTTGGGCGAGGAAGGATTGAAGTACCTCAAGGAAGCTGGCGACAAGTTCGGGCTTCCTGTCGTGACGGAGGTCGTCGCGGCCGAGCATCTTCCTGTCATGGAGGCGAACGGCGTGGACGTGTACCAGGTCGGAGCCAGGAACATGCAGAATTTCGAGCTTCTCAAGCGGCTCGGAAAACTCGGAAAGCCTGTCATTCTGAAGCGGGGGCTTTCGGCGACGATAGAGGAATGGCTCATGTCGGCGGAATACCTTCTCTCAAGCGGAACCGACAAAGTGATTCTCTGCGAACGGGGAATCAGGACTTACGAGAGGGCGACAAGGAACACGTTGGACTTGAGCGCGATTCCCGTCTTGAGGAGCATGACCCACCTGCCAATCATCGTGGACCCAAGCCACGCCCTCGGAGTGCGCGACAAGATTCCGCCGATGGCTCTGGCTTCAATAGCGGCAGGAGCGGACGGAATCATCGTGGAAGTCCACTGCAACCCGGAAAAAGCCCTCTCGGACGCGGCGCAGGCTCTCTACCCCAGCCAGTTCGACAAGATAATGCGCGACGTGGAAGTTCTGGCGCCGGTCGTCGGAAAGCAGGTCGCGCACATCAGGCCGGCCTTCGAGGACTCGCACGAGAAAATCATCGACTCGACCACGATAAAAAGCTCCGGGAAAATCGTCGTCAAGCAGAAGCCGTCGTGCGTCTACTGCGGCGAAAAAGGCGCGTACGCGGAGATGGCGGTGCAGCAGTATTTCGACGGAGCGGCGAACGCGGAGCACGTCAACTCGTTCGACGACATCTTCCAGAGCGTTGTGGACGGAAAGGCGGACTTCGGAATGGTTCCAATCGAGAATTCGACGGCAGGCTCCATCTACAACAACTACGACAACCTCACCCGGTTCGAGGACGTGTCGATAATCGGAGCGATAACACTCAGAATCGAGCACTCGCTCTTGGCTCCGAAGGGGGCGACGCTCGAAAGCGTGAAGAACGTGTACTCCCATCCGCAGGCACTCGCCCAAAGCTCCAAGTTCCTCAAGGAAGGCGGCTGGCATCTCGTGGACACGATTTCCACCGCGTCGGGCGCGAAATTCGTCTCGGAGAAGAAATCGACGGAGAACGCGGCGATAGCGAACGCAAGGAACGCGGAAATCTACGGGCTTGAAATCCTCAAGCAGGGAATAGAGAACAACCCGAACAACTACACGAGATTCGTCATAATAGCGGCGAACCATGTGACGGAATATTCGAAGAAATTCACGTCGGAGAAGCCGAACATGGCGACCTTCATGTTCTCCACGAAGAACGAGGCGGGCGCGCTCTACAACGCTCTCGGAATCTTCAAGGACTTCGGCTTCAATTTGAACAGGCTGGAATCCAGGCCGATTGCGGGGAAGCCGTGGAGCTACTGGTTCTATGGGGACGCGCTGATTGGCGAGGACGTGGAGAATCCGGGCGAGTATGTCAAAAACGTCATGGACAAGCTAAAATCGACGGCGGCGGACGTCCGTCTGCTCGGTATTTACAAGGAAATAAAATAATTTTGGTGGATTCACACCGTAATTTTTAGGAGAAGAATCATGGAAAGGTATGTGCTTTCAGTTTTGGTAGAGAACCATGCAGGTGTTTTGAGCCGAGTCTCAGGATTGTTCAGCAGAAGGGGTTTCAACATCGACTCCCTCACCGTGTGCGAGACGCACAATCCCGGACAGTCGAGAATGACGATTGTCGTGCAGGGAGACGAGTACGTTCTCGAACAGATAAAGAAGCAGCTCTCGAAGCTCGTGGAAGTCATATCGATTACCCACTGCGAGAAGTCGGCGACCTGCGAGAGGGAGATGGCTCTCATCAAGGTGAACGCGGCAGGCTCCGCGAGGGCCGAAATCATCGAGGCGTGCAACGTCTTCAGGGCGCACATCGTGGACGTGTCGCTCGGCTCGGTCATCATCGAGGCGACGGGAAGCGAGGACAAGCTTTCGAGCCTCATCCGCTTTTTGGAACCGTTCGGAATCCTTGAGCTCGTCAAGACGGGACTCACTGCGATGGGACGCGGCGAGGAAGTGATGAAATAAGGGCGCGGCCGGGAAAAAAATCGGGGAGAGGCGGATTTCGGAACCGGATCGCAAAAGAGCGACAGGAGACTGACAGAAAATGAAATTCTCATTGAAGAAAAAACTCATAACGGGATATATCGCCATCGTCATGATATGCGCGGTGGCAATTTCCATTCCTATAATAATCATCCAAGTGAAGGAATCGAAATCGAATATCCAGCAGCTGGCCGAACTCCAAATCGACAAGGCATATTCTGACGTCAACCTCTTCCTCTCTGAACCAAGCGTGACGCTGAACAACGCGGTCGAATTCCTCTCCATCGAAGGAACGAAAGACAGGGCGACAATCGAGGCGTACTTCAAGAAACTCACGGCGGGGAAGCAGAACTATTCAATGCTCTATTTCGCCACGCGGGACTCGCTCGCGGAAGGCGGCTCCATATTCAACGACAGGAGCTGGAACCCTTCGTCGGACTACGACCACACAAAGACGGCATGGTTCCAGGCGGCGAAAGTAACGAAGAACATGGTCTTCTCGGAGCCGTACAACGACGCGCAGGCCGGGAACAACGTCATAACGCTCTCGAAGGCGATATACGAGGACGGAGTTTTCACGGGAATCGCGGCACTGGACTTGAGCACGAAGAGAATCATGGAATTCACGGAGGCCGTCAAACTCTCCAAAAGCGCGAAATCGTACATAATCAACAAGAGGGGAATCTACGTCACGAACGAGGACAAGCGGAAGATTTCGGAGGGCAACTTCTACGACGACTTCGGTTTCAGCCAGTTCATGCAGACGGCAGGCTCCTTGAACGACGACCTTTTCATAGACCTGAACGTCGACGACCAATATTTCGCGGCAAAGAGCATGCCCGCCCTCTGCGGCTGGGTCCTCGTCTCGTTCGGCCCGAAGTCGGAAGTCTTCTCAAGCGTCTGGAAAAGTGTCAAATACATCGTCATAATCGCGCTAGCGAGCATCGTGGTTGCGCTGATTCTCGGAATCTTCATCGCGACTTCGATAACGAAGTCCATAAGCGCTATCAACGACTCCCTAAAGACAATCGCCACGGGAAGCGCGGATTTGACAAAACGCCTCACGATAAAGACGAAGGACGAAATCGGGGAAGTCGCGGACGGATTCAACAAATTCATGACCAAGATGCAGGAAATCGTCAAGGAAGTGAAGATATCGAGGGACAACCTGGCGAAGGCTGGCGACAAGCTTTCGGTGAGCACGCAGGAGACTTCGACATCGCTCTCGGAGATAATGGGGAACATCGACTCGATACACTCGCAGATAGAGACGCAGAGCGACAGCGTGAACCAGACGGCGGGCGCGATAAACCAGATTTCGGAGAGCATACGCTCTTTGGAGCAGATGATAGAGGGACAGGCGGCAGGCGTGGAAAAAGCGTCCACGGCGGTCGAGCAGATGATGGGGAACATCAGTTCCGTGAACTCGTCGGTCGATTTGATGTCGGAGTCTTTCGACGCACTTTCCGAGGACGCGACGAACGGAATGCGGATCCAGCAGAACGTGAACACGAGAATCACCCAGATAGAGACGGAATCGCAGATGCTGCAGGAGGCGAACGCAGCCATCTCGACTATAGCGGAGCAGACGAACCTCTTGGCGATGAACGCTGCAATCGAAGCGGCGCACGCGGGAGAGGCGGGAAAAGGATTCTCCGTCGTGGCTGACGAAATCAGGAAGCTTTCAGAGACTTCGGCGGAGCAGTCGCGGACAATCGGAGACCAGCTCGCTAAAATCCAGATTTCCATAGAGGAAGTCGTCTCGGCCTCAAACGAATCGAGCGAGGCGTTCAACTCGGTCTCGGAGAGAATCAGCGAGACGGACATAATCGTCAAGCGCATAAAATCGGCGATGGACGAACAGCAGTCCCAGTCGCAGCAGATAACGACATCGCTCCAGAAGATGAACGCGTCCACCACGGTCGTCAAGGATTCCTCGAAAGAGATGATGACAGGAAGCAAGCTGATTCTCGACGAGGTTCAAAAGCTCCAGGACGCGACAAACACGATAAAGGCCGGCATGGGCGACATGGCGGACGACGCAAGGAACATCGGAAAGACGGGAGAGACACTGGTCAAAATCTCCGACAAGATAAAGCAGTCGATAAAGTACATCGGCCGCGAAATCGACCAGTTCTCAATCTGACGGGAATCTCAGAGCCTGTAACGGTAGCTCTTCCAAAGGACCCTCTTCGCTTCGGCGACATGGGTCTTGTCGAACATGCCCTCGTTGCTTTTGATGAACCCCGGAATCAGAAGCTCCGCGCTGACGAGGACTCCGACGGCGCGGCTTCTGTTCTTCGCCTTCTCTTTTTGGGTTTTCTTGAGCGAAATCTGCTTGACATATCCGTTGTAGGCCTGGAACATTCCAGCCTTTATGTTCTCGGCTTCCTTCGAGATTGAAAGGATTTTCGGAACTCGGATGTAGGTGCCAGTCCGAATCAAGTCAGGATTCGGGTACTTTTCAACGTTCGCATCGTAGATGCACGGCCAAAGATGCCTGACCTTGTAGAATTTCCTGGCGATTTTGTGGTAGTCGTCCTTCCTCTTCACCTTGTATTTCATGTAGGAGAATTCCGGGACGGTCTTTGTGATTTCAGGCTCCTCAATCTTAGGTTCCTCGACGATTTCCACTGGTGGCTCCTCGACCTTCGGCTCTTCGACGGCGGGAGGAGGAGCGACATCCTCGACTTTCGTGGAGCCGCAGCCGAAGAAGAGAACGAGCGACAGCGGCACAAAAAACAGCGCATTAAACTTTTTCAAAATGAACTCCAACTTTTTTTTTCAGCAATCATATTTGCTTGTCCCCTTCTTTTCAATCGACGGAAGGAGGCTGCGGGCGGATTTTTCCCCGAAATATGGCAAATCTGAATTATACTTTTAGTGGAATCTCCAAAAACACAAGAGAGGTGTAACATGTCAAACGAAAGCACTATATCACAGGACGAATTGAACAAACTCTTGAGCGGCCACGATTTTGGACAGCCGGCGAAGAAAGAGGCGTTCGACGAAAACGCGTACAAGAGCGAAACGAAGAGCGCGGCGGAGATAATAAGGGAAAGGGTCGCCAAGAAACTCGCGGAGAAAAAGGAGAGCGAAAAGAAGGCGGCAGAGGAACAGGAAAAGCAGAAGAAACAGAAGGAAGTCCTCTCCCAGGACGACATCGACTCGCTTTTGAGCGCGATGACGGGAAAGAAGGACACAGAGCCTGCGGAAAAGCCGATGCGCGTCTACGACTTCAGGAACCCGGCGAAATTCTCGCAGTGGGACAAGAACGCGATGCAGGCGATTCTCGAATCGTTTTCGATGCAGGCGACCGAGACGCTCCTTTCAAAAAGGAAGACCTCGTGCCTCATGCAGTTCGGCTGGAACGACCAGCTGAGCAATTCCGAATACTTCAGGACGCTCAACAAGCACACGTTCATCTACAAAGCCACGACTCCAATCGGCTGGCTCATTGTCGAAGTCGAGCCGGAGCTTGGCTGGGCGCTGCTCAAGCAGTCCAAGGGAACGTCAATCGAGCAAATCGACTTGAACATCCTCTACGACTACTATGTGAGCGACTTCCTGAGGGAATTCTTCGAGGCGGTTTCCGAAAAGGCGGAGAAAGCGGACGCAGAATACCTCATGAGCGGAATGGACGTGTGGAAATCGGACGTGACGGAGGGCGCGAACATCCCGAAAGGCGCGATATGCATGATGAACACGCTGCACACGAAAATCGGAACGCGCGACGGCTACATGAACATCCTACTCGGAACAGAATTCTTCGACGGGCTGAAAAAACTTGGATTGAAGACAGAGAAGGCCAAGAAGATGACGAAGCTAAAGACAATCAGGACGAACGCCTCCGAAACGACTTTTTCCCTCGAAATAGGGCGGTACAACCTGGAAAAGACGGATTTCCAGCCGGGAGAAATCCTCAAGCTCGACAAGGCCGTGACGGAGACGCTGAACCTGGTGAAGGACGGAGAGCTTCTCTACGAATGCGACTGCATCTACACCACGGGAGACCTTCCGACGAACGTATTCGGGACGAGGGTCTGCAAGGTCAGGGAAAGCGGCAAGACGCTAAAGTACGAGAAAGGAAGCGTGGCGGTGGAGCTTTTCACGGTGGAGATTCCGAACGAGAAAGTTCCAGAAATCAAGGAAGGCTCGACTCTCGAATCCGACATGGCGTACGAGGACGTGGATACGCTAGCGAAGCTCGTGGTCGACGGAAGGACGGTCGCGAAGGGGGAGGTCGTCATAATCGACGACTGCTTCGCGGTGAAGATTGCGGGTTGAAAAATAAGGCCGCCTGATTCTTTTCAGACGGCCTTTGGCATTCAAGAAGGACTTTCTACACCGTTATTTCGCGTCGATGTATTTTGAAGAAGATGTCGAAGTCTTTGTTGTCGTCGTCTTCGCCTTTGTTGAAGTCGTCTCCTTCGGGTCGATTGTGACAGTGTTGCGGCCGACGGAAGAGACCTTGTACTCGATGTTCTTGATTTTTATCGTGTCGCCGTTCGCCACAGAGTAGTTGTAGACCACGTTTCCGTCCTGGATTACCAAGTCGTATGCGTTGGACTGGGCGGACTGGGCGATTTTCGTGACATAGAGCGTGCTTGAGCCGGCGGTAACAGTGTCGCCGGTCTCAAGAGTGATTGCGAATGTCGGAAGCGTGAAAGCGGCGGCCACAGCAAGAGCCAAAAGTTTTTTCATTATGAAACCTCCATATAAAAAAAATAAACGAATGAATTCAATTCTATTTCAAAAACTCGATTTTTCAACATCTCCTTATAAATATTTTTAGACATGTTTTCCGAAGGACGACACCGAAGACGGCTTCTTCATTGAAGACAAGGCTTTTTTGAAGTAAATTATTCTCACTATGAAAGAACTCGAACTCAAATACGGATGCAATCCGAACCAGAAACCTGCCAAGGTTTTCGTTGACGAAGGCGACTTGCCGATTACTGTTTTGAACGGACGCCCGGGCTACATCAACCTGCTCGACGCGCTGAACGGCTGGCAGCTCGTGAAGGAACTCAAAGAGGCCACAGGGCTTCCAGCCGCGACCAGCTTCAAGCACGTCTCGCCGGCCGGAGCCGCCGTGGGAACGCCGCTTTCCGACACACTCAAGCAGATTTACTTCACCGACGGAGTTGAGCTGACCCTGCTCGCATCCGCATACGCCCGCGCCCGCGGAGCCGACAGGATGTCCTCTTTCGGCGACTTCATCTCCCTCTCGGACGAATGCGACGAGGCGACAGCCCTCCTCATCAAGAAGGAAGTCTCAGACGGAATCATCGCGCCAGGATACTCTGACAAGGCTCTTGAGATTTTGAAGGCGAAGAAGAACGGAAACTACTGCGTGATAAAAATCGACCCGACATACGTTCCTCCGGCCACGGAAGTGAAGCAGGTCTTCGGAATCAAATTCGAGCAGGGACACAACTTCATCAAAATCGACGAGAAAATCTTCGACAACATCGTGACGAAGAACAAGACACTGAGCGAGAACGACAAGAGGAACCTCATCATCTCCCTCATCGTCCTGAAATACACCCAGTCGAACTCGGTCTGCTACGTGAAGGACGGACAGGCGATTGGAATCGGAGCGGGCCAGCAGAGCCGCGTCCACTGCACGCGCCTTGCCGGACAGAAGGCCGACAACTGGTGGCTCAGGCAGTCTCCGAAGGTCCTCGGCCTGCAGTTCGTTGACGGAATCAAGAGGGCAGACCGAGACAACGCAATCGACGTGTACATCGGAGAAGAATACGAGGACGTGCTGGCGGAAGGCAAATGGCAGACGCTTTTCAAGGTGAAGCCGGAAGTCTTCACGCGCGAGGAGAAGAAGGAGTGGCTTTCGAAGAACACGAACGTGGCAGTCGGAAGCGATGCGTTCTTCCCGTTCGGCGACAACATCGAGCGCGCGAGAAAGAGCGGCGTGACCGTCGTGACGCAGCCGGGAGGCTCCGTGCGCGACGACCAGGTAATCGAGACCGCCGACAAGTACAACATGGTGATGACGTTCAACGGAATCAGGTTGTTCCACCACTAATACAATAATCTTTGCACAAACAGAACACCGGCAGGAGAACGTTTCCTGCCGGTGTTCTGTTTTAGAACTCAACTTTGTCCAATTTTATGTCGACTTCATCGCCAATTGTTATGGAAAAGCGTTCGGCGAAAAATTCATATACTTTCCCTTCTTCCATTCCTGTTATATTTTGGGGCTGAAGACCCAAAAATTCAGGTTTTTCGCTTGTGCCGCTCAAGATGATTTTTTGCATATCGTCTTTCAATATTTCTTTTGCCCCAAAATCAAAACCTGTGCACGGCTCCGTCTTGGGAAAGCCCAAATACAAATCCCCATTGATTTCAAAAATGAATGACCAGCAACTGTTCTTATAATAATCAAAGGCACCACCAAAAGTGTCAATCACAAGAGTTTCTCCAGGCTGCACAAGAAATGGATTTTACAAATCTGTTAAGAAAAACTAAGCTAAAATATGTAAAAGCCATGCTTGAAAAGCTAGAATATGACAAAAAATTGTATGACGATGGAGTTATAGATGGATAGGGTTACAATCATACCGCTGAAATCGGTGAATGGCGTTCCGTTTGGGGCAAAGAAGGAAGAAGTTCGTAAGGTGCTTGGTTCTGATTATGAGAACAGCCTAGAAACAATCGAAGAAAACAAAGACGTGTTCGAAATGGAAGAAGTCAAAAAAGTTGAGGAAACTTTCAAGGAGCTTTACAAACACATAGGGAAAAATCCCGAAGATTTCGAATGGCCTGATATTTCTGAATTCGAGGAGGATAATGACACATACAATCTTGTCCAAATCGAATACGAGGACGACGAATTCGTTTCCGCAACAGTGTATGCACACAATGCGAAGCATTTGACAATAGGGGATAACGACTGCTCGGACTTGGAACTCGCAAAGATTCTGACGCTCGCCACTGACTTTGAGTGGATAGAAGAAGACACCTCGTGGGTGAGCAAATCAAAGCAGGTTGGACTTTATTGCCCGGAAGATAAATACAAAATCGACAGCATAACATTCGGCTGTCCCGGATATTACAATCAAATCTACGACGAAGAATAGCTGCTTAATCCGCTAGATTCAAAATGAAGCGGATTGAACTTTAAGGCAAGAAGAAAAAAGTGACAAAGGGGGACAAATGAAATCAATTCTCAAAAAAAATATGCTGCCGGTGTCCTGTTTTAGAACTCAACTTTGTCCAATGTTATGCCGACTTCATCGCATGAAAAAAACGAGAACAAAGCAAAAAAAATGCAAAGAGCGAGTTTTTTCATCTGTACATCCTTTTTATGATTCTCCAAAATCCTCACTCGGTCATATCGAAGTCGAGTCCGGCAAGTTCGCTTTCGCCCACGACTTTTATTCCGTTCGCTTTTAAAAGGCTTGCCGTGATTCCGTCGCCGTCGGTCAATGCGTGGGAGAAAGTTCCGTCGTAGATTTTTCCAGAGCCGCACGAGGGGGAATTCTCCTTCAGAATCGCGAGTCGGCAGTTGAACAATTTCGCGAGGCGCAGAACCTCGTCCGCACCCCGCTCGTATTCCACGGTCTTGTTCTCGCCGCTTTGGGTGACGACACGGCCGTCGCTGATTTCGCAGGGGGGACGGGGAGTCGGGAGTCCGCCCAAAATCTCAGGGCACACTGGAATTAGGTTGAAGACTGGATTCTTCAGCATCGAGAGGATTTTTTCGTTTGGTTTTGACGCGCCGTCATAGCGGCAGGCCACGCCCAAAAGACAGGCGGAAACAAGGATATTCATGTCATCAATTTTAACACAAACAGACGCGGTGTTCAGCGGAAATCCATTGATTCAAGCACAATTTTCTATTAACCTACTAGGAATTGGGGAAATAAATGGACTACGAATTCATCAAATCCGTGATTCCGATGTACGCCGACGCGGCCTTCTTCACACTCAGGATATCGGCGGCGGGAATCGCGCTGTCGTTCCTGGTCGGGCTTTTGTGCGCAGTCGCGCGATACGAGAAGATTCCGCTTCTCAGGCAGCTTTCGGGAGCGTACATCGAAATATCAAGGAACACGCCGCTTTTGATTCAGATTTTCTTCCTGTACTTCGCGTTTCCGAAGATGGGGGTGAAGCTCTCGGCGGTACAGAGCGCGCTCATCGGGCTGACGTTCCTCGGCGGAAGCTACATGGCGGAGACGTTCCGCTCGGCTCTTGAGGGCGTTCCGAAAATCCAAATCGAAAGCGCGGAGAGTCTCGGCCTCACGAAGGCGCAGCTCATGATGTACGTCGTCCTTCCTCAGGCGGTGAGCGTCTCCGTCCCCGGATTCTGCGCGAACGTGATGTTCATGGTCAAGGAGACTTCGGTCTTCAGCGCGATAGCCCTCGCCGACCTCATGTACGTGGCGAAGGACCTCATCGGGCTGTACTACAAGACGGACGAGGCACTGCTTCTGCTCTCCCTCTCCTACTTCATTCTGCTTCTGCCGATTTCGCTCATCGCGAACTACGCCGAAAGGAGGTTGCGCCATGCCCAGTTCGGAAACTCTTGACGCGGTAATCAAGGCGTTCAGGGTGCTCACGCTCGGAACGAATTTCCAGAGGCTCCTCGGGGGGCTTTGGGTGACGGTCTGGATTGCGCTCGTGTCGGTCGCTTTCTCGATTGTGCTCGGAACCGCGTTCGGTATTCTGATGACGAAGAAGAACAAGTTCATCAAAGCCGCGTCCAAAATCTACCTCGAAGTAATGCGGATAATGCCGCAGATGGTGCTCCTCTTCATCTTCTACTACGGAGTAACGAAGGCGTTCGACATCAACTTGAGCGGAGAGGCGACTTCGGTCATCGTGTTCACGCTCTGGGGAAGCGCGGAGATGGGCGACCTCGTGAGGAGCTCGCTTGAATCCGTCCCGCGACACCAGTACGAAAGCGGCCGCGCCCTCGGACTCACGGAGAGGCAGATTTTCGCGTCGATAATAATCCCGCAGACGCTCAGGCGGCTCATTCCGCTCAGCATGAACCTCGTCACGCGCATGATAAAGACCACGTCGCTCGTCGTTTTCGTGAACGTGGTGGAAGTCGTGAAAATCGGCCAGCAGATAATCGAGGCGAACAGGATGAAGAACCCCACGTCGGCAATCGCCATATATTTCGTCATATTCATGATGTACTTCTCGGTCTGCTATCTCCTTTCCACAGCGGCGAGAATCATCGAGAAAAAGCAGAAAATCTAATAGGTCGAATGACGAGTTTTCACAGTGTGCAATGGCTGAAACAAGCGGAAGCGGGGTTCCGTCCATCAAAACACTCAGCCACCGCAAAGCGGTACTGCCGTTTTGATGGGCGGGTTCCCGCTGGGAGCTTGTTTCAGCAACTACAACATGCATAACTCGGCATTCAACCTAGAACATACGTTATTTGTGGAGAATAAAAAAATGGCACTTCTTGAGATTCGGCATTTGAACAAGACATTCGCGGACGGGGTCTGCGTCCTGAAAGACACTTCCGTTTCCGTGGAGAAAGGGGAAGTCGTCGTGATACTAGGCCCCTCCGGCTGCGGAAAATCGACTCTGCTCCGGTGCATAAACGGGCTTGAGAGCATACAGGGAGGGGAGATTCTGCTCGACGGCGAAGTCATCTCCAACAGAAAAAAGGACATGCACCTGGTCAGGCAGAAAATCGGGATGGTCTTCCAGAGCTACGACCTCTTCCCCCACCTTACAGTGATGAAGAACATCCTGCTCGGCCCAACGAAGGCGCAGGGGCGGGACAAGGCGGAAGTGCAGAAGGAGGCGGAGGAATGGCTCACCCGCGTCGGTCTCATCGACAAGAAGGATTCGTACCCGAGACAGCTTTCAGGCGGCCAGAAGCAGCGTGTGGCGATTGTGCGCGCCCTCTGCATGAAGCCCGAAATCATGCTCTTCGACGAAGTGACGGCCGCACTCGACCCAGAGATGGTGCGCGAGGTCCTGGACGTGATGATGGATTTGGCGAAACAGGGAAAAACGATGCTCATTGTGACCCACCAGATGAATTTCGCCCGCGCTATAGCCGACAGAATCCTCTTCTTCGGCGAAGGCGGCGAAATCGTGGAGGAGGCGGCTCCAAAGGACTTCTTCGAGAACCCGAAGACCGAGCGCGCAAAGAAGTTCCTCGCGAATTTCGAATTCGAAGCGAGAAGGTGATACAGAAAAAAGCAGGAAGACGAACCCGAAAAATGGCGGATTCGTCTTTTTTTCGTATTTTCCTACAATTCCTATTGACTAAGTAGGAATTAAGAAGTAAAACATACTCCATAAATAAAAACAAACAGGAGATACGGTATGAAAAAGGCACTAATCAAAACACTTGCGGTTGCGGCACTCGCCCTCGCGGCATTCTCGGCGTTCGCGAAACCAAAGACGAGGACAGTCGCTCAAATCAAGAAGTCCAAGACAATCAACATCGCGGTATTCAGCGACAAGAAGCCTTTCGGCTATGTTGACGAGAACGGCCTGTACCAGGGCTACGACGTCTATTTCGCAGAGAGAATCGCAAAGGACTTGGGCGTGAAGGTGAAATACGTTCCGGTGGAGCCGGCGCAGAGGGTCGAAGTCCTCACGACCGGAAAAGTGGACATCGTTCTCGCGAACTTCACGGTCACGAAGGAGCGCGCCGAGAAAGTGGACTTCGCCCTTCCCTACATGAAAGTCGCGCTCGGTGTCGTCTCGAACGAGAAGGACCCGATAAACACGATTGACGACTTGGACGGAAAGACGCTCATCATCGCAAAGGGAACAACGGCCGAGACATTCTTCTCAGAAAAATACCCGAACGTGAAGCTCCTCAAATTCGACCAGTATGCCGACGCATACAACGCGCTCCTCGACGGAAGGGGCGCCGCGCTCTCGACCGACAACACGGAAGTCCTCGCATGGGCTTTGGAGAACAAGGGATTCCTGGTCGGAAGCGGAGTAACGTCGCTCGGCAACCTCGACACAATCGCCCCCGCAGTCGCCAAGGGCAACAAGGACCTCTTGAACTGGCTCAACAGCGAAATCGAAAAGCTCGGCAAGGAGAATTTCTTCCACGCCGACTACGAAGCGACATTGCGCGAGGTCTACGGCAAGGATTCTGACGCCGACAGCCTCGTTGTGGAGGGCGGCAAACTGTAAACGACAAGCGGACAAGGAGACCGGCGCACCTTTTGGAGAGGGTGCGCTTTTTTGTGTGGGGGGGGGAGATTTTTTTTGGCGAAATTTCTTGTTTTAAGTTCCGCAACTTAGGCATTCTCGTTGCCTACATTGTCCAAGCTTTTTTTGCAGCCTGATATTCTGGAGATCCGTAAGCGCAAATTGTTATCTTTTAACAGAACAAGAGAATTGTAATACGCATTGAACAGTTCGAGAAAAGCATTTGGTGTTTGCCTGAAATCTGGACCAACTGCCGTGGATTAGTTTTATGTTAGACATATAGGAACTCCTTACAACTTTTCATAATAAGCCTTAATCTTTGCAGCCATCAGTTTTCTTCGTTCTGCCAGGAACTTTTCATAATCCTTGAATGTCCATCCTTTAATCTCCAGCGGAATACAGTTATCAGCAAGATTTTTTTTGATTGCTTCTTCTGATTTGAGATTACCGATATGGTATTCCCCTGTTTTGCATTGCTCAAAGACTTTTGCAAAATATTTACAAGGTTCATCCTTGCCTACTGCGATGTTTGTTGGTGTATCAAGATAGGTAAAGTTTGCAACCTGATTGTATTTTGCTTTGTCGTTGATTCCGTTATCAATCAAATATTGTTTTGGGAAAATATGATGTACATCACCCATTGTTGTTATAAGATTTGAAAACTTTGAACCTTCGTTGAATAAGGAATCACTGCTTTCTCTGCAGGAAGCAGCCCAGAACACACAAAGATATGGACTGTTTACAGAAGATGTTTCAAGGTTCTGTACGAGTTCAACATTCCAGAAAGTATCAGATAAAGTTTTTTCGACTTCTTCAAGCCATGGCAAAAATCCTTTTTCTTTGATTCGGCGTAAATCCAAATCCATTGCGGATTCAGGAGATGAAATATAACGACCAGTCAAAGTGCTCATTACATACCAGCGCTGAACATAATTCTTTACCTTTGTTTTATCGATTGAAGAATCTTTCAACAAGCGTAAATAAAGAGTATAGGCAAAATCCAGTGTAATATCTGATGTAATAAGTTTCTTAGAAATAAAACCGGCATCTTTAATTGCAAGAACAAACTGTTTGAAGTTGTATTCGTTCATGTAATCAAGAACACCGTTAGAAAGATTTTTGAAGGTTTCTTCTGCGATAGATTCCTTAAAATCTTTAGTCTCAAAATCACGGCCTTGCAAAAGACTTACCAAGTCCTTCATTTTTCCACGAGGATATTGAGACATAAATGCAACACGAAGCATATCGCTGTAATCAGGATCATAAATGTCATCATTATCATCTTTTAGCCATTTTAATTTTGGAGCATAATCAGTTTTTGCAAATTCTTCATCCTTGGTCATTTCTGGATACCACTTTGGATCCACAGCAAGATGAGAGAAATAGTCGATTGCTTTACGAAGCATATTTCCGCCATAAGTTTCGTTTGCAGCAATACGACTCATGGCAAAGTCAGCCTGATTAAGTTTTGTGCCCTGGCTGTTAATGCGGATAAAGATTTCCGTTACTTCATCAATACTCAGTTCTTTGTCGAATAATTCAATTACACCAAGTTTACGATTTTTAATGTCGATAAGTTTTGTAATTTGCTGATTAAAATCTTTAGGTGTAATATCAGGATTTGCTTCACAGAAATTTTGAACAAAAGAGAAAGAATCAAAGCTTGTTTGAAAAATTACAGATATATCAGGAATCCATTTTTTATCTTTTAAGATGGCATTGTCCTGAACAGCAAAACATTCTTCATCATTTTTCGCAAAAGGATTGTAAGCAATTGCAATATGCTTCTTTTCAAAATCAGCATTGAATACTTCAAGCCCGCTTAAAGCTGTCATCATAGCAGTAACACGCTGCTGACCATCAATCATGATTTTCTTACCAACAGAAAGGCTTCCGTCTTTGAGCTTTAAATCCGGACTTTTAGAAATAATCAGATAACCAGTTGGATAACCTTTATAAAGAGAATCCACTAGGTCACGAACCTGTTTTCCTTTCCATACAAATGGACGCTGAATCTCTGGGATAGCAATTTCGTTAGATTTGATGAAGTTTAAGATTTGTTCGACTGTGTAGTCGTGTACGCTGTATTTTTCGGACATACTCCAATCTCCTATTCATATCTTTGAATTTTGTCTTTTAATATTTCATCTGTAACATTTTTTATTGAATCTTCAAATTCAATACCATTTTCATCAACAGATTTTACATTGTCATATATAATTTTGATCTCTTCATCAGAGAAACCATATCGTTTTAGAAAGATTGTTTTTGGTTCATCAGAACCATATTTCAAGCAATTAATAACACTTAATGCACGACCATCAGATGTTTTTTTATGATAAAGGCTTAAAGTTGTTATATATGCATTTAACATAGAAAATTCAACAACCTTATCTATATAGTCATAAGTATCATAAACAATAGAATCATAATCAATATTTGTAGCATTCATTTCTGAAAAAGATGAACCAACATTCAAAAGTTTTTTATCTGGAATATGCGAAGGCGTAGCTGAATAATTTACATACATATACGATAAAGTCCTCATATACTCCCCAAGTGAAATATGTCCTGTTTCAAATTCCTTTTTTAATGCCCTTCTCTCGTTAAATTTAGTTAAATATACATACCTTTTATTTAGAATGCGCTTAAATGATTCCCCTTGCATAATCCAAAGCATAATCGTCATTCCGGTTTTAAAAATGTTTAATTCACCTTTATACATATTTCTATTAATATATTTCTCAAATATATTCTTTAATATATTTTGAACTAAGGTGCGTTCTTCATCAGAAAAAGTTTTTTCATCTCTTATACTTTTTGAATTAAAAAAAAGAATATCAATAAATTGCTTCACAGATTCCATTATTTCATCAGAACTTAAGCGTTCTATTCTTGTTTTTGGTTCTGTAAATTCATCTATTACTTCATTATTCTTTTCTGCCTGAATATTTTCCTTATCAAAATTATCTAACTTATCTATAGGCTGTTCTAATACAGATTCTTTCGTAATTTGGGATGTTTCGACAAATCTTTTTCTGAATGTTGGTAAACTACCTTTTTTTATAATCACATAGCCATAATCAAATTTATTTGTCTGTGCGTTTGTTCTACCAGCTCGACCTAATAGATTTTTCATTTGCAGAGACTTTTCATCTTCCGTTACACCTTCAAAATTAAATCTGTCTATATAGATTGCATCAAAAGGCATATTTATACCATAAATCAAAGTTGATGTTGAGAAACAAAGTTTTGCATATCCAGCCCTAATAAATTTTTCTAGCCAATACCTTACATTCAAAGGAATTGATCCGTGATGAACAACGATACCATATTTTAACATTCTTACAATGTTTGATTTCTTTTCTTCATTTACATCTAATATTTCTTCAATATTTGTTATTATTTCATTAATAGCACTATCATTAATTTTTGGACATAACTTTATATACTGCTTAAATTTTCCTTCAAATTCATCTGTGACAATAGTATGTTTTGAAGTATAAATTAAAACTGTTTTATTTTCTTTTACGGAATTATCCCCTCAAACACTTAAAAATCTTTTGACGTTTCAGAAAATCGCACTATGTTATTATGTGCGATGACATTCAAGGAATTACAAGAAAAGTTCCCTACAGAACAATCTATCATAGCACATTTTCGCAAGATTCGCTACAGAAACGGTCTGGTTTGTCCACACTGTGGCTCTACTCAAAAGGTCGGAACAAGAACCGACCAGCCAAAGCTCTGCAACTGTAACCGTTGCCACAACACATTTTCGATTTTCACTGGCACGATTTTCGAGAAAACCTCCACCGACCTCACGAAATGGTTTTATGCCGTGCATCTTTTCTTAAACGCCAAAAAAGGAATTTCTGCTTTACAATTACAAAGAGAAATCGGCGTTACATACAAAACTTCCTGGCGTATGTTAAAACAAATCCGCACCGCTATGGGTAACGAAATTTTAACGAAGTCTTTTGAGTTGATTGTCGAGGTTGATGAAACCTATGTTGGTGGTAAGCCACGCAAGGAAAACAACAATCTTCAATTCACTACACCGAAGCCGAAAGACACGAGCACCACTGGACGAGGAACTAAGAAAACACCTGTAATCGGTATAAAAGAGCGTGGAACAGGAAGAGTTTATGCTCGTGTAGCTCTACCGAATGAAGAAGGTAAAAAACTCACTGGCAAGCAACTTTTAGCCGTAATCTCAGCTGTAACCAAGCCGAATACCGTTGTAATGACGGACGATTTCAAGGGATACAACATTATGAACCACGAGAAAACGAACCCGGATAAATTCACGCACATTTCGGTATGCCACAGTTTAGGTGAGTTTTCGGCAGGAAAAGGATTACATACCAACGGCATAGAAAGCTTCTGGGCAATTCTTAAACGTTCTATAATCGGCAGTTATCATCACGTATCAACTAAGTATTTGCAAAGCTATGTGAATGAATGTTGTTTCAGACAAAATAATCGTGGCGACAATGCTTTTGAGAAATTGTTGTTGCAATGTGTTCTTACGGCTTAGAAGGACTAATTTAGTATGCGTTATAATGAACAGAAACTAACAAACAAATCAAGAATTTATTATCACGGAACACTAAGCAAAAGTACTGAATCCGATGAAAACAAAGCCAATTTTCCTTGGTATTTCATAACCACAAGTTTTATGTATGCAATTAGGTATGCTAGAAAGTTCGAGAATGATTTTGGGGCAGTGCGAAAGTATGTTTTAAATCAAGAAATAGATGTATTTAACGCTCAATCAGATTATGACCTAAGGCGGCTTAAAAACAGTCTTAGGTTAAATGAAGCTGAATGGGAAGACATAGAAGACATAATTGTTTATAGGGATTGGACCCTTTTAGGTGAATCAAAACGAAAACTTATAGCTGATACTTTGAAAAAGCTCGGTTATCAAGGTTTCTTTAACTATGAAGCGACAGAAGACGATAATTGTAGGTTTGAGTATAACGAATACTATACGGTAGCACCATCAATTGGTCTATTTGATAAGTCGGTAGTTACCCAAATAGAAATACTTACGCCAGATAAGTTTGAATCAGAAAGCAAAAGGTATAAAGAGGCTCATAAACGTGAACTGGAATACAAAATTAAAACCGTCCCCACAATGATAGAAGAGGGAAAATCTGAAGAAGAAGTTCTTGAATACGTTTATCAGAGGTGTCCAACTCTTAGATGGGAAGAATTACAAGAGAATAAGAAAATTATAATGATGTCTTATTATGATAAGATTTTCAGGGAAGTTTATAGAGAAGCATGTAAAGCACGCAAACGGATAGACGATGGTGAAATTGACTGGTTCGGAAATAAACTAAAATAAAAAAAGAGGTTTTCGAATTCTCTTCTACTAACTAATTAGAAACGAAAAAAGCCAGAACTGCGAATTCTGACTTCTTTCTAAACACAACCAAAAGGAATGTTTTTGATTATGTCTAATAAGTTAGTAATCTGTGGTGAAACTCAGCATAGAGCATTAAAATTACGAATTTACCCATCTACGGAACAGAAAGTTTTAATCGAAAAAACTTTTGGTTGTGTCCGTCAAATCTATAACAACCGTCTTTTTGAAAGAAATCAATTCTACGAAACTGTAATTAAGCCTGCCAAACCTGAAGAACATAAAGCTTTATGGAAAACAGCTCATTTCAGCTCGGAAAAAGAAATGAAACAGAAATTTCCTTATTTGGTGGAAGTGTCTTCACAAGCGTTATGTTCTGCCACTATGTTTGCCGAAGCAGCTTACAAGAATTTCTTTGCTTCCGTAAAAGGCACAAGAGCGGGAAGTCAAGTCGGAAAACCGAAATTTAAATCAAAGAAATCTCACGATTTCAGCTACCGCGAATGTATGAATGTCGGTTTGAACTGGAATGAAAGGAAAATCAAAGTGCCGAAACTCGGCGAAGTGAAATTCCGTCATAGCGGAAACAAAAAAGGAAAACTCGATTTCTTTTTGCGTGACGGTGCAGATTTGAAATCAATTACAATAAGAAAAAATCCTGCTGGCGAGTATTATGCCGTTCTACTTTTTGAAAGAGAATACTGCCATAAAGCGAAATCTTACGAAGGTGGCGAAAACCAAGCCATCGGACTAGATTTCAGCCCAGCAGATTTTTACATAGATTCAGATGGTTCATCTGGAAAAGATTATGGCTATGTTGCACAAAAACAAGCAAATCTCAAAAAACTTACTAAACTTCAAAGACGCTTAATGCGTAAGCAAATCGGTTCAAACAATCGTGAAAAAGTTCGTGTAAAAGTTGCTCGTATGGAACATTACATTGCAGAATGTCGTAATGATTGGATTGAAAAGGAAACAAAAAGATTAGTTTCAAATTATCAAGTTATAGGAATCGAAGATTTGAATTTGAAAGGCATGATGAAGTTTAGCAGGAACGCAAAGAATTATGGTGATGCCTCGTGGGGAAATTTCGTAAATAAACTGCTTTGGAAAAGTTCTCTGAACGAAAACAACTGCCAGGTAATCAAGGCAGACAGGTTCTTTGCTTCAAGTCAGATTTGTCATTGTTGTGGATTCAAGAATCTAATTACGAAAAATTTAAGTATTCGTTCTTGGGTTTGTCCTGAATGTGGAACTGAACACGTTAGGGACATAAACGCAGCCATCAATTTAAAACAAAATGCAATAAAAAACGTAGGGCAAGGAGTGTCCGAATTTAGGTCTGTGGAGGGTGTGGAAGACTTAGCCAGTTTAGCATTGGCTATAGTTGGAGCGTCCGATGAAACAGAAAATTTGACTGGCGACGGTCAGAATGTCCTTACATTATAAGTGCGTGAGGGGATAATTCCGTTCTTTTATAAGGTTTGCAATAAAATCATTATCTCCTGGTAGCAGTATTAGATTCTTTTTATGATGTCCATCTTGTTTATAGGGATTAAAACATACATATTGATTTTCATCTTTAATTAAAAATATTTTTCCAACTGTAGATTGCTTAAAGGAATCACTTACTCTTTTTTGTTGTAAATTGAATTTATCATAAATTGCTTGAGGATTATCAACAAAAGGATGAGCAAATATTTTCTTTGCCTTAGGATACCTTTTTTCACTCTTCTTTACGATTCTTTCAAAATTAACTCCTCGTCTTCTGTCATCTGCTAGTTGAGCTTCATCAAATATAAACAAACCTATATCAAAATCATATTTATATATTTCATTAACTCTCTCTGGAGTTAAAACAAAAACCCTCTTTCTCGTTTTCAGTTTATTAATATCATCAACAAACTCTAATATTAATACACTACTATCATCCTTATAGTGTTCTCTAAGCAGAATTAAATACTCGCCTATTAATGATCTTGATGGAACCACAATTACAATATCATTTTTTATCTTATCTAAAAGATCTCGTAATAAGTGTGATTTTCCGGCACTAGTAGGAGCAGAAAATGAATAAATTGTATTATCCAGTATATTTTTATATATCTGTGCTTGAATTGGTGTATAAGTTTTTCCTGTTAATTCTTTAATCTTATCTTTGTATGAATTATATAACAATGAAATTACATCAGATGGAGCTTCTGTTTTATAAAACAATCCAAGAAGAAATAAGATATCATTTTCGTACTTGTCGAATAATTCAGGGTATTTTTCTTTTATGATTGCTAAGAATTCTAGCTCTTCTCCATTGATTGGTCCATTATTATGAATTGAATTTATAATTTCAGTTATAATTTGCTCCGCATTAGCTTGATTCTCAAATATTTGTTGGATTTTATTCATTTACTTTTTACCCCTATAAAGTAAATCTCATTCTTTTCTTGTAGAAGTTGTTTTATATAATATTGTTTCAAATAATAATCAATATCAAACTTTTCGATACTTCCAACTAACGAGAAAGCCGCCGCAAGATTCCTTTCATTATCTGTGTAGATTTTGCATAGTGCAGATTGTGAGATACCTAGAGCTCTTAGGTCATTCGTATCAATTTTATCTTTATTAGGCGATTCTGTAATAAAACGATTAATCTGTTCCACTGCAATCTTTAATGAAGTTCCGTTGCTATTATATTTTGCTTCTCCAAAAGTTACTAAATCATTTCTCTCATCATAAGTATGAAAATCGAAACCTGGATTCCCACTTTTTTTCTTTCCCCAAATCTCTGACAATGTAATTGGAACATGTTGCAATTCTGATTGGAGAGTCCTTTGAGCATTCATCGACACCATATACTCTCCAAATTCATCTTTTATTGAGTTTGTTGTTTGAGTATCATTAAATATCGATAACATTTTTTTAATTGTTGTTTTTGCACATTCTTCAAAATTACTTCTTGAAAGAAAATCCAATTTAGATAACCACGTTTTATCATTCAGAATGTTTATTAATTCTGATGCATTTTGAGATACGTCATCTATTTCAATAATAAAAAGATATGCTTTACAAGTTGTTGAGATTTTTGAAACATCCAATTGCACACTTTTGAGAATTTTCATGATTAATTACTAATCTCCTATCTCCGCAATAAAAACTTTGAAATTCAAAACCAATTAGACTTTCATATCCAAAATTATATTTTCATAAAACCTAATTCCTAAATCATTAATAAACGCACCAGCAGGATTATCGCAGAATGTTCCACCTTTGGGTAAATGTAAAAATCCCGACAAGACTAACGGTGAAAAATCAGCATTGGCTCGTTTTAATTCCAAATCCTTATCATAATTTTCTTTTTTTCGAGAATTATTTCTGCATTGATAATATATTTTCAAAGCAGAAATGCTTGTGATTGGATTTAAGGAGTTTATCGAAAATTGGATTGCATTATATTCATCAACTGAAAATTTCTTTTCCTTAAAAGTTGCAACAAACATTTTTGCAAGCCATTTTGCTTTTATTTCGGCATTATATTTATCCAAAGAAAACAAAGTCTGTTCAATCACAAAATTTAGTTTCTTTTTAGAGCCGCATATTCCTTCTAGTTTTTCTTTACAATCCTCGTTTTCAAATATTCCGCTATCTTTTATAGGCATAATAAATGCATAAAACTTCCGAATTGAATGAATGGTTGAAATATTTGAGAGAATTTTTCCTCCAGAAATAATCCATTTCAAAACAGGAATATCAGTTAGTATAGATTCTTTTCCTGTCAGTGCCTCAATCGACGCTTTTAAATCTATTTGTGATAAATCAATTGCTGTTTCCAAAAGATTAGAATTTACAGCTTCTATGAGTTCATTTGTTGCTGAATAATCTGCATTTTCGTTATCTTGCATATTACAACTCCCCTCTAAACGCCCTCGCCAATATTGATTTTTTTAGCAGGGCGATTTGATCTAGGACGGTTTGGGTGGCTTCTTTGGCACGGGTTTCTTTTTCTAGCACAGTGTCGAGGATGCGGACGATTTCCTGCTGTTCGGCGAGCGTGGGAACAGGGATTGTAATGCTTTTTATAATATCAATATTTAAATTTGGTTGAGCAGCACCCATATTTATAGCTCGTAACTCTGTAGTTTTTGATGTAAAAAAGTAGTAAAAATATAGATTACTTTCTTTTGGTAAATTCAAAAATGCCGCAATACCGTCATTAAACGTCGTCTTGATTTTTGTTATTGCAGGAACTCCTAATGTAGCTCCGCTATTTGTCAACAACAAAGTATCAGGCTCGACCATACGAGTTTTATGAAGTCCTGCTTCTTTTATCGTAAACTGTGTTGAGCATACATACTTTGAATCATTACCAGTAATATCTGCAACTTTCATAAAAGGAATAGTTCCGTCATAATATTTTGGGTCTCCTGCAGGTCTTGGCGAACCTCCTCTAACAACGGTACAACATTCCCCTATCGTTTTTTCTTCCCAGCTATCATCGCTCACCGTGTCTTTGCGCCATTTCGCCGTAAGCTCGCCGGTGAACGCCTTGTGCAGAACCGCCGCGCGCCGGAGTTCGAAGCCGTCCACCACGGACTGCGCCTTGTCTTTCGCCTCATCGAGCTTCGTGAAGAGCGATTCTATGCGCGAGACAATGCGCTGTTGTTCGGTGAGTGTTGGAGGGAGAGGAAAAGGCATATTAAAGAATAAATCTTTATTCAAATGTGGAATAGCAGAACCCTTTTTGTTGTTCCTGTATAAATCTTTCTTTGTCTGAATAAAAAACTGTAAATATTTTTCATCAACATTTTGAATAGACAAGGCTTTAAATGTACTACCCATATAACCGTCTTCGGGAACAGTAAAAACTTCACCTGAGTTTTCACCATCAACTAAGATTACTTTTGTTCCTGCTTTAATGAATTTTCCAGAAGTAACAAAATCTTTTTCTTTATTTCCACGTAAATATTTTACCTCGAGATACGGGTATGAAACATCTGTTTTCTTTTCTCCGTCTGTAAGCCGACATACTTCATTTTGCTTACACCACTTCCAACCGACTGGTAATTCGTAATCCATAAAAGACCTCGATAAATATTATTTTTGAAATAGGAAATCATTTATTGACATTGAAAGTAATTTACCTTTACCTAAATTTCTATATCCCATATCTTTTCTTATGGCATACAAAATATTTTCCATATACAAAAGTGCGTTTGATCCATCGGGAGAAACATTTTTTCTATAAGAAATCCAAGCTTTTACAACACGTTTAGATCCCCATAACATTAATTTCTTTTGAAACTTTTGAATATCTTCAAACATTTCTTCTGGTTTATATTCTTCATGCTTTGATACTTTTTCCTGCATTTTGTAATATACATTTATAAATTCGGCATATGGTTCTTCACGTTTTTGAAAAAGATATTCTCTTCTTTTTTGTTTAAAATCAAAAATTTTTGATACAATACCCGAAAGTATAGTAAATAAGGCTGTAATTAATGCAACAATGATTACAGCATCTAATTTTGATGATACTTCTATTAGAGCTTTTATAAATTTTAGAATTCCTGTTCCAACTAATTTTACGAGAAAGTAAGCCCCAATACCTAAAAGAATTAAAATAATTAATCCAAAGAAAAAATTCCATTTTGGATGTCTTTGAGAGAAAGGCCGAGTATCCTTTATTTTTTGTTTTTTTTCTCTTTTCTTCATTATCATTTCTCCGTCTTTTTAAGTTCGCGGACAACTTCTTTGATGAGGTCGGCGGCCATTTCAAGCTGGTCTATGCAGTCCTGGGCGCTGTCGATTGGGTCGGGCAGGTCTTCGTAGTCGAGAATGCTCTCGTCGCGGATAAGGCCCAGGTCAAGGCTGTTTCCTTTTTGGGAAATCTCTTCGCGACTAAAGCAGTTCCAGCGTTCGTCTTTTACAGAAGCTCTATCTTCAGCGGTGTAGGCTTTTATAAAGTCGTCAAAATGTTCTTTTTTGAGAGGATTTGTTTTTCCGAAGCTTGGCATGTTGGTGCGAAGGTCGTAGAACCAGACTTCTTTCGTGTTGTCCTCGTCTGTTTTGCCGCGGGTAAAGAAGAGAACGTTTGTCTTTACGCCCTGAGCGTAGAAAATGCCGGTCGGCAAGCGCAAAACCGTGTGCAGGTTGCATTTGTTCATCAAGTCCACACGGATTTTCTCGCCGTCGCCGTCTGCAAAAAGAACGTTATCCGGAAGAACTACTGCGGCTCTGGCTTTTCCGTCTGCTTTTAATGAGCGGTAAATGTGCTGCAAAAAGTTGAGCTGCTTGTTGCTTGTGGTGTAGGTAAAGTCGTCGCGGGTCGCGCGCTCGCCGCCTTTCTTCGTGCCGAACGGAGGATTTGTGAGGACAACGTCGTAGCCTGTCATGGCTTTTCCGCTCTCGCTCAAGGTGTCGCCAAGAACGATTTTTCCTTCGATGTTGTGGAGCATGGCGTTCATAAGCGCAAGACGGTGCGTTTCGTGGACAAGCTCTCCGCCAGAGAAAGCTTCTTTTACCTGGAATTCGGCCTGTTTTTCGGTAAGGTCGCAGTAATCATCGCTGATGCTTTTTACATAAGCGTCTGCCGCAATCATAAAGCCAAATGTTCCGCAGGCAGGGTCGTTGCAGCGTTCACCAACCTGAGGGGCAATCAGCTGTGTCATTACATCGATTAAAACTCGTGGGGTAAAATACTGACCGGCACCGCTTTTCTTTTCGTTTGCGTTCTTTTCCAGGAGACCTTCGTAAAGATTTCCCAGGCCCTCTTCTTTTGCGGAATACCAGTCAAGCTCGTTTATTGACTTGATGATTTTTTCAAGGTTTTTCGGCTCGTCAATATTTGAGCTTGAGCCCTGATAGATTTCGCGGACACGGCCTTTTGTATTTTCACCTAAATAGGCAAGCAGTTCCTTGTAAAACTTTTTGAGTTCTATTCCACTGTGGGCAACAAGTTTATCCCATCGGTATTCTTCCGGAATAGTATCTTCAGTTTTTGTCTCTTTTGCCATTTTCAAAAAGAGAATATATGTCAATTCCGTTACATACTGATGATAAGTGATTCCATCATCACGAAGAATGTTACAAAGATTCCAAAGCTTGCTTACAATTTCCTGATTTGTCATGTTGTTAATTAATAATTAAAAATTGAAAATTATTCATTATCAATTCTCAATTAATTTTTTCTCCCTTTTTTGAAGTTCTTATAATTGATGTCAATATTTTTATCAGTTCAATATTTGATTCATATAAATCATGGACTTGATTTTCCTGAACAATGCCACTCTCTATCAATAATTAAATCCAGTAAGCCGTTTCATCTGCTTCTTTTAATGATTTACTGAGTTTATGTATAAAATCTGCTTTGCTTTGTGCATTTTTACTTTCGCGTGCATTAGCCCCAATACTCGTGCCACTTCGCAATAATTGTTTCGACAATACAAATTCTTTTTTCTCATCACAAAGATATTGATAAAACTTAATTATCCGTACCGCAAAAGCCTTGCTCTTATCCAAAATAATATTATTTTCCAAGTTCCCCGCCTCCCAACAAATTAAAACTTCCCAATTTTCAATTATTCATTCCAAATTATTCATTCTTAATTTTCCATTATCAATTATTCATCAGCCAGTCCAGTGCGTTTTTGCGGATTATTCCGTCATAGTCACCGTCGGGGTCATCATCTAAGGTTAAAAGTATTTTGGGATAATTATCTCTAACTGCTTTAAGAGGCTTTAATTCTCTTGCCAGCGTATTTTCATCCCTCACAGAGGCTGAAACCTGAATGTAGGTATTTCCATGTGTGTTCTGGGCTACAAAATCTATTTCCATGTCATCAACTTTGCCAACATAAACTTCGTAGCCGCGGCGAATAAGTTCAAGATAGACAATGTTTTCAAGAATATGGCCCACATCCATTGCCTTTTTTCCCAGCATAAAGTTTCTTAGACCAATATCGGAAACATAGTATTTTTCAAGACTTTTAAGATATTCTTTGCCTTTTATATTGTAGCGGGATGCCTTATAAACGATAAAACTTTCTTCAAGCGATGTAATATATTTTTCTATTGTTTTTGAATCTGATTTTCTGCCGTTTGAATTAAGTGTATCCGCAATTCTTTTTGATGAAAGTTCCAGTCCGATATTATCAAAAAGAAACTGACTAACACTTTTTAAAACCAAAGTATCTGCAATTTTTTTTCTGTCGATTATATCCTTCACCAGAATTGTGTTATAAATTCCTTCAAGATATGAATTTATTTCATCAGGTGTTTGCAAAAGTTCTATTACATAAGGAAAAGAACTTGTCTCAACATACTGTCTGTAAGCTTGTGAAAGCTGTTTTTCCTGTTTTGTTGCCTGAACAAATTCTGTAAACGAAAGTGGGAGCATTTTTATTTCCACATATCGCCCGCTTATTAGAGTTGCAATTTCACCGGAAAGCAAAGAAGAATTTGAACCTGTTATATAGATATCCACATTATCTTTTATGTAAAGACTGTCGACAATTTCTGGAAAGTTTTCTATACGCTGAATTTCATCAAGAAAAATGTAATTCATTTTTTGCGTAAGGCGTTCTTTTATATATGAATAGAGCTCATCAGGATTTCGAAGGTGTTTATTGTCATAATCTTCAAAATTGAGAAAAATTATCTGATTTTCATCTACACCATTTTCCAAAAGTTCATTCCGGAACATTTCCATGACTGTGGACTTACCACATCGCCTTATACCAGTGATGATTTTTATGAGCTTCTTGTGTTTTAGATTTCTTAATCGCTCTAAATACTCTTTTCGAACGATTCTTTCTTTTGACATTAAACCTGCCATACTTTTATTTTATTCCCAAAAAACCGAATAATCAACAAGTTTTCGGAATACATTCCAAAAAAATAATCATCGGTCATTCTCAATTCTCAATTATTCATTCTTCATTATCAATTATCCCGCATAAAGATATGTGTTCAATTCTTTTATTATGGAAGAAAGCTTATTATTGAAAATTTTGTTTACTTTTGCAAAACCGCCCTGATTTCTCCATGCCATGTATTCATCAAAAGTTTGGACATTAAGGACAGATTCATTGATGAGATATTTTTCAATGCGGTCAATCCATTTCTTTTCGCCTGCTGTAAAATCGTGGGCTTTGTTCAGTTTTTTGATTGCGTTGTGAATCCGCTCTTCGTGAGAAATCAATGGAGAGCCGATGGCATAACGGCGTATCAAAGTAATGATGTCAGCGGCAGATTCTTCCTTTGTAACTTTTTGCACGGCAGTATTGAGCTGGATTGTGTTGTAACCGTTGGCATCAAGAGTCATGCTGAGTTTTCTCAAATCTGCAAGAGTCAAATCTGCGGGACGGGCGCAAACAATTTCCAGCGCATCAATTTTGTTTCGGTTTTCTTCAAGGTATTTTGAAAAACTCTCAAGATAATCTTCCGGCTCTTGTCCTTTTCCAAAACCTCGTGCAACTTCACGAACCTCGTCCTGCTTGTTGCTTACGATTACATAGCGTTCAGTTGATTTTTGAATTTTGAAAGCTCCAAAAGCGTCTTTTATCCTTAAAAGCTCTTCCTTGCAGTTCTCTTCTGAAACAGCCTTTGCCTGACGAACTTTGGAAATAAAATCATCCGGCGAATCGTAATGCGACATTACCTTGAAGTAATTCAGCTGGGATTCGTCCATCTGCCGTTTTACCCTCTGGAACTTTGCGATAATCTGTTCATTTATGAATTTGACATGCTCTTCATCACTTACCTTTTCGTATCCAGAGAAAAGATCATCAAAAGTTACTTTGTTATTTGAAACCACAGGCTTCATTGAAGAGAACTCATCAAGATAGCTGTACAAGTCGACAGCATCAAAAATATCGAAATGAGTCTTGTTGATTTTAGGGCACAAACGGGTTGCACGTCCAAGCATCTGTTCATACAAGATTCGGGATTTTATTCGGCGCATAAAGACAATCTTTGTAATTTCCGGAACATCAATTCCTGTAGAAAGCAAATCCACCGTTACAGCAATAGTCGGAAAGTGTTCGTTCTTGAATCGTTTGATGGCGTCCTGAACACGCCCTCTGTCACCAATTGCACATGTGATTTTTTCAATTGCTGTTGCTGGAACATCTTGCTCAGAATAAATGTCCCGAAGTTGCTTTACAATTTCATCAGCGTGTCGGTCGTTGACGGCAAAGATGACCGCCTTTTCATCGCTTTCAGGGTCAATGTATTTTGAAAGCTCTGTCAAGACAACTTTGTTGAATGATGGAGTCAGAACATTCTTGTTGAATTCTTCTACATCGAAATTGACTTCATCTTCCAGTTCTTCCGGGTTCAAAAGTTCTTTTGTTACGGGATTATATTTTGCAAGACTTTCGCCTTTGTTGTGATGAATTCCGTGCTGGTTTAGTTCTGTCTTCATGATATGAGGAGCATCGTAGTCAACCAGATATCCATCGATTACAGCTTCCCGATATGAATAAGTATAGACCGCGTTTCCAAAAATCTGAGTTGTATGCAAAGCCGGGGTCGCTGTAAGACCTATTTTTACTGCATCAAAATATTCGATTACTTTTTTGTATTTGCTTACAAAATCATTCTGGTCGCGGTACAAAAGTTCTGCCTCAGAAAGCTCTCGGTCAAGAGTGTAGCCGCGATGAGCTTCATCGATGATGATACAGTCAAAATCACCGGAAGATGGAATACGCTCTTTGTCATCGCTCATAATGCGGGCAATCATTCCCTGTACTGTTGCAACCTGGATTCGCGTTTCAGAAGCTAAATTTATATCGTCAAGAGTATTTATATTGTAGATTTTATTAAGCGGCTGTAAGTCTTCAAGTTTCACATCGTTAAAAACATCTTGAGCCTGCTCACCAAGAGCTGTTCGGTCCACCAAAAAGAGAATTCGGCGGAAACGATTTGTCTTTAGGAATCTGTAAACCATTCCAAGAATAGTTCGTGTCTTACCAGTTCCAGTCGCCATGGCAAGAAGAATCCTCTGCTGACCTTTGACAACAGCTTTTTCAACAGCACTTACGGCTTCAAGCTGATAGTAGCGGAAGTTCAAGCCGTCCGGGTCTCGCAAAAAATCATACGGCAGATTTTCAAGTTTCTGGTCTGCTTCATCTACATTCTGCTTGAACTTTGCCAGTAAATCTTCCGGGCTATACCATCCCTGTAATGCGTGAGGAATATTTGTTTCTTTTCTTAAATCCTGAAACCATATTCCAGATTCAGTTTCGATCTGCTTAAGGTAAGGACGTCCATTTGTAGCAAAAACAAAGGGAACTTTATAGGATTGCCACTTTCCCATGCAATAATGCACATCTTCGTCTTTTACATTCTTTGCATATTCATGGCACTGGTTATCGATTATTGCATAAACACTTTTTTCATAAGCCTTTGCTTCAATGATTCCGATTAACTGCTCATCAACAAACAGGGCATAATCGGCTCTGTCGTCGGCAATTTTTGTCGATTTTACAGGCCATTCGGCGATGGCAATTTTTCTGCCTTTTTGTGGACGAGTTCCTTTTGAATATCGAAGATTTTTTGTATCAGCTTCCCAACCGACTTTTCTAAGCTGGTCATCAATGAGTTTTCGAGTTTCGTCTTCCGTAAGTTTTGTATTTGCAATTGCTGTTGCAGAAGAATGTTGTCTGTCCTGTTTTGTCAGCGCTGATTGTGGCGTGACGACCTTCTGGGCTTCGCGTTCTTTTGTGAGTTTTTCGATTACCGCCTGCTGTTCTGCAAGAAGTTTATCTCTTTCAGCCAGCAAAGCGTTTGTTTCTGCCAATTCACTTTCCTTATTGGCAATCGCTTCGTTCTGCTCTTCGATTTTCCTTTCTTGATTGAGAACCAAACGAGTGTAATCAGGAACTTTCTTCGGTCTCTCTGGTTTTACAAACGGTTCAGACTTAAAAGAGCCGTCTCCATAAACCTGCATGAACCAAACAGCAATATGGTGTGTGAAGCCAAGAATGGTCATCGCTTCTTGTTCGCTGGCTTTGTTTTCATGAGCGGAATCATTTCTTCTTATTCGTACCTGGTTAATCCATTGGTTGACATCAAAAGGAAGAAGACCTTCGTTTTTTAATAATTTTGTTCGTGCATAGTGAGATTTTTCTTCTGGTTCAGGAAGATTCTCTATTCTAAGAATTTCTCGAACCATGAGTTCTACAAACAACCCAGACTTATTCTTGCTTGATGCAGGATCCGTATAAACATAATTCTCCGCAAATTGCATTATCTGCGCGAAATCTGGCCAATAAGTTTGTAAAAAAGAAAAATTACCCATAAATAAAACTTCTCACAAAAGATAACTATTAAAATATTATAGCGTAAATTTAAAACAATTCGTGCTAAAATCAACAAATGCACTACACTCACCTTTTTTTTGATTTGGACGGGACGCTCACGGAATCGGGTCCCGGGATAACGAACTGCGTAAAGTACGCGCTGGAGAAATTCGGGATAGACGAAAGAGACGAAGGAAATTTGAAGAGGTTCATCGGGCCGCCGCTCGTGGATTCGTTCATGGAATTCTACGGATTCTCGGAAAGCGACGCGCGGGAGGCGATGAGACTCTACAGGGAGCGGTTCGGGACGGTCGGAATCTTCGAGAATTCAGTCTACGAGGGGATTCCTGAGACTCTCGCGAAACTCAAGGATTCGGGGAAGAAGCTCTACGTCGCCACGAGCAAGCCGGAAATCTACGTTCCGCGGATTCTCGAACACTTCGACCTTTCAAAGTATTTCGAGGACGCGGAGGGAAGCGACATCGAGGAAACGCGGAGCAACAAGGCTCTCGTCATCAAGTACGTCATCGAAAAGAACGGTCTGGAAGAAGAGGCGAAAGCCAACAAAATCGTCATGATTGGAGACAGGAAGCACGACATAATCGGAGCGAAGAAGAACTCGCTGGAGTCAATCGGCTGTCTGTGGGGCTACGGCTCAAGGAAGGAACTTTCGGAGCATGGAGCCACGACGATAATAGAGAAAGTCGAGGATTTACTGGAGGTATAGCGAATGGAAGAACAGGGACAGAAGAGAATCGCGCTCTTGATAGACGCGGAGAACACGCAGTACGACAAGCTTGAGGCCGTGCTGCAGGAGATTTCGGCTTACGGATACATCATCACGAAGAGGGCATACGGAGACTGGACGGCGAACGCGCTCAAGCACTGGCCGGAAGTCTTGAACAGGAACGCAATCCAGCCGATTCAGCAGTTCTCGTACACGAAGGGCAAGAACTCAAGCGACTCGGCGCTCATAATCGACGCGATGGACCTGCTCTACACGAAAAGGTTCGACACTTTCGTGGTGGTCTCAAGCGACAGCGACTTCACCCGCCTTGTGACGAGGCTCCGCGAGGACGAGATTTTCGTCATCGGAGTCGGAAAGCTCACGACTCCCGAATCGTTCGTGAAGGCCTGCAACGACTTCCTCTATCTTGAGAACCTGGACGAGGGCGACGACGACAGCGTGGACGGACAAGCAGCTGGAGACGGACAGAACCACGCCCAAAACACGAACGGAAAAGAGAAGAACAGGAACGAGAAGGCGGAGCGGTTCAACTCCGAGAAGACGAAGATAATCAACAAGCTCAAGAAGGCCGCCGAGAAATACGGAGACGACGAGGGCTGGACGGAAGTGAGCAAGGCAGGCTCCCTCATCAAGCGGCAGGTCTCAAGCTTCGACACCAGGAACTACGGCTTCTCCACGCTCGTAAAGCTCATCGAGGCGTTGAACAAGACGTTCGAGGTCTCGCGCACCCCCACCGGCAACGGAAAGTCGCTCATGGTCGAGTACAGGGTCATGCAGAAATAGAAAGCGAAGACAAAAAAGTCGCAGCCCTTTTTGAAAGGAACTGCGACTTTTTTTTCATGCATTCAGTCTGACGAATCCGCTAGAACACGTACGCCCGGAGTCCGAGGGAAATCTGCGGGACGAGTGTCGGAATGTCGTCGCTCGATACGTCGGACGGGATGAACCAGAACTGGCCTTCCGTGTACATCGAGAACGTCCTGAACCTCGTGGCGTGCCTGTCCCTCGTCACTTTCGGGAATTCGAGCTGGACGAGCATCGCGCTCAAAATCTGGTCGGTGCCGGAACCCGATTCGCTGAAGTGGCTGAAGTTGGCTCCGAGGGACAGGTTCAAGCTGAGCCACTCCCAGTCAGGGCCGAAGTAGTAGCGGAACGGAACGTAGAGGACGTTCGCGAGGAGCTTCACGCCGAAGACGTTGCCGCCGTAACGGAGGTTCGTCTTCGTGAAGATGTCGCGCTGCGCCTGCGTGAACTGGCCGAACTGCATCTGGAGCTTTACGTTGTCGTCGAAGAACGAGAGACCCGCGCCCACAGAGAAGAGCGTCGCTCCCCAGAACTGCGCGTCGAAGTACAAGCCCTGGATGAAGCCCGGAATCTCGTAGGAAGCCTTGTCGCCCTTTCTCAAAGCAAGCTCCACGCTCTTAAGCTCGATATCGTCGTGCGACAATCCGCTGAAGTCGAGGGTCTGGTTGTAGCGGCCTCCGACCCCCGGGCTGATGAGCTTCACAGTCGGCTTCGTGCTGTCCACCTGTACGATGCAGCGGGTAACGGCGACTTCGCCGTTCTTCATCTTCGCCCTCACAAGGAGGAAGTGGAAGCCCTCGGCAATATCCTCGTTCTCCACCCTGTACTTCCAGTCGGACTTCTCCGAAAGGGTCTCCCATGTCATTCCGTTGTCGAGGCTCAGCTGGATGGAATCGATGGACTTCGCCTCAAGCGCATCCTTTCTTTCCTTCTGCTTTCTCTTGGAAACAGACTTGTCCTTCGCGAGTTCCTTCTCCTCCTCTGAAACGACATAGCCGGCTTTTCCGCGTATGTACGGGCGGTCCACGGCGAAGTCTCCGTAAGTGAAGTTGTCTATCGTAATCCACGGTCCAATCGGATTGTAGATGAGGTACTGCTCGTTCGAGACGATTGTCTGCCCGTTGTCCAAAGTCGCGACGACCTTTATCCTGTGCTGTCCCTCGGCCATAAGCTCGTTGTTCACACGGAACTTGTAGTAGCCGCTGTCGCTCAAGACAGTCTCGGCGATTTCAGCTCCGTCAGAGTAGAGCTTGAGGGTGTTGATTTTCCTCTCGGCCGCGCAGGTGGCGGTTCCGTAGATGTTGAAGACGGACTGGACGTGCTCTCCGTTCAAAGGATAGAGCAGATCGACCTTCGCCACAGGGGAAGTCTTGTCCAGCCTGATGTTGCGGCTCACGCGCGTTATGTTGTCCGCAGCGTCCTTTCCCGTAAGCTCGATGTTGTAGAATCCGTCTTCGAGAGACGAGATGTTCAGGACCTGCGTGATGATTTCGTCCGGCGTCAAATCCGTTTTCGCGAGATTGGCTGGGACCCGTTTTCCGTCAAGGCTCCTCACGGTGATGAAGAGCTCGGTGAGCTTGATGTTGTCGATTGTCTGGCCGGAGAAGAAGAGGTTTCCGGTCGAGACAGAATCGTCGAGAGGAAGCTCCAGCTCGATTTCAGGAGCCGTGTTGTCAATGTTGATGAGAGAGGAGTAGAGCCCCTCGATTCCGTACCAGTCGACAATCTTGATGAACACTACATGAGTTCCGTCCTCGATTACCCTCGTGTCGAATTCGTAGCTCCAGTTGCACTTCTTCTCTTCGTGGGAATAGTTTCCAATCGCCTCGTCGTATGAGTTGCCGTTGTCCAATGAGACATAGACCATCTTTATTCCGTTCTCGTCGGTGGCTTCGCCCGTGAGGGTGATTGTGTTCCTGACAGTCTCGGTGATTGGCGGGGTCAAAAGCTGGCCCTTCGGCTCTTCGAGGGATATCCTGAATTCGCGCGTCACTTCCTGCCCCTTCACGCCGTTGATGTCCACGGCGAAAACCGTCACGGAATGCTCGTTGTCCGTCATCGACTTTATCGGGATGTCTATCGAGAAGCTGTTGTCGTATTCAGGAAGCTCCTGGTACGCTCCGTCGTCTATCTTCCAAGAAATTTTGCTCTTTCCGTCGTCGTCCAGGACAGTTCCAGAAATGTTGAAGTCCCTCGTGAGGACGGCATCCTCTTCCGGCAGGTCGATTGAAGCGATTGGAAGGTCGCTCTGCTGGTCGACCACGAAATCCCACTTGTCGATTTTCGTGGAATTTCCGGCCTCGTCCGTGAACGTGAAGGCCATCTCCTGGTCGAGCGGTTTGTCGGCGGTTCCCACATGGGTGTTCACCATCGGGCTGATTTCCACCTCGGCCTTGGCGTCCTTGAACGAATACTCGGACTTCACGAGGTTTCCGTTGTCCTTTGCGATGAACGCGATTGTGTTCTCTCCGTTTATAACGTCCTCGGGGGCAGGAATCACGACGCTCACTTCTGGAGGCGTCACATCCTTCTGCACTCCAACTGATTCAACAGTCGTCTTGCCGGACTTGTCGGTGGCGCGCACGTAAATCACGTCCAATCCCTCAGGCGCGCTGCCCAAAGCGAGGTTCGTCTGGGAACCGTCCGCGCGGAACGCCGTCCAAGTGTTTCCATTGTCCAGAGAATACTCCGACTTCACTATTCCGTTCGCGTCGGAAGCCTCGGCCGAAAGCTTTGCGGAATTCTGAATCCACTGCTGATACGACGGAGACGTTATCTTCACGACAGGAGCCTCGTTGTCCACGAGAATGGTGACAGGAGCCGAGACGTACTCGTTTCCGATTGAGTCCTTCACCTTCACAGAAACATTCCTGTACAGACCGTCCTTTTCGAATTTGAGGATTATCTTTCTCGGATTTCCGGCCACGTTCGGAGCCTTGGCGTCTATCGGCGCGCCGTCCGCGTTCTCAAGCTCCGTGACAGGGGCGATGTAGTCGCCGGTGACGACGGAAACGCCGGCCGTGGAGCCTGCCAGTGAAACAGTGACAGGTCCGTAGACATTCGCGAATCCCTCGAATTCGAACGAATCGCTCAAAATCCATTGGTTGTCCGAAGCGGCGTATTCGGCGTTCGAAGGATTCCAATACACTTTCGCGGAATCCGAGATTTTTGAGGAGTCCATGTCGCGGACAATCGAGACGGTGCCCCTGCAGGTCGCCGTTCCGAGGTCTGTGAGAGCGTTCACTGTTATGACGGAAAGGCGGGACGGCTGTTTTCCGATAGTGAACTGCGCCGTGTATCTGTTCTCGGACAAGAGCGAGACAGGAATGTCGTTTCCGGATGCGCTCTCTTCTCCGCCTGGAGTCTTCTCGCCTTCAACCTTGAACGAAATGGACTTGACCGGAATCTTGGACTCGATTTCGACCTCCACGGGGATTCCCGTCGCATCCTTGGGCATGACGAAGAACATTCCGTTCGCGAATTCGAAATCGCCAATCTTCCTTATGAACACTTTCGCGTCGCTGACGGCCTTCACATCGTGGTTCGACACGGCCGGCTGCTTCGCCCCATAAGAGACGGAAGCGGTGAATTTTTTCACAGCCGTGTTTATCTCGCTTCTTGAGAACCTGCCGAACCCGCCGGAGATTTCGTTTCCGCCCTGGAACGCGCTCGCGTAGTATATCTCCTCCGCGTCGACCCACCTGGTCTGCGGAGCGTCCGCGGACACGTTTTTCCCCTTCGCGTCCTTCCCCACCCTTTTCACGTTCGTGACGAAGAACGCATCGGTGGCCTTCTCGCCGTTGTCGACGACGACCTCCACGACAGAGATTCCATCGCCGAACGAAGAGCACGGGATTTCAAAAGAGAATTCCTTCTCCGCGGTGCGGCCGGAAGGAAGCGGCAAATTCACGAAATCCCCGACGGAAGCGTTGTCGGGAAGCTTCGTCATCTTGTTTCCGGCGGCAGCGTCATAGCCGCAACCGAACGAGTATATTCTGTAGCCGAGCGACTTCACGGCGGCCAAAGAAGTTATCTTTCCATTGAATTTGAGGCTCTGAGGAGGGACGACAAGCTCAGGTTTCGCGGGAACTTCCGCCTCCGGGTCCTCGGCGCGCAATGCCGCCACATCCGCCTCGTATTTCGCGTCAGCCTCCGCCCTCGCGCTCTCAACCGCCTCGCGGACAATCTTCTCCACATCGAACACCTGCAGAGACTCGTCCAGATGAACCGACGGCACATCGACTTCCATCTTCGAGCGGAACACAATCGGCTGGCTGTCGAACGTCTTGTTCTGGTCGGTCGTGACGCGGACAACGACAGGAGCGGAATCTCCGTCGGCGGCGGCGGCCTTGAGATAAATCACGTTCTTCTTGAACTCGACAGTCGCGAACCTTGTGTCTGGAACGAGAGCGACAGACTTTATGTTCCCCACGTCTGTGGAGTTGAGGAAGTATCCGGTCACAGGGTTGTTCTTGTCGTTCACGATTACTGAATTCCCGTCGTTTCCCGGAAGAATCCTCGTATCGTCGAACACGACCTTTGGAGAATCGGTCTCGATTCTAGTCAAATTCTTTATGTTCACGAGAGACCTGAACACGGATGTGCGGCCGTAGACGTCAGTCGCGAAAACTTTGAGCTGCGTCATTCCCCACGGAGCGTCCGAAAGCGGAATCGACACAGGAACGCTTCTGCTTTCAGGGGCGACATCCACGCTCTGCTCGAACGAGAAATTCTCCCCGCCCGAAACGACATACTTGACGCTTTCAAGAGCCGCGTCGGACTTCACTTTCAAGTCGAAATGGGGATTGTCCTCTGGATGGAATTTCTGGCCGTACATGACGTCAGTCTCGAACACAGGAGCTTTTCCCTTCGATACGAATTCCACCGAGACAGGGTTTCCCTTGATTCCGTGGATGTCGGTGGCATAGACTGAAACCACATGCTTTCCATATTTGAGATATGTGTCGGACAAAGGAACATAGAAGCTTCCGTGTGTCTCGACGGTCTTCTCCTCGCCTCCGTCAACTTTGTACGCCACAGAAGAAACGCCGTCGTCGTCGCTGGCCAGTCCTCCGAGGTAATACGAATTAGCTTCTCCGTCCAAGGCTTCACCGGATGATGGAAAGTCGATTTTCACAGTAGGCTTGTCCAGTTCCTGATTAAGAGGAATCTCCTTCCTGATTGTCACCGAGTTTCCGAGAGTGTCCAGCGCGGTGATTTCGATGGAAACGGATTTTCCAGACATGTTCCTCGTGTCGAGTTCCTTGTAGAAATATGGGTTTCCTGGAATCAACTCGAAGTCGCCCGTGCTGTCCCCGACTTTCCAGGAGAGCTTCGAAAGTCCGATTTTGTCCTTGGCGTATCCGGCCACGCCGAATATTCCGTTGCTCACCTCGCCCTCTGCGGGGGAGACGATTTTCACGTCAGGCTTTGTGTTGTCGATGAAATAGAGATAAGAATAGACAGATGAAGACCCCATCTTGTCCACGGCCTTGAACCAAATCACGGCAGGGCCGTCGGGGAATTTGCGGGTGTCGACAGGAAGCTCGAACTTCCAAATCGCCTCTTTTTTGTCATACTTGAGCTTCACAGATTCGAATTCGTCGCCGCCGTCCACAGAGTATGCGAGGGAGTCGATTCCGTTTCCGTCGTGCACGGTTCCTTTCAAATCGACCTTCCCGGAAACGAGTTCTCCGATTCCGTGGTTCGTCACGCTGGTGACAGGCTGCCGTCTGTCCAAGTTCCAGACGACCTTCACCCGTTTTCCGATGGCCTCTTTCTTGCCTTCGTCGACCTGATAGTCCTCTCCGTACGCCTCTATCGTGTGGGGGCCCTCGGCGAGCTCTGTCGTGTCCAGATAGTACGACCAGAACTGGGTTCCGTTCGCCATGACCTTGTGCTCCTCGTCGCCGTCGAAGATGAGCCACACGCGCTTCGGCTTTCCGTCGTTGTCGTCGTCGATACACGTTCCGACAATGTTCAAGTTTCCAGGGACGCGCATGTTCGGCTGAGGATTCGTTATTCCCGTCACAGGGCGATCGGACTCAGGGTCTATGTAGATGTTGTACGGTCCTCCGTAGGCGACATTTCCGCCCTTGTCCTTCGCGGTGACGATTATGTTGTACTTTCCTGATTTCTTCGACGCGAGATCGAATTCCTCCTGCCAGCTGTCCATCTTCTCGACATCCCGCTTCGTTATGTCCCTTTTGGCGAACACGCTGGAAGATGCGAAAAACAAAAAAAGCAATGCGAATAACAAAATTTTTCGATTCATTTTAGACCCCGACTTCATCTTACTTTTTACAACTATTTTTTCAAAAAAAAACTTTCTTTACACAGATTTTAGAGATTTTGGAGATTTTCTCAATATCTTCTTATTATTTTCGACATATTTTCAAGGAAAAGATAATCGCACTTGGCGGCCCACCAATGACAAATTCACACCAACGATTTTCCGCACTTGGCAAAACCGCCCTCTATCACCAAAATTAGACCCGTCAGAAAAAAAACACAACTCCAGGAGATTCCAAAAATGAAAAAAATCATCGCGCTTTTCACATTTGCCGCGCTCGCGGCTTCTTCTTTCGCAACAGAAAGCAAGGAAGCGGCCGACGTCTATGAACTTGAGGAGATTGCGCCCGCCGAGATTTCCCCATCCAAGCGGCAGCAGCGTGAAGAGGAGAGGAAGCGAAAGAGCGCGCCCGTAGAGCTGAAATCGTCGTCGGTCTTCAGGTACAACGCGTTCGAGACCGACGTGTCGCAGGACGACACCGCAATCTTCTATTATCCGACAATGAAGGAAATCGGATTCACCGCCACGAGCACGAAAGCCCTCATCCTCTCGTTCGACAAGAAGTCGCAGGATGACATAAAGGCGGCGTTCGAGACATACAAGACGCAGTTCGAGAACAAGGAACTCTTAAACAAGAAATCCAAGACATCGAAGATTTACGGAAAGACGAAATGCCACTACCTCTACGACACGTTCTTCAAGGACCAGGATGCGGAGCCGGAAGTCAGGCTCGGATACGTCTTCGTGAAAAAGTCGCCGTACTTTCTTCTGACAGTGGAGGAATCGAAGACGAAAATCAGGAATCCGGTGGACAAGGACAGGGACGCGAAGACAAAAAAGATGAAGATTCTCTTCAATAAAAACCAGATGCAGACGCTCATCGACCAGTTCGACTACACGCCGGGCGCGGAAAACAAAACAGAAACGGAAGCGGAAAAAACAGAATAGGCCGAATGCCGAGTCCATGCACATTGCAGTTTCCGAAAAAAGCCCCAAGCGGGGTTCCGGCAATCGCATCGCAAAAACTCGACATCCGACCCAACTGAACAAAGAGTCGCCGCTAAAAGCCTAGAGCGAAATCTTGTGGTTGCCCACGTTGTCAGAAAGATAGGCCTTGAACTCGTCGAAGGTCATGGTCTTCTGCGGCAGGCCGGAATCGGCGCGGAAACGCACGTTCACAGAGCCGGACTCCTTCTCCTTCGCGCCGACGACGAGGATGTAAGGAGTCTTGTGCTCACTCGTGATGTACTTGATGTTGCTCTTCATGTTGTCGCCGTTCGTGTAGGCTTCCGCCCTGAAACCGGCGACGCGCAAATCAGTCGCGACCTGCTCGGCGTAGTCGTTGAAGTCGGCTCCGACAGGGACGACGGCGACCTGCTCGAAGTGGAGCCACGGCGGCATCGCGCCCGCGAAGTTCTCTATCAAGATTCCGAGGAAGCGTTCGAGGGAACCGAGGACGGCGCGGTGAAGCATTACAGGATGGTGCTTCTGGTTGTCCGCTCCGATGTATGTCGCGTCGAGCCTCTCAGCGGAAGGAAGCTGGAAGTCCGCCTGAATCGTGCCGCACTGCCATTCGCGTCCGAGACAGTCGAAGAGCTTGAACTCAAGCTTCGGGCCGTAGAACGCGCCCTCGCCCGGCTGAATCTCGTACTCAAGGCCGGCTTCGTGGCAGGCGTCCGCCAAAGCCTTCTCCGCGCGCTCCCATGTCGCCAAGTCTCCAACGTGGTCCTCAGGCATCGTGGAGAATTTCACAGTCAAGTCGTCGAAGCCGAAATCGTGGTAGACCCTCTTCAACAGTTTGCAGAATTTCGCGACCTCGGAAGCCACCTGCTCCTCCGTGCAGATGATGTGAGCGTCGTCCTGCACGAAACCGCGGACGCGCATTATTCCGTGGAGGGTTCCGCTAGGCTCGTTCCTCACGTCGTGGCCGAATTCGGCGAGACGCAATGGAAGTTCCTTGTATGAGCGGGACTTCGACTTGAAAATCTCAAGCGCGCCAGGGCAGTTCATCGGCTTTATCGCGAAAGTCCTGTTCTCGGACTCCGTGATGAACATGTTCTTCTGGTAGTGCCCCCAGTGGCCTGAACGCTCCCAAAGCGACTTCGGCATGATTGCGGGCGTGTTTACCTCTTTGTAGCCGTCGGCCACGACCATCTTCCTCATGTAGTCCTGGATTGTCGTGTACATCGCCCATCCGTTCGGGTGCCAGAAAATCTGGCCCGGGTCTTCCGGGTCGATGTGGAACAAGTCCATCTGCACGCCAAGCTTCCTGTGGTCGCGCTTCTCGGCCTCCTCAAGCATCTTGAGGTAGTCCTTCAAATCGTTCGGCTTGGCGAAGCAGTAGGTGTAGATTCTGACGAGCTGGGGGCGTTTCACGTCTCCCCTCCAGTAGGCTCCGGCCATCTTGGCGATTTTGAACGCCTGCTGGTTGATTTCCTTCGTGGTCGCGACGTGCGGGCCACGGCACAAATCGATGAAGTCGTCCTGCTGGTAAGTCGTGATTACGGCGTCGGCTGGCAAATCGTTTATCAGTTCCACCTTGTAAGGCTGGTCGGCGAAAATCTTCAACGCCTCGTCCTTCGAGACTTCCGTCCTCTTGAATTCGAAATTTCCAGCCAAGATTTTTCTCATCTCCTTCTCGATAGCTGGAAAATCGGTCTCGGTAGGCTTTGTGCCGGTCGTGGTCTGGGTGAAGTCAAAGTCGTAGTAAAATCCATTGTCGATTGCTGGACCGATTGCGAATTTCGTTCCAGGAAAAAGGTGCATGATAGCTTCTGCCATGACGTGGGCGCAACTGTGGCGAATCGTCTGAAGCTGTTCGTTTTCAGCCATTTTTGTTCTCCAAATAAAATAAGATTCTGCCATTCTATGACTTTGTTGGAAAACTCTCAATTCTCAATAGGCCGAATGTCGAGTTTATGCATACCGTAGTTGCCGAAACGCGCTCCCAGCGGGAACCCACAGCCGAATGCGGCAGTACCGCTTCGCAGTGGCGTTAACATCGCGTGCGATGTTTAGTGCATTCGGCTATGGAACCCCGCTTCCGCTCGTTTCGGCCATTCCACTGTAAAAACTCGACTTTTGACCCAATAAATTCGGAGAACAAAAAAACAGTCCTACTTTCGTATTTTTCCCACTCACTTTTCACTTGTATTTTTCCGATAATTCTTGATATGGAAAACACAGGAAATTTCACAACCAAAATCATTCCTCTTTTGGACGAAAAGGCTAAATGGTACGACACCGAAGAACTGCCGCGACTTTTGGAAGGCTACCGCCTTCTCCACGCATGCGTGAAGACATTGTTTGATTTTCTCGTGAAGAAATCCCTCATAACACCGGATCCATACAAGCTCGACAAAAAAATCAACGACATAAAGGCCCCCGAAAGCAAGCAGTTTGTCGAAACAGAACGCTCCGTCGTCATGGGGCAGCGTTTCTCGGACTACGAAAGTATGTTGGACTTTTTGAGCAACTACTACAAATTCTCGACGGCTCACCTGAACCTCACGAACATCAAGAAGCTCATGGAACTGAACAATTCGTTCCACTGGGCGAATTTCACCATAAACAACAGCAAGACGAACACAAGGGTTCTCGCGAACATCGTCGCGGAGGGAAGGCAGAGCAGCGACACCCTCACTTCGAGCATGATAGGCGACAGCCTCTCGAAAGCGACGAAGGCCATGAACGACATCACGGCCATCCTGAAGGACTACACGGAATTCAGGAAGGAATTCTACAAGGGGCAGATAAGAAGGAACGTATTCACCCAGTCTGGATTCAGCGCGGAGAAAGCGTTCAGTTCGCCGACGGAAGAGCTGGCGCAGATAAAGAAGAATTTCGCGGCGGGAATGGGCAAGGCGACGTTCATCTCCGAGTTGATAGACGAGATAATCCAGGAAGACCAGGGCGAAAAAAAGGAAGAAGCCCAGAACAAGGCACTCTCGAAGATGACCATAAACTCGAAGAAGCAGAAGGCGAAGCAGGAGGAGAAAGTCGACACGAAGGCGATGCTCATAGATGCGATTCTCACGCTGGGAGGTCTTCCATCCGTGCTTCAGGCCATACTCGAAAAAGTGAAGGCCAACCACGACATACACGAAAGCTCGAACATGACGTTCTTCGACAAGTTCAAGAGGGCGCTCAGGAAGGCGTTCAATCTGGAAGAACCTCCGCTCTACTATCCAATCATCATAGTCGAGCACGGAACAGGCGCGAAGAAGCATGAGAAAATCAACTACAACCAGTTCATAGCCGACATCGCGACGAAAGCCAAGCGGTACACGATATTCACGCAGAAGAAATCGCAGGGCTACGCGAAGATAACGTCGATGGACGAGAACAAGCTTTTCGATTTCCTCTCCGCCCAGATAACGGACTGCAACAGGCTCCTCGTACTCCTGAACTCACTCGACGACTTCTTCAAGGCGGCGACGAAGGCGCAGGACCGCTCGCGCATAAAGGGACTCAAAATCGACATCACCAACATGAAGAACATCGTGGTGAAGACGAACCAGCGACGCTCCGACTATGCGAGCTACGTGGAAGAGCGGGAGCAGATGAAGAGGCTCGGAATAAGCATCTGACGAACAAGCCTCATGTTCTTTCCGTTTTCCGCTTTTGCATATAAAATCGATGTATGCTGAAAAACAAATTCAAAAAGGTATTGTTGACCACGTTTTTGACAATGGCGTTCGCCGGTGTTTTCGCGGAAGAGGACACCGACGCTCTCAAAGACGACACTGAACAGACGAAAACGGAAGAGACCAATAAGGATTCTTCCATAAAAAATGACATTCAGAGGGAATTGAACATAACAGTCTCGTCCTCGAATTTCAACTTGAACCCACACACGGCATCGTACTCTATAGAAGCGCAGATTTTGGATGGGTTGTACGAGGGGCTGTACTCCTACGACCCCCGCACGCTCGAACCGAAGAACGCCCTCGCCACAAACTGCAAGATTTCCAGGGACAGGAAGCGGCACACATACGAAATCAGGAAGGACGCGAAATTCAGCGACGGAAGCCCGATAAACGCGTTCGCCGTCAGGAGCGCGTGGCTCATGCTGCTTTCGACACCGAACGCGCCATACGCTTCGTTCCTCGACTGCGTGAAGGGCGTGAAGGAATTCCGAAACGGAAAAGTCTCCGAGGACGAAGTGGGGATAATCGCGAGGAACGACACGACGCTCGTCCTGCAGCTGCTCTACCCCGCCTCGCATTTGAACAAGATTCTCTGCCACCACGCCTTCTCCGTGAAGACAGGTTCCGACAATGTTTTCTCCGGCGCGTTCGTGCTCAAGGAACGTGCGGACAACTCCATACTCCTCGAAAAGAACCAGAACTACTGGGACGCGGACAACGTGAAGCTTCCTTCGATACGCATAACGACATCCGACGAGATAACAGACAACTCATGGAACTACAACACGGGAAAAATCGACTGGATAGCGTCCGTGTTCAACGCGAAGAAGATACTCAACCCGAACGCGGTGCACCTTTCCGCGATTTTCGGAACGGAATACGTTTTCTTCAAGTGCCAGAATTCTCCTTGGGACAAAGCCGACTTCAGGAACGCGCTTGTCACGGCGGCTCCGTGGGCGGCGTTGCGCAAGAACACGTTCGTAAAGGCGACAACGCTCGTCTATCCGCTCTCAGGCTACCCGAAAGTAGACGGACTTTCCGACACGGAAACGGAAGACGCAGTGGACATGATGAAGGAAGCGAAGATAAAGGCGGGCATGAAGGAAGACGAGATACTCAAAATAAAGTTCGAGATGACGGCGACATCGGACAGGCAGAAAGAATTCTTCGATTTGCTCAAGGAGGCGTGGAAGCCGCTCGGAGTGGAAGTCGAAGCGGAGATAACGAACGACTACAGGTATGTAGAGTCGATTCCTTCATCGACGGCGGATTTGTTCATCTATTCGTGGATTGGAGACTTCGCCGACCCACTGGCGTTCCTGGAGCTTTTCAAGGACGGCTCGACGCTGAACCAGACGAAATGGAAGAACGACGAATACAACAGGCTTCTGGCCGAAGCCGCGGAGACGACGGACGCGGACGCCCGCAACAAACTGCTCTCGGAAGCGGAGCGGACGCTTCTGGACGACGGTGTAGTGCTCCCGATACGCCATTCGATTTCGCTCAACGCAGTGAACACGAACGCCGTTGGGGGCTGGTACACGAACGCGCTAGACATACATCCGCTCAAGTACCTGTACTTCAAGGACTACAAGTACGAAATCCCGAACGTTGTCATGAAATAGTCCCCCGGAAGCCATCGAACACAGGACAGCTTTGTCGGCAAACGGCACTGGAACTTTTCAGTGCCGTTTTTTTTGTTAATTCGTTTCCCCACAATCCGATAATGAATTTATTATGCTTTACTATCTCGGTGGATTTTTAACTCAGTATTTCGGACCCGCCCGGCTTTTGCAGTCGTACACGGTTCTCATAGTCCTCTCCCTCTACACAGGGTTCCTTCTCATACGGTACGGGCTTCCGTCGTTCTACGACAAGCTTCCGCACGACAGGGGGCGCGAGTTCACGATTTCGGCGGAAGCGGCGAAAGGAAAACCGACAGGCTCCGGTGTCGTCTGGGTGACAGCGTTCGTGCTCCTGAGCTTCATATTCGTTCCGCTGGATTGGGAAAAAAGCGCGATACTCATACTCATCTGGCTGATGATGATGACGGGATTTTTGGACGACGCGAGCAAAACGTCGTGGGGAGAATACAGGAAAGCGGTGCTGGACCTCCTTTTGAGCGTGGCGGCATCGGTCGTCGTGGCGATTTACTTGAAGGGAAGCTCCGGCGACGGAAAAATCTACTTCTGGCTTCCGTTCATAGCCGACAAAATCGCGGTAGCTCCATGGCTCTTCATCATAATCTCGACAATCGTGCTCTGGACAAGCGTGAACACGACGAACTGCACAGACGGAGTCGACGGACTGAGTTCCACGCTCGTCCTTGTCGCCCTCATAACGCTCGGCTCGGTCTTCTACTTCATACTCGGACACAAGGACATAGCGGCCTATCTTCTCGTCCCGCACATTTCCGACGGAGCTGCATGGGCGGTGATGACGTTCTGCCTTTCAGGAGTCCTGATGGGCTACCTTTGGCACAACGCATACCCGAGCCACGTCCTCATGGGAGACGCGGGAAGCCGCGCGCTTGGGTTCTTCATCGGAATCGGGGTCATGGTTTCGGGGAACCCGTTCCTCATTCTCGCGACATCCTCGGTCATTTTCATCAACGGCGGAATGGGACTTGTGAAGGTCGCGCTCAAACGCTTCCTCCACATATCGTTCTTCCCGAACGTGCGCTTTCCGCTGCACGACCACATGAGGAAGAACCACGACTGGAGTCCGACGCAGGTTCTGCTCAAATTCATGATGATTCAGATTCTCGTCACGCTGGCGATTCTCGGAGTCATATTCAAAATCAGATAGAAAGTTTTTTTTCCACGGACAGAGCATCCGCAAGCGACGGAACAGCCGAACACGCAGATTCGTCGCTTGCGGATTTTTTTTACAACCACTTTTGTATATAATCTCCGCATGAGAATCAGAAATTTTAAACAAATCGCGCTTGCCTTTCTGGCATGTCTGTCATTCGCCTCGTGCAAAAAAACAGTCGGATATTCGGTCGTGCTTTGGGGCGACGAGAAGAACCAACTCAACAACGGCGAAGTCGTGAAGGTACTCGTAAAATCGAACATCACCCACACCTACATAATCGAGAATCCAAAGACGAACGGAAAAGAGGAGATTCCCCTGTGGCAGCTCTCCGAGCCGGAATCCAAGTCCAAGGCGAAAAAGACTTCGGCTGTGCTTTCAGAATACGCGAACTCGTTCGCCTCGGTGAAACTCGACGGACTTCCGATAAGGGCGGAGGCCGTGAACACCGCGAAACAGGTCTACAGGCTCAGGAAAGGAGAAATCATCAGGGTCCTCTTCAAAGGTGAAGGCGCGAAAGTGAACGCGATGGAGGGCGAATGGTACCGGGTGCTGACATCGGAGGGAACGCAGGGCTGGTGCTTCTCGTACAATCTCGACATCTACGAGTCGGAGAACGGCGGAAAACGGGAAGTTCAAGTCGCGAAGAAGAACGACGAAGTGCAGGCCGACGATACGAACCTGCAGACGATAAGAAGCCACAAATGGTATCCGAACGAGTACAGATATTTATTGAAGAAAAAAATCTACGACTTGAACAAGATGAAGAGCAGCTTCGGCTTCTTCCTGGACGAAGCGGAGAAGAAAATCTCATTCGCGAACAGCGAGGACGAAAGAAGCTGGGACTACAGCGAAATAAAGAAGATTTCCGGCAAGCAGATTCTCTTCGAGGGCGCGAACGTGAACGTGACGGTGAAGAGCGACGAGGAAATCGTCCTCCAGTACGTCGAGGCGGGAAAGCCGAAGAACGTCGTGTTCGACAGTTTCGGCGAGGACGTGGACGGAATAATCGAGAAGGAGCGGAGCAGAAGGATTGGCGCAATGGAAAAAATCGCCTCTCTCGGCCCACGGTTCTCAAGCGAGAACTACGGAACGCTCGTCTTCTCTTCGGGAAGCGGCGACGAGTACAACTTCAACTGGAATGACTTCTCGCTCCTGCAGCCGGAAGTCATTCCAAGCTCGGCAAGGACAAGCGGAACGGTCGCAATCAAATACCTGATTCCAGACTCGATGAAGTCAAGTTACGACGGGCTTCTCACGTTCGACTTCGGCGGAGACTACGAGGTGAATTTCCTCTACAAGCTCACCGACAGCGGACTCAGGCTTGAGGACGCCGTCCGTGGAAAAATCGAGGACAACATCTTGAAGGCAAAATCATCATCGGCAACTGTAATCTTCTTGGAGAAATAAAAAATGGCATTCGTACAATTTTCCCAGGTCTCGCTCGCGTTCGGCGACAGGGACATACTCAAGAACGTCTCGGTCAACCTACAGGCGGGCACGAAAGCGGCCCTGACAGGCGCGAACGGAGCCGGAAAATCCACGCTCATCAAGGTCATGGCGGGTCTCGTGCAGCCAGACGACGGAAAGAGAATCGCGGAAAAAGGAGCGCGCGTGGCCTACCTTCCGCAGAGCGGCCTCACGCACCACGGCTGCACGATTCGCGAGGAAGCGGACAAGGCTTTCCAGTTCGGATACGACCTGCAGAAGGAACTCGACGAAATCGGAGACAAATTGAAGGAGAACACGGACGACCAAGCGGAACTGCTCGAACGGCACGACAAGATAATCAACGAGCTTGAGGATTCGGGATGGAACAGGAGGAACGTGCTCGCCGAGCAGGTGCTCATCGGACTTGGATTCAAGCAGGAGGATTTGGACAGGAACTGCGAGGAATTCTCCGGCGGCTGGCAGATGAGAATCGCGCTCGCCAAGAGCCTGATGGTGAACCCGGACATCCTCCTTCTGGACGAGCCGACGAACTACCTCGACATCGACGCGCGCGAATGGCTTGAGACATTCCTCGGAAATTTCAAGGGCGGATTCTTGCTAGTAAGCCACGACCGCTACTTCCTCGACCACACAATCAACGAAGTCTACGAGCTTTTCAACGGCGACCTCAAAAAATATTCGGGCAACTTCAGCCACTACGAGAAGGTGCGCGAGGTGGAACTTGAGACCTTGATGAGGGAATACGAGAAGCAGCAAGCGGAAATCCAGCACCTGCAGGAATTCATCGACAGGTTCGGGGTGAAGGCGACGAAGGCGGCTCAGGCGCAGGAAAGGCAGAAGCAGCTCGACAAAATACTGGAGAACGAAATCGTCATTCCAGAGACGATGAAGAAAATCCACTTCAAGTTTCCGGCGGCTCCACATTCGGGCAGGCTCGTCGTCACCCTCGAAGGAATCACGAAGTCCTACGACGGGCAGAGGAAAGTCATCGACAACCTCGGACTCGTTCTCGAAAACGGCGACAGGCTCGTCGTCGCGGGACACAACGGAGCCGGAAAGTCGACGCTTCTTCGCATAATAGCCGGGGTCGACTCGAATTTTGAAGGAAGCGTGAAGCTCGGCGCGGGAGTCTCAATCGGCTACTTCTCGCAGGACAACGCGGAATCGCTCAAAGGGAGCCAGACGGTTCTCGAAGCCATCGAAGCGGAAGCCCCACTCGAACTGATTCCGAAAGTGCGCGACATGCTCGGAGCCTTCTTGTTCAGGGGCGACGACGTTTTCAAGAAAATCGACATGCTATCAGGAGGAGAGAAATCGAGGGTCGCGCTGCTGAAGCTCCTTTTGCGGCCGGTCAACCTCCTCATTCTCGACGAACCTACGAACCACTTGGACATGCACTCGAAGGACGTGCTTCTCCAAGCCCTCAAGGATTTCGGAGGAACGGTCATCTTCGTCTCGCACGACCGAGGCTTCATCGAAGACCTTTCGACGCGAGTCCTCGAACTCACACCGGGCGCGTTCAGGATTTTCCCGGGCGACTACAGATACTACATGCAGCGTCTTGAGGACGAGAAGAACGGAGTCGTTGGCGAATTCAACGCGGGAACTGCCGCATCGAAATCGGCGAACAAAGCACAGAAAGAGAGTTCCGCAACTGCGGAGAAAGCAGTTTCCGCATCCAAACTGAGCTGGGAAGAACAGAAGAAGGCGGAGGCCGAAAGGCGCAAGGCGGAGAAGGCAGTCGCCGCAATCGAGGCTGAAATCGAAAAGACCGAGAAGGCGAAGGCGGAAGCGGAGAACAAGATGGCGGACCCGGACGTCTACTCCAACGGAGAGAAGGCGAAGGCCGTTCAAAAGGAAATAAACGAGCTTTCAGAGAAGCTTGAGGAACTGAACCTTCAATGGATGGAAGCCGAAGAGAAACTGGAGGCGCTTTCGTGAGACTTCCACTCGTCCTCGCCTTTCTGTTCTTCGCAGGCTCGTTGATTGGCTGGGGAATCGAACTCGTCTGGAGAAGGTTCTTCTCGTCGAACAATCCCGAGCGCAAATGGATAAACCCCGGCTTCCTAATCGGCCCGTACCTGCCGCTCTACGGATTCTCGCTCACAATCCTCTGCCTCATGTCGTTCATCCCGGTCGAAAGAATTTTCCCAACGCTCGACGTCCATTTACAGAAGGCTATTCTCTTCGCCGTCATGTCGCTTGTCATAACGGCAATCGAGTACATCGCAGGACTCATCTTCATAAAGGGAATGAAGGTCAAGCTCTGGGACTATTCAAGCTGCTGGGGAAACATTCAGGGGATAATCTGCCCGAAATACACCTTCTTCTGGTGGATTTTGAGCGCGGTGTACTACTTCCTCATCCACCCGGAAGTCCTGGACTGGCTCTACTGGCTTTCCGAGAACCTCTCGTTCTCCTTCTTCGTGGGAATGTTCTACGGAGTCTTCATCATCGACCTCTGCTACTCAATGCAGATTCTCGTCAAAATCCGAAAATTCGCCTCGGAGAACGAAATCGTCGTCAGAATCGAGAATTTCAAGGAATCGATACGGAAGAAGAACGAGGAACTGGAAGAAAAGAAGCACTTCCTGCTAACGTTCAAATCCGAAAGCCTGAACTTCAGGGAACAACTTTCGGAGCACCTGAGGAAGACAAGGGAAGAAATGAAAAATTCAAATTTTAAATGAACTTGAATTTAAGATTGAGAATTCACACTTCTAGCCTTAAAATTCAAAATTGACACAAAAAAACGGAGGAAAAACTATGGGATTTTTGAAAGCTGCGGCAGGCGCTGCCGGTGGAACATTGGCCGATTCGTGGAAGGATTATTTCTGCTGCGACTCGCTCAGCGCGGACGTGCTCGTCAAGAAGGCGGAGCACAAGGCGGGGGGCAGGAGCTCCAACACTTCTGGAACCGACAACATCATCACGGACGGCTCAAAGCTGATTGTGGCGGACGGACAGTGCGCAATCACAGTGGACCAGGGAAAAATCTTCAACATCATATCCGAGCCGGGAGCGTACGAGTACAAGACGGGAACCTCCCCTTCCCTTTTCTCGGGCGGATTCGTCGAAGGGCTCAAGAGCACGATAAAGGACATGTGGGAGAGGTTCACGTTCGGAGGAGAGCCGGCGAAGGACCAGAGGGTCTACTTCGTGAACATGAAGGAAATCATCGGAAACAAATACGGAACGGCATCCCCGGTTCCGTTCAGGGTCGTGGACGCGCGAGCCAGAATCGACATGGACATCGCCATAAAGTGCTTCGGAGAGTACAGCTTCAAGATAACGAACCCGATTCTCTTCTACACGAACGTCTGCGCGAACGTGACGGACGAATTCACCAGGGACCAAATCGCGAGCCAGCTGAAGACGGAGCTTTTGACGGCGCTCCAGCCGACGTTCGCGCTCCTTTCCGAAAAGGGAATCCGCTACTCAGCCCTCCCCGGCCACACGGAAGAAATCTCGGTCTACCTGAACCAGCAGCTTTCGGCCAAGTGGAAGGACTTGAGGGGAATCGAGGTCGTCTCGTTCGGAGTATCGTCGGTCACGGCGGACGAAGAGGACGCGAAGAAAATCAAGCAGATGCAGGAGATGGCGGCCTACACCGACCCGACAATGGCCGCGGCCCGTCTCGTGGGGGCGCAGGCAGCGGCGATGGAGACGGCTGCCGGCAACGCGAACGGAGCGATGCACGGCTTCGTCGGCATGAACATGGCGGGAAACGCCGGCGGTTTCAACGCGCAGAACCTCTTCGCGATGGGACAGCAGCAGCAGGCGCAGGCTCCGCAGATGCAGCAGCAGGCGGCTCCAACGCAGGCTCCATCGGCTTCGGCGTGGAAGTGCGAATGCGGAACGAGCAACACTGGAAAATTCTGCGAGAACTGCGGAAAACCGAAGCCTGCCGACAACATCGGCTGGACCTGCTCGTGCGGAGCCGTGAACAAGGGAAAATTCTGCCAGGAATGCGGAAAGCCGAAGCCGGCGGGCGCGCCCCTCTACAAGTGCGACAAGTGCGGCTGGGAGCCGAAAGACCCGAAGAACCCTCCGAAATTCTGCCCGGAATGCGGAGACCCGTTCGACGATTCGGACATCGTAAAATAAAAATCAAGCCCGCCCGGGAACAGCAGTTCCAAAAAGACGCCCAGTTTCCGGGCAGGCTTTTCAAACTTCGGAAGGCAGAATGAAGAACATCAACAACTACAAATGCCTCGCTTGTGGAGGAGGAGTCAAGTTCGACCCGAAAACCGGAATGGTCGTGTGCGAATACTGCGACTCCAAATTCACAATCGAGGAGATAGAGAAGGCATACGGAAGTCCCGACGAGAAGAGCGCGGAAATCAGCGGAAGCGACGAGCAGATTGAAAAATCCGAGAACGAAGCAGAAAACGAAGATTCCAGCGTGAACAACGAGGGATTCGACTCCGGCGACACGAAATGGGACACAGACGGCTTGAGTTCGGACTGGGGCAGCGACGGCTCCAAGATGAAGGAATACTCGTGCCCGTCGTGCGGAGCCTCGCTCATCTGCGAGGAAACCACGGCGGCCACGAGCTGCCCATACTGCGACAACCCGACCGTCATCGAAAAGCAGTTCGCGGGCAACCTCAAGCCGGACTATGTGATTCCGTTCAAGTTGACGAAAAAGGACGCGATAGAGGCCCTCAAGAAATTCTACAACGGAAAGAAGCTACTCCCGAAGGCGTTCTCCAACGAGAACCATCTGGAGGAGACGAAGGGAATCTACGTCCCGTTCTGGTTCTTCAACGGAACCACAATCGGAAACGCCACGTTCAAGACGACAAAGCGGAGCAGCACAAGGCGGGGGAATACGGAGACAATCACGACCTACCACTACAGCTGCTACCGGGAGGGAACGCTCGACTTCAAGATGGTTCCAGTTGACGCGTCGAAGAAGATGCCGAACGACATGATGGATTCCCTCGAACCGTTCAACTACAAGGAACTCAAGGAATTCTCCACGGCGTACCTTCCAGGCTACCTCGCGGACAAGTACGACGACACAGTGGAGAACTGCTTTCCGAGAGCCAACACGAGATGCGCCCAGACGCTCCTCTCTGATTTCAGGGCTTCGGTGAACGGATACAACACGGTTTCGCTCATCCACAAGAACATCAAGCTCAAGAGCGGAAAAGTCAACTACGGTCTCGTCCCGGTCTACCTCCTCTACACGAAATGGCACGACGAGAAGTACCTTTTCGCGGTGAACGGACAGACGGGCAAGGTCGTTGGCAAACTCCCGATGAGCGGAAAACTCGCGTTTCTTTATACGCTCAAGAATTTCCTGATTTCATCGGCAGTGGGCGGACTCATCTACTTCCTCATTCTGAAAATAGTGGAGCACGCATCATGAAAAAACGATTCATTCTATTCATTGCCTCAATTTTTCTTCTCGCGTCGGCGAATGCGGCCGCGGCGAAGTATCTAATCGACGAGGCGGGTCTTCTTTCGGCGAACGAGGCGATGCAGATAGAGAACAGGCTGGCGGTAGTCTCCCAGAGCTACGAAACGGAAATCCACATCATCACGGTGAAGGACTTCGGAAAATACGGATACGACATCGAATCTGCCGCGGAGGCAATCTACCGGCAGCTGAACTTGGGCTACGGAGAGGACGCGGAAGGCTACCTGCTGCTTCTTTCGATGGGCGACAGGAGCTTCGACCTCTACTCGCACGGTTCAAGGATGGACACGTACTTTCTGGGCAGGGGAAGAAGCGTGGAGAATTCATTCATTTCGAGCTTCAAGAACGACGAATGGTTCGTGGGATTCGACAAATTCATATCGAGGGTCGAATACACGATGGACAGAACGAGCCTTGAAAGCGGCGGAAGCGCGAGCAGAAGCGGCTTCGACTATGCGAACATGACAGACGAGCAGAAGACCTATTTCGCCATCATAATCGCGGCGATACTCATCATCAGCCTCATCATCGCGCTCGTGCTCTTCTCAAAGGAGAAACGCAAGCTCAACAACATTGCGCTTGCGACCGAGGCCGACAGGTACGAGTCGAACAAGGGAGTGAACTTCTCCTCGACATACGACAGGTTCACGCACAAGACGGTGCAGGTAATCCACCACCAGGAGAGCAACAGCCACAACTCAGGCGGCGGCGGCTCGCACCACTCAGGACATTTTTGATTTGGAGTAGACAATGACAGATTTTGAAAAATTGAAGGAGACAATCAACTCGGACATTCCGAACATGGTCGCGCTGGAGAAGCTTTTGACCTCGATTCCCGCGATGGCACCAGAAAGCGGCGGAGACGGAGAGCTTGAGAAATGCGAGAGGCTCGCTGAATATCTCCGCTCAATCGGACTGGACAAGCTCGAACGGTACGACGCGAAGGACGGCAGGGTTTCGTCGGGAATCAGGCCGAACATGATAGCCACAATCAAGGGCGAAAAATCGGACTACAGCATCTGGATAATGGCGCACATGGACGTAGTTCCTCCGGGCGACCTCAAGATGTGGGACAGCGACCCATGGACCGTAATCGAAAAGAACGGAAAGCTCATCGGACGCGGAGTCGAGGACAACCAGCAAGGACTTGTCTCAGGCGTTTTCGCGGCGAAGGCCCTCGTCGACAACAAGATAAAGCCCAAGCACACGGTGAAGCTCCTTTTCATGGCGGACGAGGAATGCGGCTCGGAATACGGAATAAAGTTTTTGCTCAGGAAGCACAAGGAACTTTTCGGCAAGGACGACATCATCCTCATTCCTGACGGCGGAGACTCGAAGGGAGAGACAATCGAGGTGGCGGAGAAGAACATCCTCTGGCTCAAGCTGCACACGAAGGGACTCCAGAGCCACGGCTCGATGCCCGACAGGGGAAGGAACGCGTTCTTGGCGGCATCCGACCTGGCGCTCAGGCTCAACGATTTGGAGAACGTCTTCAACGAGAGGGACGAGATGTTCACTCCAAGCTACTCGACGTTCCAGCCGACAAAGAAAGAGGCGAACGTGGAGACGGTGAACATAATCCCCGGCGACGACGTGTTCTACATGGACTGCAGAATTCTTCCACGCTACACGCTTTCGGAAGTCAGAAAGACAATCGACGAGCGCGTCCTTGAAGTCGAGAAGAAATACGGCGTGAAAGTTTCGATTGAGGAGCTGCAGCACGAGGAATCGCCCGCCACACCGGTGGACGCGCCAGTTGTGAAGAAACTTTCCGCGGCAATAAAGACGGCGCACGGAATCGAGGCCAGACCAATCGGCATCGGAGGTGGAACGGTCGGAGCCGAGCTCAGGACGATGGGCTTCAACGCCGCAATCTGGTCGACACTGGACGAAGTATGCCACCAGCCGAACGAATACTGCTGGATAAAGAACATCGCATTGGACGCGGAGACGCTGGCGGCCCTTTTCCTGGCTGACTAAACGAAAACAGCAAATGCAAAAAAAATCCACACGAACAGTGGCAATCCCCTAAGTCCATGTGGATTTTTTTTGTCATCAGACCTGGAACTGGTCTATCTGCGCTCCGATTTGGCTTATGGAGCCTTTCATTTTCCCCGCAATTTCCGTCAGCATCGCGCCGGTGTTGTTTATGTTCTTTGCGCCGACAGACATCTCTTCCATGCTGGTCTTCATCACGAGTGTCGCATCCTGCAATCGGCGCACCTCGTCCAAAATCTGCTTGTTGCCAATCGACATCTCCTCGGAAGCCGTGCGAACTTCGATTGTGCTGTCGTTCATCGTGTGGAGGGAATCGGTTATCTGCCTTGAACCTTCCTGCTGCTCCTCCATCGCGCTCTTGATTTGGCGGACGAGCTGGTCAGTCTCGCGGATTTTGTCGGCGACGATTCCGAACGCCTCGCTCGACTCCTCGGAAGCCGCCACGACAGAATTTATGGAAGCTTTTATGCTCGAAAGCTGGTCGCCGATTGTCTTGGACTGCGTAGTGGAAGTCTCTGAAAGCTTTCTGATTTCGTCCGCGACGACCGCGAACCCCTTTCCAGCGTCTCCCGCATGGGCGGCCTCGATTGCCGCGTTCATGGCCAGGAGGTTCGTCTGGGACGCGATGGACGCGATGGCGGAGTTCGCTTCCTGAAGCATCTGCGACTGCTCCTCGATTTCCTGAATCCTGTCGTTCACGTCCTTCTGCTTCTGCGCACCGTTCATCGCCTGGGAAGAAAGAGAATCGAACGAATCGGCCATCTTGTCGACGGACTGGTTCACGGAAGCGATGTTTCCAATCATCTGCTCGACCGCCGACGAAGCCTGCGAAACGCCCTGCGACTGGTTCTCAATCATCCTCTCAAGAGAGTCGATGTTCGAGGCGATTTCGTTGACCGCGCCCGCAGTCTGGGAAACGCTGTCGCTCTGGTTGCTTATCTGGCCGTGCATGCTTTCGATGTTCGCGATAATCTCCGTTATCGAGGCTCCCGTCTCGTGCATGCTCGAATCAAGCGCGCTTCCGGCGGCGGAGAGCATCTCCTTGGAATCCTTCACGTCGGAGATGATGTGCTGGAGTTTTTCCGCAAACCTGTTGAAGCCGCCGACCAGAGCCGCGACCTCGTCGTGTCCCTTGAGCGGGATGCGCTTTGTCAAATCCGCGTTTCCCTCCGCGATTCCGTTGATGGTGTCCTTGACGATGATTATCGGCTCGACGATTGTATGGGCGATGACGAACGCGATTGCCACGCCAATCAAGACAGCGAGCACCGAAAGCGTCAAGATGAGCATCACGCTTCTTTGCACTTCAGCGAAAAGCTCTTTTGTAGGACCGACAGTGACGAAAATCCAACCTGTTTCAGGAGAGATGATTCTGGCGGCAAAGTACGTTCCGTTTCCGACATCCTCCAAAAAGAGAATCTCATTGCCGGAAACCTTGCTCTTATAGTCTGAAAGTCCAAATTCCTCGAAGAAGTTGGCGTTCATGAGCTTTGATGAATCCGGGTTTGTGACGTAGCGCCCCTGCTTGTCGAGGAGGAAGGATTGTCCAGACGTTGAAAGTTTTATTGGAGAAACAAGTTCGTTCAAGCCTTTGAGCTGCATGTCCAAAGAGACGACACCGGCGAAGACTCCGTTCTTTTCCACGCTCGTGGAAATGGCCGCGACCATCGAATTCGTCACGCTGTCGAGATAGGGATCAGACACAGCCACCGCGCCCCTGCCCGCGCTCTGTCCGGCCTTGAACCACGCGCGGGTCGTCTGGTCGTAGTCGCTAGGAGGTGTCCATCTGTCGTTCGCCCAGAAGAATCCACCGTCCTTCACAGGTGTCGCGCTCGCATAGTACAGCTCGGAGAAATTCGACTTTCCGTTCAAGACAGCGGCGAAGAAGTTCTCCACGCGCTCCTGGTCGTCCTCGTGAGTCTTCAAGTAATTTCTGGAGTCGTATACGATTCCGAACGGCTCCCTCATGAACAAGTTGATTTCCAAGTGTCCCTGAGTGATTTTATCAGAAGCATCCTCAGCGACATCAGCAGTCTTGCTTTTGCACTGCATGACGAGCACCGGAATCGCTATCAAAAAAACAGAAAAAAGGATTATGCCGACATTTGCAAAGATAAGTTTTTGTTTGATGCTTTTCATAAGGCTCCCTTGCAATTAAAAAAATATTGATTTTGCATTGATATAAAATGATATTTCATTTTTTGAAAAAATCAATCTTTTATTAACCGAGGAACTCTTGAAAGTTTCAGAGAAGACAGAAAAAAATCATTCGGAAGCGTCGATGTAGTAGTTCTCAAGTTCATCCCTGCAAGCCAAGAAAATCTCTTCCATGTCAGGGTCGAACTGCTTTCCCATTCCTTCGAGCATTATCTTGCAGGCCATGTCGAAGCTCATCGGCTCCTTGTAGCATCTTTTGCTCACGAGAGCGTCGTAGACATCCGCCACCGCCATGATTCGGGCCTCAAGCGGGATGCCCTCGCCCACCTTTCCGCCTGCCGCGCCCTCCGGGTAGCCGAGACCGTCCCAGCGTTCGTGGTGGTAGCGGGCGATGTTGAAGGCGATGTCCACGAAAGCCTCCTCCTCCACGTCGCGGAGAATCAAGTTGACGATTTCGCCGCTGTGCTCGGAGTGCGTCTTCATTATCCTGTACTCGTCGTCGGTCAATTTTCCGGGCTTGCAGAGGATGTTCTTGTCGATGAAAATCTTTCCCAAATCGTGCATAGGAGCCGCGCGAACGATGTCCTCGCCGACGCGCTCCGTTATCGCGCTGAATTTCGGATTTGCGTCGCTCGACCAGTTTCGCTTGATTATCTCGTCCACCAAAATCTTCATGATGTCGCTCGTCCTCTTCACGTGTCCGCCCGTGTTTCCGTCGCGGGAGCCAATCATGTCGGCGAGCCTTGAAACCACGCGCCTCTGGATTTCCTGAATGTGGAGCGTCTGTTCGGCGACCTCGTTGCTCAAGTCGGAGGCGAACCGCTCAATCATCATCTTGTTCTGCTCCCTCTCGCGCACTTCCTCGTCAACGTCCTGCAGACCACAAATCACCTCGGTAGGAACTCCCCTCTCGTCCCTACGGCAGACAATGAGGTTCGTGCGAATCCACCTGCTGTCCTTTCCGGAATTCTTCTTCGCCTTGAAGTCCGCACTGCAGCTGTCGGTGTCGCGGAGCATCTTCTTCCAGTTCTCCATGTTGTAGAATTCCCTCACGGAAATCATGTCGTCGTGGCAGTACATCGCGTCGGGGAGATTTTTCAATGCCGCGCTCGCGCTCGTGAACCGCTCGAAGAATTTGTGGACGGAAGTGGATGCGCGGATTTCCTGGAAACTGTCCTTCTGCAAATCTGTCTTGTAGAGGTTGTAGTAGATTTTCGATATGGCGTGGATGACGGAGGCGTTTTCCCTCTTGAGGTTCGAAGTCGTGAGGATGAACGTGACCCGCACAACAAAGAGGAGAACCCAGACAGCCAGGCAAAAAAGCAGAATCTTCGGCCTAGTTCCCTGCAAATAGTTCTTTGAAAGCTTGTACGTCATGGAAGCAGAGAAAGACAAATCAAATCCCCGGAGATGGTAGAAAATGAAGCCGACCTCGATTTTTCCGGGAGTTCCATTGAAGCTCGCAATCGGATATTCCCCGGAAACGACAGAGGGGTGGTAGATGAGGTAGTCGCCCATCTCAAGCGGAATGTACAAATCCTGAGAGACGAAGAAGTGCTTGACGTGCAAATCGTCCTTGTCGTAGTCGCGAAGGTCGATGGTCTGCACAAGCTCGTTGTCGGAACCGGGAAGCCGCTGATGGATTTCCACCATTCCGCACCAAGAGTTGTTGATGTAGCACGGTTTTTCCACATCGATGCGCATCGTCCAGTCGGAAACTTTCGAATCGCTGAAATTCTTCACGTCGCAGTCGTAAGTCGTCCCCGTGAACGATATGATTTTTCCAGCGACCTCAACGTCCATCTTGTCCCACGAATCGGCGACACCCCCGCGCGGATAAAGCTCCACCGTGCATTCGCCGTCCTCTCCGGCCTTTGTGAAACGCTCCTTCGAGTTGTATTTGTTCGTTGTATATATGAGTGTGCAAAAATTGATGACGATGCAAATCAAAAAAATGACCATCGCGGCAAAAATGATTGAGCCCGGTCTTTTTTCCCTTTCCATAAAAAATTCCCTTTCGATTCTATATTATCACAGAAAACCTTTTAGATGTTAAAGGAACGGGAAAAGACAAAACAGACAATTGAATTCAAAAGAAAAACGGCAGCCTTTTTCAAAGCCGCCGTTGCGAAACGAATTCGGAATGACGGCTAATTGTTATTCGTTGTACTAGTACGCTTTGTCGTGGACGCCGGAGATGGCGCGGCCGCTCGGCTCGTCCATGTTTTTCCAGGCTTCGTCCCATTCGAGGGCCTTTGCCGTGGAGCAGGCGACGCCGGCTTCGTGCGGGACGACTTTCGCCGCGCTGTCGGACGGGAAAAGCTCGCTGTAGATTTCGCGGTAGTAGTATTCCTCTTTCGTCTTCGGAGTGTTGATTGGGAAACGCTTCTCCCTGCGCTCGAATTCCGCGTCCGAGACCTTCTCCTCGGTCATCTTCTTGAGCGTGTCAATCCAGTTGTAGCCCACGCCGTCGGAGAACTGCTCTTTCTGCCGCCAAACAATGCTCTCCGGGAGCATGTCCTCGAACGCCTTTCTGAGAATCCACTTTTCGATGCGCTGTTTTCCGTCCGGCAGGCGAATGTTCATCTTGTCGCACGGATTGAGCCTCATGGCGACGTCGATGAAATCCTTGTCCAGGAATGGAACGCGCCCCTCAACGCCCCACGCCATGAGTGACTTGTTCGCGCGGAGGCAGTCGTAGAGGTGGAGTTTGGACATCTTCCTCACAAGTTCCTCGTGGAATTCCTGAGGATTCGGAGCCTTGTGGAAATAGAGGTAGCCGCCGAAAAGCTCGTCGCTGCCCTCGCCCGAAAGCACCATCTTTATGCCCATCGACTTTATGACGCGCGCCAGCAGGTACATCGGCGTGGAGGCGCGGACGGTCGTGATGTCGTAGGTCTCGATGTGGTAGATTACGTCACGGAGCGCGTCCAACGCCTCCTGAATCGTGAAGTGGACTTCGTGGTGTATCGTTCCGATGTAGTCGGCGGCTTTTTTGGCGGCGAGCAAGTCGGGAGAGCCTTCGAGTCCCACCGCGAACGAGTGGAGCTGCGGCCACCACGCCGCCTGCTTTCCGTCGGATTCGATTCTCTTCTTGGAGAATTTCTGCGTTATCGCGGCGATTATCGAAGAGTCCAGTCCGCCCGAAAGAAGAACGCCGTATGGAACGTCCGACATGAGCTGCTGCCTCACAGCCTGCTCAAGTCCGTTCTTCACTTTTTCTATGACGGAAGGATTGATGATTTCCCCCTTGTCGTCAGTCGCCTTCGGATTGTCCTTCACGTTGGCGAAGCTTTCCCAGTCGCGCTTGTACCAGCGGGTGGGCTTCGAGTCTTTCGAGTAGAAATAGTGTCCGTTCGGGAATTCTTCTATTGAAGTGCAGTAGCCTTCGAGAGCCTTCAACTCGCTTGCGACGTAGTAGCGGCCGTGCTTGTCCCAGCCCTGGTAGAGCGGAATCACGCCGATTTCGTCTCGTCCAATCAAATACACGTCCTTCTCGGAATCGTAGAGGGCGAACGCGAAGATGCCGGAGAGTTTTTCGAGGAATTCCGTTCCGTAAGTCTTGTAGAGCGGAATGATGACCTCGCAGTCGCTCTTCGTCTTGAAACTGTACTTTCCCTCGAACTCCGCCCTGATTTCCTTGTGGTTGTAGATTTCACCGTTCACGGCCAGGATTATCTTTCCGTCGTCGGAGACAAGCGGCTGCTTCCCTGAAAGCGGGTCCACAATCGCCAATCTCTCGTGGCTCAAAATCGCGTTCTCTCCAGTGTAAACGCCCGACCAGTCCGGCCCCCTGTGCCGAATCGTCTTTGACTGCTCCAAAATCTGCTTCCTAAGCTCCTCTTTCAACGCATCGCCAATCGGCTGGCCGCCCGCGCTCAAATCGAACGCGCCCACAAAACCACACATAAAAACCCCCGGATAAAAAAAAATCAATTTAAATAAAAAAAGGCGTCCATTCGGACACAATTCGAGTGTCGAATGAACGCCTTCGTTCAAAAAAAATAGTACCTCAAATGCGAGTTTTGTTCAACGAGAGAAACCTCAGGCAATCGCTCCGTTGACCCAAGACACCAAAGCGTCTTTCGGCTGGAAGCCTGTGGTCATGGCGACCTGCTCTCCGTCCTTGAACACGAAGATTGAAGGAACCGCCATCACGCCGAGTTTGCGGCTCAAGTCCTCGGCCTCGTCAACGTCGACCGCGAAGAACTTCACCTTTCCGTCGAACTCGCCAGAAGCGTCCTCAAGAACAGGCTTGAGCATCTGGCAAGGGCCGCACCATGTGGCTGAAAAATCGACGACAGAAAGCCCCTCTTTCACCGCTTCATCGAACTCTGACTCTGAAATTGCTTTTACCATATTTTGCCTCCTATTTTGACAAATACGCCACCGCGCTCAACGCAGCCACGTTTCCTTCTCCGGCCGACTTCACATACTGGTATGGAAGACCTGTTATGTCTCCGCACGCGAAGCAGCCCTTTATGTTCGTTTCCATCTTTCTGTTCACCGCGATGTGGTTTCCGTCAAGCTCAAGCCCTGGAACGAGCTGTTTTGGCGAAATCGAATCGCGAAGGATGAAGAATCCGTCGGCCTCGACTTCCCCGTTCTTCATCACGAGCTTTTCGGCCTTCATGCGCCCCTGAATCGAAACTGGAACATCCCTGATTATTTCAATTTTTCCGTTTTCTGAAAACTCGAATCCGTCTTTTTTGTAGAGCGGAACGAAGAAAACCTTCTCGCACACTTCCGAAAGGAATTTCGCCTCTTCCTCTTCCTTTTCGGTCTGGGCTATCACGGCGACCTTCTTGCCCTTGTAGAGCGGAGCGTCGCAGGTGGCGCAGTAGCTGACCCCGCGGCCGAGGAACTGCTCCTCGCCGTCGTAGGCTTTTCCGAAGCTCACTCCCGTGGCGATTATGACGCTCTTCGCCGAGTAGGTCTTGCCACTCTTCGCCGTCATGCTGAACTTGTCGCCCAAGGCGTAGCAGGCTGTCACCTGGTCCTCGGTGATTTCGATGCCGAGAGAATCCAGATGCTTTTTGAACGCAGCCTGAAGCTCGTCGCCCTTCACCGCCGGCAATCCCGGATAGTTCTGGATTTCGTGGGCCTTTCCCATCTTGTCCGTCAAATTCCGGCTTCCAAGCAGGATTATGTTCTTGTTGCGAATCTTGAGTGTTATCGCCGCAGAGACGCCTGCAGGCCCTGTTCCAAGAATCGCGACATCGTAAAGTTCGTTCGTCTCTGCCATTTTCTACTCCTTACAAAAACAAATGTGAAATCATTTTTCCTGGAAGTTCATCAGGAACTTGTCGAGGATGGACTTGAGCGCATGGGCGTCCTCAGGCTCCATGTGCACGCAGCAACCCATTTTGGAAGGAATTGAAGCGCACTTGTCGCGGAGAGCCATGCCCTCGTCGGTAACCCGCACAATCAAGTTCCTCTCGTCCTCTTTCGACCTTTCCCTTGTGATGAACCCTTTGGACTCAAGCGTCTTGAGAACCGGAGTGAGCGTCCCCGAATCAAGGAAAAGCCTTTTTCCGAGGTCCTTCACGTTCATCTCGCTTTTTTCCCAAAACGCCATCATCGCTATGTACTGTGTGTATGTCAAATCAACTTCGTCCAGGAACGGCTTGTACCGCCTCACTATCTCTTTCGAGCAGACATAGAGCGGGAAGCAAAGTTGATTCGACAGTTTTAGCTGTTCGTAATTCTGACTTTCCATGCGTTACAGAATATCACAAATCGCGTTTTTCACCTTGTCCATGTTGGCAGTCGGCTCGAATCTCCTGACGATGTTGCCTTCCCTGTCGATGAGGAACTTGGTGAAGTTCCACTTGATGTCGCTCGAAGTCGCGAAATCCTTCTTTCCAATCGAGAGCATCTTCATGAGGACTTTCGAGAGCGGATTGGCATCCTCGAAGCCTTCGAATTTCGTGTTCGCCGTGAGGTGCTTGAAGAGCGGAAGGGCGTTCTCGCCGTTGACCTCGATTTTGGAGAACTGCGGGAACTCGATTCCGAATCTTCCAGTGCAGAACGAGTGGATTTCCTCGTCGCTCCCCGGAGCCTGGTGTCCGAACTGGTCGCAAGGGAAGTCGAGAATCTCAAGTCCCTTCTCGTGAAGCTCGGAGTAGATTTCCTGAAGCTCCTTGTACTGCGGAGTGAAGCCGCAGCCAGTCGCCGTGTTCACTATCAAGAGGACTTTTCCCTTGTAGTCCTGCATTGAAACCTCGTTTCCCTTTCTGTCCTTGAATGTGTAGTCGTAAATCATGGTTCGCTCCTTAATCTGTTACGATTTAATTGTGTTCAATCTTTATGATTAGAATATACACTCCACGTTCAAAAAGGTCAATAGATTTTATGAAATTAAATTGGATTCAATTCAATTATTTTTTCGTCAACGCTCGTATGTCCTCAAGACCTGCTCTGCCACGGCGATTCTCGTCAGGCGCAAGTCCATGCTCTGCTTTTCGATGTAGCGGTGCGCCTGCGCCTCCGTCATCTTGAGGGTCTGAATCAGGACGCACTTGGCCCTGTCCACCATGCGAAGCTCCTCGATTTTGCCCTGCAGTTTCATGTTCTCGGACTCAAGCCGCTGAATCTGGCGACGGCTGGCCACCAAAAGCTTCACGGCCTGGTTGAAGAATTCAGGCGACACGGGCTTGGGAACCGCGAAAATGCCAGAGTCCTCCAGAATCGAGCCGAAATCCTCGATTTTGGTGCTGTCCACGAGGATTATTATGCCGCTTCTGGAAGAATCGGACGCGTGGAGCGCGAAGTCGTCGCCGAACTCGTCCGGCAAAGGCGTGTCTATGATTATCAAATCGAATTCGGATTCGAGGAGGGTGCGCCGCGCTTCAGTGCAGCTCTGCGCGGTGGCGATTCTCGAAATCGGCTGGGAGATGAAAAGGCCCGATATTATCTGCATCGTCGAACTGGTGTTCGAAACGATTAAAACACTGTCCATAAGCTACCTCTGATTTTTTATGGCAGAATAGACCTGTTCGATAACTTCGTTATCGCTCAGGTCGACGAGAATGGAATCGCAAAAATAGTGCGATTCCATTCTCGCATTTCAGAGTAACCTGTTCAGAAACTGAAGTTTCCGAACAGGTTTAATCAAACTTCTCCGAATTCAGGGTCGTCCATGTCATCCTTTACGCCGTCGAAAAAATCCATGAGGACTTTCGGGAAAATCTTCTTGGCGAAATCCCCTTTCGTGGCGGCCTCGAACGCCTCTCCAAGGCTCGTGGGAAGAGTCTGGAAATTCTCCACGTCTTTTTTTGAAGCCTTGTACAAATCGATGTCGGAAGACGGCATGAGCTCGCGCTTCTCCTCGATTCCCTCAAGACCGGCCGAGAGCAGGGCATAGATTGCCATGTAGGGGTTGCTCGCCGGGTCCGACGCGCGGTACTCGATTCTCGTTCCGTCGTGGCGGGCGGCCGGGATTCTGACGAGCTGGCTCCTGTTCTGGCGGCTCCAGCTAACATACTTTGGGGCTTCGAATTCGCCCAGGCGGAAATAAGAGTTCGGAATCGGGTTCATGAACGGAGCCATCTCGACAGCCCTGTGGAGGATTCCGGCCAGGAAGGACTTGGCCTCGTCGCCCATCTCGTCGCCGAAAAGGTTCTCTCCGTTCTTCATGAGGGAGATGTTGATGTGGAGTCCGTTGCCCGGCTTTCCAGAGAGCGGCTTTGGAAGGAAGCACGCGAAAAGCCCGTTCCTCGCCGCAATCGTCTTCACGACCGTCTTGAATGTCTGCAAATTGTCCGCGGCGTTCAGAACGTCCGAGTACCTGAAGTCGACCTCGTTCTGCCCAGGTCCCGTCTCGTGGTGGGAAGTCTCCGGGTGGACGCCCATCTGCTCCAGAGTCAGGCAGATTTCGCGGCGCACGTTCTCGCCCTTGTCGCGCGGAGCCAAGTCGCAGTAGCCGGCGTTGTCGAACGGCTCGTGCGTCGGCTCCCCCTTGTCGTCGCATTTGAAGAGGTAGAACTCGCACTCGGTTCCGATGTTGAACGAATAGCCCTTCTTCCACGATTTGTCCACGAGGTCGGAGAGCATTTTCCTGCAGTCGCCCTCGAACGCGCTTCCGTCGGCGTAGCGTATGTTGCAGAAGAAGCGGACGACACGACCTGACTGCGGCCTCCACGGAAGGATGCACAAAGTCGCGGGGTCGGGCACGAGGAAGAGGTCCGACTTCGCCACGCTCAAAAATCCCTTCACCGCGCTCGCGTCGAACGAGATTCCCTGGGAGAATGCCCTGTCAAGCTCGCTCGGCTGTATCGAAATCGACTTTATGCTTCCGTATACGTCCGTGAAGAAAAGCTTTATGAAGCGCACATCGTTCTCCCTGATGTACTGCATCGCTTCCTGTTCAGTGTAAGTTCCCCTTTCCATTTTCAAACTCCAATTTCCAATCAGTTTTTGCCCTTGAAGACCATGAATTCGTCGTCGATTTCCCTGTCGCTTCCGGATTTTTCCTCCACGGCGCCGACAATCGACTCTGAAAGCTCCTTGTATTCATCGAAAGAGTCCCCAAGCTTCGCAAGCTCCATCGCCGTGATTCTCGAAACCTCGTAGGCTCCGTCAGGGCGCAGGTGGCTGTTGTCGTCCTTGCCGTCGGGATAGTTCGTGTAGAGGCCAGGCTCGAAGTTCATGAAGAAACGCGCGGATTTCTCCTCTCCGACATCCTCTATGAACTCCGTCGTGAGTTTCGTCACGTCGATGCAGGGGCACCCGATTCTCTTGGCGGTCTCGATGATTGCCTCCTGGTATTCCTTGTGCGTGTTCTCGATTTTGCGGCCTTCCGGGGAATCGATGAACTTTCTCCTGACGACCGGCGTGAGGAGGATTGGGCGGCATTTCTTCGCCCAGAGATTCACGACAAGATACTCAAGGTTTCGCCTGAATTCTCCGTCCTCGGCAGGGCTTGTGTAGCGGTTGGGGTCGTTGATTTTCTCGTCGTTGTGCCCGAACTGAATCAAGGCGTAGTCGCCCGGCATGGAATTTTTGAGGACGTTCTCGAACCTCCCCTCGGCGATGAAGGACTTGGTGCTTCTTCCGTTCCGAGCGAAGTTGAGGAATTCCGTCCCCTGCTTGAAGAATCTAGTCAATTCCTGAACCCAGCCTGTCTGTGGATATGTCTGGCAGTCGTTGTACTGCATTATGCTGTCGCCCAAACAAAGTATGCGCATTTTTTTCTCCATATAAAAAAATATTTTGTCTCATTCCACTGTCACGGATTTCGCGAGGTTTCTCGGCTTGTCGGGGTCGTTGCCTCGGAGAACCGAACAATAGTACGCGAAGAGCTGCGCCGGGATTATCGAAATCATGCTCTCCAGCGCGGAATCCGTCTCTGGAATCTGGACGACCTCGTCGCAGCTGCCGCCGAACGCGCCCGTAGCGTCCTGCGTGATGCACATCGTAACGGCGCCGCGCGTCTTCACTTCCACGATGTTCGAGACGAGCTTCTCATAAAGCTCAGGCTCCGTCGCGATGGCGATGACGAGAGTGTCCTTGTCCACGAGGGCGATTGGGCCGTGCTTGAGTTCGCCAGCCGAGAACGCCTCGCAGTGCATGTAGCTCACTTCCTTCAGCTTGAGCGCGCTTTCGAGGGAGCTTGCCGAGTCGAACTGGCGGCCGATGTAGAAAATCTTGGACTTGTTGAACTGCTTGGAGGCGAATTTCTGGATTCCGGCCTGGTTGTCGAGTATCTTCTGCGCCTTCGAAGGAATCTGGACGAGCTCCGAAAGGAGTCTCCCGTATTCGTCCTTGCCGAGCCTGCCTTTCTGGAAGCCGAATTTCATGGCGAGCATGTAGAGGCAGGCGAGCTGCGTCGTGTAGGCTTTTGTGGAGGCCACGGCGATTTCAGGGCCGGCGAGCGTGTAAATGACGAAATCGGCCTCGCGGCTGACAGTGGAACCAACGCAGTTCGTTATGGCAATGACCTTGGCTCCGTATGATTTTGCCAGGCGCATGGCAGCCAGCGTATCCGCAGTCTCTCCCGACTGGGAGACTACGATGAACACGTCGTCCTCGTTCAGAATCGGGTTCCTGTAGCGGAATTCGCTCGCCACATCAACCACGGTCGGAATCCTTGCGAATTTCTCGAAGGCGTACTTTCCGACGACGCCCGCATGGTAGGCGGTTCCGCAGGCCGTTATGACGATTCTCCGGGATTTTTCAATCATCGAGTTGAACTCTTCCGAACCGATTTCGTTGTCGAAGCTGAGGTCGACAGGCTTCTTTCCTGAATCCGCCTGGTCGAAAACGAGATGCGCCCTGATGGTGTCCTCAATCGCTTTCGGCTGCTCGTAGATTTCCTTGAGCATGAAGTGGGCGTATCCGCCCTTCTCCGCCGCGCTCAAATCCCAGTCCACATGGGTCGTGCCCCTGACGACCTTGTTCCCTTCCGAATCGAAAAGGTCCACGTGGTCGCCGTACAAGACCGCAAGCTCGTTCTGTTCGAGGAAGTAGACGTCGCGCGTGTATTCGAGGACGGCGGGAACGTCGGAGGCGATGAAGTTCTCGTCCTTGCCGACACCCACGATGAGCGGGCTTTCCTTTCTCGCCGCTATCACCCTGTCGGGATAGTCTTTGCAGACGACACCGAGGGCGTAGCTTCCCTCAAGGCGATGGAGTGTCTCCAGCACGGCTTTGAAGATGTTCTTCGTTTTTTCGTAGAAATGGTTTATGAGATGGGCGATGACTTCCGTGTCCGTCTGGCTTCTGAACACGACGCCCTCCGACTGCAGCCAAGTTTTGAGTTTGGCGTAGTTCTCGACGATTCCGTTGTGGACGACGACGATTGAGCCGCTCTCGTTCGTGTGGGGATGGGAGTTCAAGTCGCTCGGCTCTCCGTGGGTCGCCCACCTTGTGTGCCCGATTCCGACGTTGCCGCAGACGGCTTCCCCGCATTTTTCTATTAGGCGGCTGTCGAATTCATCTTCCTTCTCGCCGTCTTTTTTCTCCAGAAAGGCCTGGTCGACTATCTCGGCGGCAATTCTCTTTTCAAGGAAGCGGAGCGCGCCCTTCGATTTCTTTACGATTATTTCCTCTTTCGATTTTGAAAGAACAGCTATTCCAGCAGAATCGTAGCCCCTGTACTCCAGTTTTTTCAGTCCGTTGATGAGGACGGGGGTGGCGTTCTTGCAACCTATGTATCCAACAATTCCACACATAATCAACCTCTTTTGAGGCAATTATGAATGATTTTTCGTTATTTACCAACACAGAAGCGGCTGAAAATCGAGCCGAGAATGTCGTCCGGAGTGATTTCCCCGGTGACGGCACCCAACGCGTCCAAGGAATCCTCCAAATCCTGCACAACGGCATCCAGCGCGAAATCCTTCGTGAGTGAAAGGGCGTGGCGCACGGATTCCAGAGCCTCCTCAACCGAAACTTTCTGCCGCTCGCTTCCAAGTCCGGTCTGGTTCCTGTCTGTCTCCGCGGATTTTGACAACGCCGCTTTCACGAGAGAGCAGAGTTCAGCGATTCCCTCCCCAGTTTTTGAAGAAATCGAGACAGAATTTTCCACCAAGAGATTTTGGGCAGGATTTTCCGATACCGAATTTGTTGAATTTGCTGATTTTGTTGAAGACGATTCCGAATCGCTTTTTGTGAAAAGAAGAATCAGCGGAACGGAAGAGTTTTTCTCTCCGTGAGCCTCGATGAAGGCGGAATCCTCGTCCGTCAAGCCGACAGTGGAATCTACGAGATAGAGAATCAAGTCCGCCTCGGCAGACAAATCCTTCGTTATCTCAACGCCCCTAGCCTCTATCACGTCCTCGGTCTCGCGGAGTCCCGCGGTGTCGAAGAGCCGTGCCGGTATTCCGTCGAAGTCAATCCACGATTCGATGAAGTCGCGCGTTGTCCCCTCGATGTCGCTGACGATTGCCCTGTCCTCCTTCAAAAGCGAGTTGAAGAGCGACGACTTTCCGGCGTTAGTCTTTCCGCAGAGGACGACCCTGGCTCCGTCCTGGTAGATTTTCTCGCTCTTCCACGAAGAAGCCAAATCCGAAAGAGCCTTCTCCGCCCGCCGAAGCTTCGTGTCGTCGAATGAATCGGCGATGTTCTCCTCGTCCTCCGGGTACTCGATTTCGACCTCGATGTCGGCGATTGTCTCGACGATGAGCTTCTTCACGGAATCTATCGTTCCGTAGAGGTTTCCGGCGAGCCTGCCTGCCGCATGGGAGCGGGAAGCGTCCGTTTTTGAGTCGATAATCTCGCGGACAGCCTCCGCCTTCGTCAAATCGGTCTTTCCGTTGATGTACGCCCTGAACGTGAACTCCCCACGCTCGGCCTGCCTGAACCCGGAGCGGAGTAGCAGACTGTACACGGCAGTGACGACAGAGACTCCGCCGTGGCAGCTTATCTCCGCCATCTCCTCGCCCGTGAAGCTTTTGGGCGCCTTGAAGACGGAGACCAGAACCTCGTCTATCCGCTCGCCGCCGTCGACAATCCAGCCGTAGACGATTGTGTTGCCAGCGGCTTCGAGCAGCGCTTTCGGGCGCGAAAATATTTTTGCAAGAAGGGCGATGCACCCTCTGCCGGACGCCCGGACGATTCCGAGCGCACTTGGGGCGAGGGCGGTCGCGATTGCCGCAATCGGCTCCTCAGGTGTGTATCCAGTGTTGTCCATTTTCCCTCACGAATTCGGCAAAGTCAGTTTCCTGATGTCGCTCAGCGAAGGGAACGTTCCAGTCTCCTCCTCCCTGTCGGCCTTCTCGTTTGTCGCGCGGACGGCATCCCACCTGGAAATCGCCTCGCGGTCGGCCTCTTTCTGGTTCCGCATCATCTCCTCCGCGTCCACCTTGTTCCCGTTGAAGACGCGCTTTCCGCCGCTCAACGCAGGCTTCCTGTACTTCGTGGAGGCCTCGAACGAAGGACCGGCATACAGTTTCGTGCCGACGTCGGGAGAGATGTCGTCGTAGCGGCACGACTGGTTCCAGTACATGTAGCCGCTGTCCACGGAATCGCGCACTCCGTAAATCTGCTGGATTACGTAGTTCTGGTTGTAGTATTTTCTGTCGTAGCTCACGTTCAAGTAGAAAGCCTGCGCCCACGGACGGACGACAATCTTCTTCCTTCCAATCACGGTGTTGCGGTATGTTCCATAATAGTAGATTCGGTACGGACGCTCGGAAAACGGAGCGTAGTTCGAGTCGTTCTGACCGAAGTGGCTCGGATAGAACATCGGGCAGACCACGTCGATGTACTCGGCGAACTGCTCCACGTCCTGTCCGGTGCGCGTTCCAGAGCGGTACCAGCCGTTCGCTCCGTAGATGTCAATTCCAATCGGCGCGTCGATGTTCTCGCGGGCGTAGCGCAGGAACGAAAGAAGCGCGCTCTCCTTGTCCATTCCCTCGCTCTTCCACCTGTATGTGGCGTTCCCCAGGTTGCGCCCGTCAGTCGGGAAGCGTATGTAGTCGAACTGTATTTCGTCGAAGCCGCGGCTCACAAGCTCCTTCGCTATGTGCACGAGGTATTCCCAGACCTCAGGCGAATACTCGTCAACCCAGTCCTCGTCGTAGTACTTCACGCTGCCGTCTTCGTTGTAGCCCTGGATTCCGCGCCAGGGGGCGTTGGTCGTCTTGTCCCAGACGGCGTACTGCTTCTGGTCGTAACGGGAAAGGCTCCTGTCCTTGAACGAGACGATTCTCGCGACGAGGTAGATTCCGGCGTTCTTCATCTTGGGGACGAAGGTGTCCAAATCCACGGCGTAGCTGTCGCTGACCTTGGCCTTCTTCTGCAAAAGAGGATCCTTCGGCTTGAAGTGCAGGTAGCCGTAGTCGTCCTTCATGTCCACGACGATGGCGTTGAGCTTGTTGTTCTTGATGATGTTCTTGTACTTGTCCGCTCCGTCTATGACGATTTTGTGCGGCGGAACGTAGATTGCCTTCTTCTTGTCGATTTTGTCGGCGTACTTGTTGTCGTATGTCTCAGGATAGAGAAGCCAAAGCTCGTTCAAGGCGACTCCCTTGGACGAATCGGCGGCATTCGGAATCCACGCCGAATAGAGGGTGTCCTCGTCGTCGATTCTGTTGAAGAGTTTCTGCCATTCAGAGACTTCGGGGGGGGCGAAATCGCCCTTGTTCGTCGACGGATTGTAGGCCGCGATTTCGCCCGGACGCGAATAGAGGACCTTGCTTCCGTTCCAGAAAAGCCCGTCTATCGTGTCGGCAGGCTCCGTCCCTGAATAGAGCGTCTTAGCGCGCTTCTCGCTCCAGTCGAAGCGGTAGAGACGAGGGAGGAACGACTGGGAGACGAACACTTCCGTCACGGGATACCCCTCGCTTCCTTTGAATACGACCGGCATGATGTCGGAAATTTCGTCAGGATATGAGTAGGTCTTGACGATTTCGAATCCCGCGCTCACGTCGTTCCAGGAAGGCTTTCCGCTGCCCCTCTGCGGATAACAGTAGGAGAAGCCGAATATCGAATGGGACATGAAGACCACCAGCTCCGTCTGCGGAGCGACTGCCGGAGTCACGATTTTTCCTTCAGCGTCCTTCACCGCGGGCTTTCCGGTCTTCGGCTTGTTCATGTTCGCGACCGCGACCGCCTTTATTCCGTTCGTGGTCTGGCTCATCTGCCCGATTGAAGACCAGGAGACACCGGCATCGTAAGTGATGTAGACAGAATCCTTCGTAGCGGTGACGAGGATGTTCGGGTTCTCGGGATGAATGGCCAAGTCCTTAAGCTGGGCAGGCTGCTTCTCGAATGTCGTGTTTTTTCCGTCGTAGAGTTTTATCGTGAGGAAAGGGAGACCGTCGTTTCTGAATTCAAATGTCTTGAGGTCGGTGGAGGAGACGATTCCCTTTGTGGAAAGGAAGAACCAGCGCGTCACGCTCTCGCCCGACTCCGACTGGCTCTCCGATTTTATTATTTTTGACACGGAGCCGCCGCTCCAAATGGACTCCACTTTTCCGTCGTCGTATATTTTTTGGATTCCCCTCTTTGTGCCCGCGACCATGAACGACTTCTTTCCGCTCTTCTCTTTCTTGAGGGAGGACACCGGCTGAGAAGGGTTTTCTGGCATGTCGGACGGACTGATTTGGCTCGACGACGGAGCAGGAGATGAAGAAGACGCCCCGGAAGGAGTGGACGCCAAGCAAGATGAAAATGCACAAACTATTAGTAATGAAAAAAACGACAAAACACGCATATCAACTTTATCGGAGGCGGAGTTGAGATTCTTGAGACGGGCGGCCGAAGGTTCGGGAAAAGTTCTTCACCCGCGAACGCCAAAGCCTAAAACAAAAGCGCGAACATTCCGATTTTCATAGCATGAAGAAGAAGAATTTTGAAAACCAGAAGAGAGAGCGGAACACAAAACGAAAGCAGGAAGAAAACGGCGTGAAAAAAAACTCGCGGACAAAGAAGGCGGCATTCATCGCGGCGGGGATCCTGGTCGCGGCCGCGGCCGCTTTTTCAGTGTACAGGGCAGTTCCGAAAGGCCCTTCCACGGTCGTCCTCTACGATTTGAACGAGAGGGAGGAAAAGGCAATCTCGGATTCGATACGAAAGGTCGCGGACGAGAAGTCGGTGAGCATAGTGTCGCTCAAGAGCGACGCAAAGACCGACGAAAAGACAGCCGACAGGGAATTTGAAAGGGCTTTGAAGAAATCCGGCGCGTCGCTCGTCTTCGTGAAGTCGGGGCTGAAGGCGGAGAAGGCGGCCTCGATGGCGAAGGACGGCTCGGAACTGGACGACGCGAAACTGAACATCGGGGAGATGACGACATCGATGAAGGGAGCCGTGAAGGCCGGCAAGGAAGGCGTGAAGGCGGTGCCGGTAATCTTCGACAACATGGAAATCGACATAGAGATAACCGCTCTGAAGAATTCAGGCATGGCGGGAATTGCGGGCTGGGACGACATCGAGAAGCTCGCTGTGTTCCAGAAGCGTTATGTGGAAAACCCAATCGTGTTCGCGGGGAAGGATTCGGAACTCGCGCTGGACATATTCGGAGCGTTGACGGAAGCGATGAGCGGAGTCGATGAATACAAAAACGCGGTCGAGATAGTGAACTCGCATTCGGGCGCGGACTTCAACGCGGCCAGGGTCGCCCGGCTTTTGACGGAGAAGAGCGACAATCCGCTCTACAAGTCGGTCCTCTACCTCTCCCGGCTCTACAAGCAGGGGATTCTGCACCCGAACACGTTCAACCTTGAGAAGAACGACGTGAAGGCTTTCGCGAAGGCCCGCATCGCCTCGATAATCTTCATGTCGCTGAACGACCACAGGGCTTTCGAGCCGAAAGTCATATCCCGCTTCACATCGATATACTTTCCGTCAGAATTTTCAGGCGACAGGCGAAAATTCACGTCCCCTGTCACATGCGCGGTCCCGCTCAAAAAGGACAAGGCAGCGAAGGCCATCGTGGAGAGCATTGTCACAGCGGAAGAGCAGGAGCGCCTCTCCTTCGCCACGGGTCTCGCCCCAGTGCTCGCGCGCTGCCGCACTCCAGACCTGCAGTCGTCCGACGCCCGCCACTGGGTCGCCAGCACCGACACTCCCCTCTCCGGTCTGAGCGCGGACACGAACCTCACAAAGGCGCAACGCGCGCAGCTCGTGAACGAACTCGCGGCGATTGTGACCCGGTAACGAGACGCCCGCCATGCGCGGGGAATTCTCCTTGCGCGGGCGGGCGTCTTATAGCGATGATTTCGGCTTGCTTCGGCTACGCTCAGCAACCGAAGCAACCGACGTTCGGCAACCGAAGCGAGAAAAGCGGAAACAAGCTAGCTCAGAGTTGAGGGGTCAACTCAATTTGTCATAATGGGTCCACATGCGGATGATTTTTACAGTTCCTTCGTAGGTCTCGTCGCCGACCGTGATTTCGCCATTGACGATTTCATAGACCAGCCTATGCTGAATATTGATTCTGCGGGAATACAACCCAGCCAAATTGCCCAAAAGGCCTTCGCACGGCGGTTCAAGCGGATTCCGCCTCAATATCTCAATCAACGCTTTCGCCTTGCCGTCGAGCTTCGCACTCTTGAGGTTCTTTATGTCCTTTACAGCCTGCTTGTCATACTTGATGAGATACATCGGCTACCACTCGACTTCGTCTTCTGACAGGCATTCGTCAAGCGGCGTGTTTTTTCCCCTCGTAAGTGACTCTGCCATTCCGGGAACAGAATTCAGATATATCGTCTCTTGAATCGCATTCCAATCATCCTCACCGACAATGACGGCGTTCTTCCCTTTGGAATTTGTGAGAGTCAGCGGCTGCGAGTTGTCGTTCACAAAAGCCATTATTTTGAAGAGATTGGCGCGAGCCTTTGTCACATTTATCGCATTCATAAAAACCTCCAAACGTACATTAAAGCGTACATTTATTTTACACAACAAACGGCATTTATTGAACTCTCAAGAAAAACGCCCGCACTTTCACGCAAAAGAGCGCAAGAAAATGCGGGCGGGCGGATTGCTTGCAACGATGATTTCGGCTTGCCGCGGCTACGCTTGCTTCGACTTCGCTCAGCAACCGGGGGGCAAAAGAAAAACGCAAGGATTATGCTACTCGTCGAGTGCTTTACCGAACTCAATGTTCGTTCCTAGATAACCGACGACAGGACGACCGCTTGCATCGAAATCAAGGTTCACCTGTTTGAATTTTCCATCGCTGCCTTGCGGAGGAGTCAAAGCAGGAATAGTCATATACTCCCACTTTCCTGTCGTGTAGTTGCTTCCGTCAACACCCTGAATTTCAGCCACATCGGCAGAAGCGATTGAATTCTCCGTATCTGCGAAATATGCGAGTTTTATTGGCTCTCGGCTTCCAGCTTCTGTACTGTTGTAGTATGCAATGTACGGGACATCGTCTTTCATTCGGATTCGAGTCCAGTTTCCAACGGAAGAAGCCTGGTCAACACGAACCGTTTTCAATGTCGAGCTGTCATAGCTTGGCATGTACATGTACATCAAGTCAGAATCTCCCGCATCAAAAGCAGCAATGTGGATTCCATTATTGCTGTCGAGTGCAAGAGAAACATCGGTTCCGACATAGTCGGGGAACGTAACAGAAGACTCTTTCCATGTAACATTCGGGTTAGTTGAAGAGCCGTCTATCACAGCACTTGAATACTTAAGTTTCAGCCGGGCGTCATTTACATCGTAATACACTATCACGACGATATTGTCCGAAGTTACCGCCATATCGAGATACTTTGAACCGCTTGAACCTGCGACGATTCTTCCATCGGTATTTCCATCTGCAAGATTAGAATAGGCACCTGTTGTACCTGTATTTCCATTATTCAATCTATTGGTCCAATTGTTGTTCGTACCAATCTTGAAGGTTCTGAAAATGACATCCTTGTCTGTCGTGTTGTCGTCATAGTAAGCCATGTATACGCTTGCACCGTTTCTTTTCGTCGAATTTCCCTTTACAGCCATGCGGATATTCTGATAGCGGCCAATGAGGGTACCGTTTCCGAAACTGGTAGTCTCAAGGGAAATAGCATTATTGTCGGCTTCATATGAGAAAACACCATTATACCCCTGGTATCCGGTACCACCAGCCCAACCGTCTGTATAATAATAGTTCCATGTATGATCCTCTGCATAATCGTTGTATACGACATCCATAGTGGCTCCCGCATAATTGTAGACGGTCGCATGAATGTATTTTCCGGCATCATCCTTTACCATAGCCATCTGGTCAGTTGAGATGGCGCCAAGCAAGTACTCTATATCAGTGAAAGTACCATCTGAACCGCGGAATTTAGTACGCTGAGCCTGATAACATTGGTTCTGATATGTTCTAATATAAGACGAAGCGTTAATGCCATTCAAATCGACATAACCAAACACAGGATCGTTTCCGTCCATAATCATGTCAGGGTAATAGCCGTTTTTGATGGAAGTCGACTTCATATCAAAGAATCGCAGATACCTGTCGTCAGTAAGCCGCACGTTCTTTGTTGTGTAGTAGTCCGGCTCGCGGTTGTAGTAGTTCGCATAATCTGTAATAGCATTTCCGATTTCGGAGCCGCTTCCCCATGCGTCATGCGCATCGTTTTCATTGATGTTGTTGAGAGTGCGTATACCGTTCGAGAATATTTCGAGATAGCCAGACTTTGTGATTCCAGAGTTCGCAATTGTGACTGTATTTGTATCCGAAGCAGAGGCTGTCAATTTCACTCCTCCAGCAGTCGAAGTAAGTGCTGTCCCTCCAGCAGCCGCTTTGTTCGCAATTTTTGCAACAAGCTTGCTTGTCGAGAAGTTGAATCCTTTCACGGTAATTGTATTTTCAGCATTGTTCGCGAGAATCGAATATTTTCCGCTTGCAGAACGGATATTGTTGTCTTTCAAACCGCTTGCGCTTCTGACATTTGTCTTGATTCCCGTGATATACGGCACCACGTCCATCTGATAGCTTGGAACATGCTTTGTCGCGTCGGTCGTTCCGTCGGCGGTTCCCGTGCTGGCTGCGGATGAGTTTGCCTGTACTGCCTTCTGGTCGTTTGCGATTACGGTGAACACAGCGTCCTTATGGGCAACATCGCTCAAAACTGACGTGTCGAGCGCGACAGTCCACTTGACCTTGTGGCCGTTCTGGTTCATGTACTCGTCTTCCACGGTCACTTCATAGCTGTTTGCAGCCATTGTATTTGACGAGACAGACCATGCGGAGGTCTTTTTGCCGTCAGTTCCGGTCGTGGTCTTGTACTCGGCCATCACGAGAGAAGCACTTGACTTGAAGTTCGTCATGCTGAACGTCAGTTTTCCGAGAAGAGTCTCGTCGTATGCGCTTCCGCGGATGACGATTTTTCCAGAGACTTTCGGGTCATCGCCAAGAGAAGTCTTGATTGCTTCGGTCAAATCAGACTCAAGCTCGATGTGGCCGTTCGCCTTCGAGTTTTCGTAGAGGCTGTTGTTGTCTTCGCTTTCCCAGAAGAACGGGTCGACGACTACGTTCGGCGCGACTTCATCAACCTGATCTACGACAAAGTCTTCCACACGGAGGAATGTGTACTGAGAATTTGTTCCGGACACGGTTTCCTCTGTCGAATCCCAGAACGTGAACGACATCTTCCTGTTTTCGCCATCAGTTCCAAGTTTTGCAGAAGCGATGTTCCAGTACTTTCCAGTGATTCCGACAGGATTTTCATCGGAATCTTTGTCGCCGGTTATCTCGCAGGAAAGCGCAATCTCTCCAGAATTTTCAAGAAGGTTCGTTCCGCTTCCTGTCTGCTTTCCGTCGCCCGCCGTTGTGTCGCTGGCGTTGAATACGAGGCTGATGTCTCCGTTTCCGCCAACGATTTCAGGGAGGACGGCAAGCCCGTTCTTTATGGCAAACGCCTTTCTTGCAGAATCAGAGCCGACCCACTTGCCGCTCGCGTTCTTCGAATAGCTCTTGAAGCCGGCTGTGGTGAGTGTATAAGTGTCGAGGCCGTCGGTGTTTCCTGTCGCGGCTCCGATGTTGTAGTTCTCGAACTCGTTCTCACCGTATACATCGTCGTGGTTCAAATCCGTTCCAAGGAACACTTTAGCAAGTCGCGGAGCGTTGTTGGAAATCATCACATTGTATGATTTTGAAGAAACGTTGCCCGCATTGTCGAAAGCGAGAATCACGAGGGTGGCAGGTCCGTCGCTCATGTTGTCGGAATGGATTGTGGCATCCCAGGACCACTTGCTTCCGCTCTTCGTGAACGATTCGACCATTCCGTCGCCGTCGTCCTTTCCGTTGTCGAACTCGAACGGATTCTTGGAATTGTCGCCGGCCGTGTTGTTCGCGTCGATTACCTGTGCAACCGGGAAGAGAGCCGTCGCTTCTGAAGAAGCCGCGGTCGCGGCAGGGGAGAACGTGACGGTACTTCCGCTTACAGAAGAAATCTTCCTGATTATTCCGTCGATTTTTACGAGTCCGCCAGCGCGGATGTGGGCATCGAGAGCCGAAGAAGCCGTGAATGTGTTGAATGAGCCGTTCGAGTCTGCTTCCACCGAACCTGAAACGGATTTTGCGTATAGTTTTTCTTCCGTGCCGTCGAAGTCGATTGCCGAAAGTCCGTCCAGAGAGACTTTTCCGTCTTCATAGTTCGTGCCCGCAGGCTTAATCATCGGGTCAAAGACGATGTTCTTCTTTATTGAAGAGTTGGTCTTGCCATTCTTCCTCATATAGTAGAAGGCCACGTATTCTACGCCCGAGCCGTCTTCCTTGTCGTCAGACGTTCCCTTGAGCGTGAAGACATAGTTGCCGTTCGCAATCTTGGAGCCTTCTGCAAGCTCCTCGTCTTTTCCGTTCTTAACTTCTTCGATGGTCGGAGCATTGTTGTCAATCTTGAAACTGAACGAAGCCCTTGTAGAGTGAGGATTCGTGTCGCCCTTCTCTGTGGCTTCGATGCTGTATGTGATTGCGGTAACGCTGTCGTCAATCGGGACGAATACGCGGTAGCCGCTCTTCTTTGTTCCGTCGATTGTCTCGGATGTTTCGGTCTTGTAGAAAGGAACAGCTGCAGAGCCGTTCTTTACGGTCACGCTCTCGATTCCTGATTCGTCAAGAGCGTCGAACACGAGCGTCCACTTTCCGCGGAGGAACATGTCCGTAGTGTAGAGCTGGCTTGCGCTTGCGGCAGCCGCTGGAACAGCTGTTACAGCGGAAGGCTTTCCGTCGCTTCCCGCGTACTGGTTGACGAACTGGTTCATGATTACAGGAACGCCGTTGTCGATGTGAACGGAGAGAACGTTGTCTCCCTGCGTCCATGCGCCCATCTTTCCGTTTGCGTTAACCGCAGAGGCGCGGATTTTCACGTTGTTCGTCTCCGTTCCAGAAGCCGGATTCATCTTTCCGTCCGAGTTTATCTGGATTCGCCATGAAGCCTTTCCAGAAGCCTCGATTCCCCACCATGCGTCCATGTCGGCTTTTGAAGCGAATCCAAGGTTTTTGGCGTCTGCATCCGTCATCGTCGCAGAAGAATACGAGGTTCCCTTTATCGCGCTGATTACAGAATATGCGTCAGCAATGTTCGAGAATCCGTATTTAGTCTGAGCCGTGGATTTGTCGGTGGCGTTGAACTTTCCGTTGTCGTCCGCAATCTGGATGTATACGCTTCTGACGGTCGTTGTTCCAGAAGGAATTTCCGCGCTTCCAGTCAAAGAAATCGAACCTCCGAGGGTGGCGAAATTCTTTTCGCTGTCGTAGCTTTCCTTTGTCGGATATGTGAAGACAACTTTCGGTCTGTCGCCGTCAGGATTGTGGTTGATTACATAATCTTCTTTTATAGAGTAGTTTCCGAGAGAATCCACTGCCATGAAGTAGACAGGAAGCGTGTAGATTCCGTCATTTATTTTTGTGGCGAAGTCCTCAGAGTCATAAACGTCGAGCAGAGGGTTTCCTGCCTTGAAAACAAAGCTGTCGGAATCAGATGCATTCTTGTCATAACTTCCGTCGAAATCAAATTCCCATTCCTTTACGGAAGAAGAAGATGCAAGGGACTTGTCTCCGCCGTTCCATGAAAGTTTCTTGAGGACTGACCAGCGGATTTTTTCGTCGCTGCTTTCTGAAACGTCCGACTTTTTCGGAACTATCCAGTAGATGTTCTCGGTTCCGGCGTTTCCAGTGTCGTACGCTGAACCTCTGATTGCAAAGCTGCCAGTCTTTTCATCGCCGCTTTCAGGATTCGTGATTTTGATTTCAGGCGCGGTATTGTCCACGTAGAATGAGAACGAACCTGTAGTTCCAAGTCCTACACCATCAGTCACAGTGAGGTCGACTGAAATCTGGCCGGTTGTCCAAGAAGAAACGTCGATGAAATCAGTCGTCCATGAAACTTCGTTTCCGTCCGCCACTTTTGTAAAGTCACCGGTCTGTTCAAGAGTTTTCAATTCATTTGAAGCGGAATCCGTAAAGACAGCCTTCATGCTTGAGATTCCGCTCGCATCGCTTCCTGTAAAGTAGAACTTGACGAATTTACGCGCGCTTCCACCGGCGATAAAACTTGCGTTGAGGTTGGAGTTGGTCTCGCCAATGTCAAATTTTTCAGTTGCAGAGACATACGCAATCTCCGCATCGTCCTCGGCAGAATAAGGCAAGCCCTTTCCAGTGCCGACTGACGGGTTCAAGCTGTCGGAAATGTATTTGAACACGGCGCTTTCAACACCGTCGGAAGCCGCCTCGTTCTTCACCAGAATCTTGGGGTTCTGGAGTTTGTCGTTCGTCGTTGCACTTGCGGAAGCTGACGTGTATGTCGTGTAGAATTTCTTTCCGCCGTTGTCTTCGATGTAGATGTAGAACGTCTTCTCGCCGTCGCCAGTGTCGCTCGGAGTAATCGTGAATTCGCCGCTTGAAGGGAGGGAAGAGCCGAGGAGATTCGTAGGCTCGCTCTCGCCTTCCTCGCCCGTGTATGCAGTCTCCGAGACGATGAATTTCTTTACGACAACAGAGCCGTCCGCGTCGTCGTCGCTTATTCGTCCGGTAACCTGAGAATTTGTTCCGTGCTTCAAGAGGAAAGTTCCGAGAGAGCTGTTGTAATCGATGTTGTTGAAGTTGACCTTCGGGCGGTCAGAATCCTGTGAAACGATTATGCTCACCTCGTCCGAAGCCTTTTCGTTTCCGGCCGAGTCCGTTCCAACCGCGCGAATCTGGTATTCAGTGTTGTCAGAAAGTTTTGTTGTGTCGAAGCCTTCGACTTTGAACGTGTAGCTTCCGCTCAATGCGAGATTTGGCATTGTCGTCGAAGCCTCTGTCCAATTGGTGTCGCTTGTTTTTTTGTATTCGATTTTTGTTATTGCGATTGCCGGAAGAACGTTCGTGTCGCTCATTGTACCTTCGAGCGTAATCGTGCCGTTCACCTGCGTTTCTTCAGTCTCGGAATCAGCGTCAGTCGGTGTTGAGAGAGTGATGCTGTCGAGCTGTGTGTCCACAATTACCGTCGCAACGTTGATTGACTTGGTGTTTCCAATGCCCGCGCAGTCCTTCGCTTCGAGGGAGACAGAAACGGTTCCGCTTGCGCCCGCAAAGAATTTGTCGTTGTTCACGGTCGCCTTCCAGTTCCATGTTCCGTTGACGTCCTTTTCGACTTCAAGTTTTCCGTTGTCGTTCTCGACAGGGGAAGCTGAATTCTTCGTGAGGACAATCGCTTTACTTCCCTGCTTGAGCGTGATGCTGTAGAGGCCGGATGCCGCGTCGCTTGCGGTTCCCGAAAGCTCCATCACGCCTTTTTTGTTCGTGTACTTGATTCCTTCCACGCTCGAAGAGGCTTCCGGGGTGTTCTCGTCCACGTTGAGGGAAATGTTCTTGTGTTCTTGTCCGCCGACTTTCACTGAATCGAGTGTCGCGTTGCCTACCTTGTCCACGTAAACGAGGATGAGGTAGTTCTTTCCCGTGCTGAATCCAGAGAGGACCGAGCTGTAGTTCGATGTGACGGTCGCATAGTTCTTTCCGCCCTGCAACGAGCCTGTATTTTTGGCGAAACCGCTGTATTCCGCCCCACTCAATGAGACTGCATTTTCAGAAGCGTCATTGAGGCCTCCGGTGTAGAACACGCGCCTTTCTTTTTCGGAAGAAGCGACACCCGGCGCGAAATAGCCTGTGTTGTCCGTCTTGTAGTCCGTGTAGAAACTGTCCGAAATGTTGTTGAGCTCTTCCTGAGACAGCGATGCATTCTCGTCCGAAACGACCTTGTAGTAGACCATCGAGATTCCGCTTCCAGTGTCGTCCAGAGTTCCGCGGATTTTTATGGTCTTCGAGTTTCCGTATGTTCCTTCGCTGTATTTTCCGCCAACGCCCTTGTCGAGGGAGTCGCTCCAAAGTGAAGAAGAAGAGTCGATGTCGTCGTTGTCGTTGTCGCCGATTCGGAAGAATACGTCCTTATTTTTTTGGTCGAGGGCGTGGAGGGCTTTCGGAGCGTCGTCGTCGATTTTTACGAGGACATTCTGAGATTCTGTGTTTCCAGCGTTGTCAGTCGCGGTAATCTTGAGCGTTACCGAACCAGCAGAAGCATAGTTTGAAAGGTCGAGCGTCACAGGAAGGGCCGTAACGTCCTTTCCGTTGATTTGAGAAACGATGTCGCTCGTGCCGTCATTGACCACAATCGACTTGATTCCAGACTTCGAGTCCTGAACGGAGCCTGAAAGAAGGAAGTTGTTTCCGCTGTGGATGTAGTAAACGGTTTTGTCCGCGCCGTCGATTTTTTCTTTTGTCTCGTAGACGCTGTATGTGCCTCCCTCGTCCGAAAGCGAAACGTTCTTTATAGTAGGCTTTTCTGCGTCCACGTCGATGCTGAAGAGTTTTGCAGAAGACTTGTTCCCGGCCTTGTCGGTGACGGTCGCCTTCACGGCGTAGGTCTTGTCTGCAAGACCCGCAAGGAAGTCAGCAGGAATCGTTGCGGTCCAGTTCGCGAAGGAGTCAGTTGAAGAGGCGTTCACGGTCGTCTTCACCGTTGTCTGTCCGTCCTCGGTGACAGTGAGCGTGACCGACTCGACGCCGGAAGAGTCGTCCTCGGCTTTTCCAGTCACATTGATTTCCAGGGACTTGTTTGAATACTGGCTTCCAGACTGGTCGGCTGTGACAGTCGGAACTTCCGAGTCGATGTAGATGTCGAATTCGCTTTCGTCGCTTTTGTTTCCGGCCTTGTCCACCGCGAGGAATTTTATCTTGTTCGCGGTAGCCGCGCCGTCCGTCACCTTCGCGATGAATTCGCCCAGATTCTGCTTGAAAGTGCCGTCCGCGTTCGGAGCGAACGTGTCTGTAACAGGCTCTGTCTCGCCCGCCTTCGTGACGCTGTACTCGACATGGTCGATTCCGCTTCCAGCTTCCGTGAATTTTCCCTCGAACTGCAGAGTGGAAGACTTGTACCATGTGTGGCTGTCGCCCGAAGCGAACGCCTTTCCTCCGACCTTGAAGCCGTCTCCATTCCAGAGCGGTTTTTGGGTGTCGAGGCCGAGCTTGATTTCCGTAGAAGATTTCTGGCTGTAGGTGTCGCTTGCCGTGAGCGTGAGCGTGTACAGGCCGTCGTTTTCGGGAAGGATGATTGAGCCAGTCCAGTCGTAAGTTCCAGAAGCGTTTTTGTCACCTATTGAGGCTTCAAAAGTGTAGCCAGAAGATACAGGACTTCCGGCGGAATCTTTTACAGAACATTCGATTTTGGTCTCCAGTTTTTTGGAAACAGTTCCCTTGAGAGTGAATTTTCCAGTTTCGCCCTTCGCGTTCGTGTATGTTTCGTTTTCCGGGGAACTGATTTTAATCTGAGGCGCGCCGGAGTCGACTGCGATGAAGAACGGAGTCACCGACCTGATGTTGTGGTCGCTAGAATCGATTCCGCTCACGTCCGCCGGAATGTCCGAGCCTGAATCGAACGCGTCGATTCGAACCTGATAGGTTCCCTCGACAGCTGGAAGCTGATAGTTCAAAGTGTAAGTCGTTTTTCCGATTGTCGTTTTATACGGGTTCATACCGTACAGTTCATAGACTTCGTTGTCACCAAGAACATTTCCGTCCTTGTCGAAGAGAGTCACCCAGATTGAATTTATAGCATCGTCGTCCTCGAACGAAACCTGCAGGCGGTTGTTGCTGGTCGTTCCGAAGAGATTGACTTTATCTGTAATTTTATCCGCAGCATCAATATCTGCGCTCGCATTCTCAAGGATGATTATCGGACGGTCCGTTTCCTGGTAGATGACGAATTTCTTTCCGGCCACGCTGTCGGTCTTTCCGTTCAAAACAGGGTCTTTAGAGGCAAGGTATGTCGTCTTGTTTCCAGAAGTGTCTTCCGCCATCAAAACGACTTCCGCGAGAATCATCGGGTCAGGGGTTTCCGCCTTTGCAAAAATCTTTGAAATGAGGCTCGTGTCGAATTTCTGGCTTATCGAATAGACTTTCCCCAGAGACTGGTCCAAACCTGCCGCATCGAGAGCCGCCTTCACGGTCTGATTCGATTCCGCCAGCTTGAAGATTGAGTCGCTTTCGGAGAGTTCCTTGGTCAAGTCCGTGCTGGCCCAGATGTCGTAGGTCACTTCGGAGAGGTTCTGCTCCTCGATGCTTCCCTTTATGGTGACGGTTCCGTTCAAATAGATGTACTTGTCCTTGAGGCTGTCTCCGAGAGGCTCGTAGAGTTCCACGCGCGGTTCGGCGGAAGAGATTGAGATTGCGGGGAGTCTCTTGTCGATGTGGACGCTTGAAGCCGTGTCGCTCGTGTGTCCGGAAGAAGATTTTCCAGTCAGAGAGAGGGCATAGAGATACTGCTTGCCTTCAGTTGTCTTTATAGAAGCGAAGCCGGAAGATTTTGACGGCCTGAACGTCCATGTGCTGTCGGCCGTGTTCCATGTGAAGAGAGAATCAGCATCGTCCTGAGAAGACCATGTGTAAGATGTCGTTCCGTTGCTGTTGTTTGTCGAGTTGCATGTGAGTGTGGCCGAAACTTCCCCGACTTTCTCACCGGTGTCTTCATCCGTGACGGTGAGCGTCGCGTCGAGTTCTTTCACGTAGATGCTCGCGAGCGTCAATGACGCAGTTCCTGTAAATTCGACATTTTCGTCTTTTGTGATTGAAAGGTTGTCCGGCGAAGTTATCTTCAATGTAGGAGCAACACCCTGCTGGTTCCCCTCGAATCCGTAGACTGTATTCTGCGAGAAGTCAACGTCCTCGATATCGCATCCGGTAAGAGCGAGGACGTAGTATTTTCCAAGTTCGATTCCTTCCGGCACCGTGACGCTGAACGTTTTTGAGGAGACGGAACTTCCGCCGCGCTCCACGTGGTCCGCATAGTTGTAGACGAGAGTCCATTCCTTGACGTTTTCTTCATCGCCTAGATTTATTTTCGTCCCGTTTTCCACGAAAGCCGAATTCTCGTCCTTCACAAGGGCGTTCACCCTTCCGACGAGAGTCTGGATTTCATTCTTCACGGCGTTTTCGTCAAGCGACGACGAATTCGCAGACGGGCGTTCAGAGTATTTCCTGAGCCAGATTTTTACGCCCTCTTTGCCATACCCCTGCGGCAGAATCTGGGTGCCGTCCAGTCCCGCACTGATTGAGACGGTGAGAGAGTTTCCGCTCGAAGCAGTCTGCAGGGGCTTTTCCGAGTCGAATTCATAGGAGAATCCGTTCACCTGGTATTTCGGGCTTGCGTCGGGGTTCAACGAGAACGAGAGCCTGTTTCCATCGGCCGCCGAGGTGTCTTTCGCGGAAGAGTCCAGAGCGGCAAGGGCTTCAGGCACGTCCGTCTTTGTTCCGTTCAATATGTTCTTGAGGTCCGCGGCCGAAAGTCCCAGCCCCTTCTTCGCGCTCATGAGAGTGGTGTATACGTCGTCGTACAAATAAACTTTCGATGTCGAATTCCCAAGTGAGTCGTTTTTGCTCTCCTCCGCGCTCCGCTCGCTTCCGTTCGGGTTCTTGTAGATTTTCGCGCTGTCGGTGAGGCTGATTTCGGCGTAGAAATTCTGGGTGGCTTCCGTACCCGCATACATCTGGGAATAGCGCGCGTTCGCGGATGTCGTGTCGCCAGAAGACGAATGCTGCGCGATGATGACGCTGGTTCCGCCCGCCGTGGCGATTTCCTCTTCACGGTAGAACGGAATCGAGTCGCCTTCGTAGTTTTCTGAAGAAACGCATTCGCCGCTTTCTGAGTAGATTTTCACGTCCATGAGGGAAATCGCGTGGTCGTCTGCGATTGTTCCTTCGATTGTGAAAATCGAGCCGTAAGAAGAAGGATCGAGGTTCTGGCTTTTCACCACGCCCGGCTTGGAGATGACGAAGACAGGGGCGGTGTTGTCGATGTCGAACGTGCGGGAGCTTTCTCCGGAAGAATGCCCTGCCCCGTCGTAGGCCGTCACGCCCACCTGGTACGTTCCGTCCTTGTACTTGTAGTATCCAGAGTCGGAGTCGAATTCGTTGAGCTCAATCTGCCATGTCTTGTCGGAATTCACAGTGGCGGAAAGAGAGTCCACAGTCTCCTTCGTCGCAGTGTTCACAACCTTCACAGAAACAGACGACACACCCTTGTCGTCGCTCCACGTTCCGTACAAAACGAAGCTGTCGCGGATTGTCGCGGCTATCGGAGGATATGTTATCTCCAATGCAGGAGCCTGCGTGTCGACGACCTCGCCGAGTCCCACATCGCATCCGGCAATTGAAAGCAAAGAAACGAAAGCCGCGAAAAAACCAAAGACAGAAAAACGATTCCTCATGAAAACACCTCGAAAAAAACACCGACACAAAAAACCTGTCGGAAAACGAAAACAGCAGGACAGGTTGAAAAAACTTAATAAGGATATTTTTTTGGCGAATCCAGAATCTTCGAACAAAAAATTCCACATCCGCCTCTTTATAGAGATTTTAGAGTTTTTAAAGATTATTTTCCATAGTTTTTCAAAAACTTCTCATGAAAAAGTCGTAATCACACAGTTGTTAAAACGGATTAATACAAAAAAAACGCCCGCGCTGCAACGGAATGCGGCGGCGAGAGTGCGGATGACCCTACTCAAAAAGCCAGAGCCGCAGTAAAATGGAGACATGGCGACAGAAGATTTCAGGACACAGGAAGAATACCTTTCTCAGATGGAGCGCGGCGCGCTGCTGAACCCGCGCATCGACAGCACGTTCAAGGCGTTGTTCACGCAGCCGACACCGGAGTCCCGAGCGGCCCTGCATTCGTTCCTTGAGGCGGCAATCGAAAAGAAGGTCAAATCCTTCCAGCTCACCTCGAACGACGCCCCAATCTCGTTCAACGGGCAGCGCAATGTCAGCTACGACATCGCCTGCGTCCTCGACGACGGAAGAATCGCGGAAGTCGAGATGCAGGCCTTCGACCAGAAGTACGACTACGGAAAGCGCGCCGAATACCATGTCGCCCGGCTTGAGACGACCTACCTCGAAAAGGGCGACGACTGGAAGTCCGCTCCGGTCGTCTTCCAAATCACCGTGCTTAACTTCCACTACACGCCCAAGAACAAGAACGCAATCAACCGCTACGCCATGCGCACGAAGGACGGGCTGGAACTTTCCAACACGCTGAACATCGTCTTCATCGAGCTTCCGAAAATCACGAAGCTGGAGAAGTCGATAGACACGAACACGAAGCTTGAGAACTGGGCGTTGTTCCTGAAAGATGCCGACAATCCCAGGAAGCAGAATTTCATACAACATCTCACGAACAAGGAGGACGGGCTTATGAACGCACAGAAGTCACTTTCGAGAATCAGCGCGGACAAGGCTCTTTGGATTGCTCAGTGGAAGCAGGAGTCCTTCGAGCGCGACATCCGCTCAGGCCTCCACGCCGCCGAGGAGATTGGCATGGCTAAAGGCGCGCACAACAAAGCCATCGAAGCCGCGCGGAATCTTTTGGCGATGCACATTCTCTCAGTCGAGCAAATCGCTCAAGCAAGCGGGCTTTCTGTCGAAGAAGTCCAGCGGCTCGCAAGCGAAATGGGGAACTGACGGTCTTATGAACTCCCAGAAGTCACTTTTGAGAATCAGCGCGGACAAGGCTCTCTGGATTGCCCAGTGGAAGCAGGAGTCCTTCGAGCGCGACATCCGTTCAGGCCTCCACGCCGCCGAGGAGATTGGCATGGCTAAAGGGTTGGCTAAAGGCGCGCACAACAAAGCCATCGAAGCCGCGCGGAATCTGCTGGCGATGCATCTCGGTACAATCGAGCAAATCGCTCAGGCAAGCGGGCTTTCCGTCGAAGAAGTCCAGAGTCTTGCTCGCGAACTGGGGAACTGACGGGCTTATGAACGCACAGAAGTCACTTTAAATAATCAGCGCGAAAAAACGCCCGCGCTTGCCACGGAATGCGGCGCGCGGGCGTGTGCGGAAGCAAACGAAATGCCTGCCTCGCGTTATTTCATCTGGGCGGTTTCGATGTAGCCACTGGCTCCGCTTGTAGTGGCATAGCCGAGGATGGCATTCTTAGAACCATTTCCCCAGACGGTACCATAACTTTCAGTAGTTTCCGACTGTCCTGGCTGGTATGTATTTGTTCCGATATTGTCGGTACTAGGAGTTTTACCGTCTGTTGTAGAGTAATTCAGAACACCGTTTTCGTCTTTCCATACGCCAACACCGATATTGCTATCGGAGAATTTGCTTGATGTAGGAACATAGCTCACTTCCCAACTGCCGGTAAACTGGTCATCTGTCGCTCCGTTTGTCAAGCTTGATGAAGTGAGCGAGACAGAATCTGACCAACGGGCAATTTTTGGTCTTGAAGAACTATAGTAACTTATGTATGGAATCGGTTTATTGCTTGAATTCAAAGCGACATCGATATTGAGCCTTGTTCCGATGATTCCATAAGAATCTACAAGACATGTTTTCATATTTGATGGAGTGTCAAAATCATCAAGATATGCATACCATACATCACCGTTAGAACCGTCATAAGCCGCAATATGTACACCGCCAGCAGCATCTGTTACAACCTTACAGTATTCACCTATACCTGCATCAAACACAGTAACTGGGGTACTCCATTTTGTATCCGCTTGAGTAAACATACCTGCAGTAATTGACTTAGGTGTCTTGTTGTATGAATACAAGAGCTGATTGTTGGTTCCGTCCCACCATACAGCAACTACAGCATCATCACTTGTTCCGCCACCTTCTATTGCGGCTATGCTTACATATTTACCGGCATAGACAGGCTGATTATCTGTTGTAACAACTTTTGCGCTTGTTGTTGTACCATTCGTCTTTACAACACGCTCTGTCTGACCTGCAAGTAAGGAGTTATAAGCCGTTCTATAAATTCCATAGTTAGAATCAAGTTTCTTCTCATTTACAATAGAACCAAATCCATAATAGTCACCCATGAGTCCACTAGAAGCATCTGCTTTAGATGTATCAGTAAAGTATCCCCATTTGAAGCGGATTTCATCGTTTATGGCATCGTAGTAAGCCATATAGAGGGTCGTCTTGTCTGATGAAGAAGCCGTCGTAGCCATTGTCGGAGACTGGATTCTCTCCTTGTCAAAATTATTGTAGCCCGTATATGAAGTGCCACTACCCTCAAAATCTCTCTGGCCGATAAGCTCAAGGCGGAACTGGTTTGTTCCATCGTTGTAGCCATCGGTCTTAAGTTTGCCATGTCCCCAACGGCTGGTCATGACTCTGAACTGGTCAGCCTTTTCAGCATTAATGTCACCACCGGCGGCTGTTGCATAAGAATTTCCGTATTTGTCATAGGCAAGTCCTATACTTGTCCAAACATCGAAGCCTCCAATCCAGTAATCATAGGAATATGTATTTCCATTTGGCATACTGAAGTACAAAGTTCCGTTTACAAAGGCAAAACCAACATCATGGGTCTTCGGATTTATCGACATGACAGGATTTGTTGCAGTTCCTGCTTTCGGCTTAACCGCATCCTTTGTAATCTGCCACACATCCAGCACCACATCGTCCGTGAGCAGGTTGTTGTTGTCGCCGTTCGGGCATCTGTTGTAGTAGTTGTCGTAGATTGACTTGCTGCCGGTCGGGCTTGTGGTCAAATCCACGGTCTTGTCGTACACGCCCTTCGCGTCGTTGTCGTTCAGGTTGTTGAGCGCGCTGATTCCGCTAACGGCAAAGTCGTATGCGCCGGAAGCCGAGAGCGTCGAGACATCGAGAGTCGTTGTGTCACCCAAGTTGAAGCCCGAGAACGTGATTGTCTCGTCAGCCGCGACCGGGTAGTGGCCGCGGGAAGTTCTGTTGTAGACGCTCGGGTTGTTCTTCTTGAGGTTTGAAAGCGTAGTCGTAACGCCTGTGATGTACGGCACAACGTCCATCTGGTAAACCGGATAGTTTGTCGTTCCATCGGTGACTGTGTAGTCACTCGTGGTGACAGGAGCCGTGATTGAGCTTGTGTCTGTGGCGTTGTCGCTGGCGTCAGTCGCTGTAACAGTGACTTTTACATCTGTTGCGGCCACAGTTGTTATCTTTGAACTGTCGATGCTCAGTGTCCAGTAGACCTTGTGTCCTTTTTGGTCAAAGTAGACCGAATCGCCGTAGTTGCCCACGTCTGAGCTTGTCGCGTCCTTGACGGTGAACTCGTATCCGTCGGAATCCATCGTTTTGCTTTCAACAGTCCAGCTTCCAGCGCTTGCGTTGTACGTTGCGACAGTTGTCTCGCTGTCCAAGAATGTGCCGAACTGCACCGCAAGAGAAGCGAGCCTGTGTTCGTCGTAGGCGGTTCCAGTGAATGTGATTTTTCCGGAAACTTTCGGGTCGTCGCCATACTTGCTCGTAATCGCATCGGTCAAATCCGCCTCAAGCTCAATGTGTCCGTTGTCGCTTGAGTTTCCATAGAGAGAGTTGTCGTCAGAAGAGTTCCAGTAGAACGGATTGACCACGACTGTAGGTTTTGTTGTATCTGACTGGGCTACTGTGAAATTCTTCACATAGAGGACAGAGAACTGAGAATCAGTTCCCCGCGTTGTTTCTTCCGTTGAATCCCAGAACGTGAAGCTCATTCCCTTGTCTGTTCCGTCATCGCCCAAGTCGCCAGAAGCCACTGTGAATGCGTGCATCTTGTAGCTTGCGTTCGAGCCTTTGAATGTGCCCGCAACAGTTCCGGTAAAGCTTGCGCTGATGTTTCCGTCAGAATCCGCGGATTCAGAGTTTGAAGAAGCTGCGTCTGTAACAGTTCCCGTTACGGCAGTTGCACTTGTAGCACTTGTGTTCAACACCATGCCGATGTCGCCGTTTCCGCCTGTGAGTTCAGGAATCACGGCAAGTCCGTTCTTGATTTTGAACGTGCCGGCTGAATACTTGGCTGTCGTGCCGTCGCTCTGCTTTTCAGTAAAGTCCAGAGTATATGCTTTCTGAGTTGCTCCTTCCGCGCCGAGAATGTCGTACTCGACGATTTCCGTGAGGCTTGAAGAGTTTACATATTTTCCATCGCCAGAAAGGTCTGTTCCGAGGAAGACTTTTGCAAGGCGAGGCGCGTTGTTCGTAATCTTCGTGTTGATAGTTTTTCCTGCAACGTTTCCTGCGCTGTCGAATGCGAGGATTACAAGGCTTGCAGGACCGTCCGGCATGTTTGTCGAATGGATTGTGGCATCCCACGTCCATGTCTTGCCGCTCTTCGAGAATGATTCAGGCATCTTGTCGCCGTCATCGCCCTTTTCAAAGGTGAACGGATTTGCAGAATAACTCTTAACTTTTTCCGTCGCGCTGTTGTCGATTACCTGCGCAATCGGGAAATACGCCGTGAATGAAGTCTTTGCTGCAGAAAGTGACGGAGAGAATGTTACCGTGTTTCCGCTGATTGCAGAAATTGTATGGAGAATGCCGTCGATTTCAACGACTCCGCCAATGCGGACGTGCGCGTCGTATGCAGAATCCGAGGTGAATGTCTCAGTTGTCGCAGTTCCCGTGTACTCCTTTGCGTAGAGAGTGAATTCATCGCTTCCCTGTTTGAATGTCCGGGCTGTAAGGTCAGACATTGCGACTTTAGCGTCAGCTGTTGAAGAAGTAATCATCGGATCCATTACAACTTCATCTGTGATGCTTCCTGTTGTTCCATTCTTTCTCATGTAGTAGAAGAGGATATTCTCCACTCCAGAACCTTCGTCGGTTGAAGAACCTGCCAATATGAACTGATAGTTATCATCTTCAATTGATTCAAAATCATCACTTTCGAACGATGTTCCGTTTCCTGTAAGCTTATCCAAAGTAGGAGCGGTTTCATCGATGTTGAATGAGTATGTTGAAGATGAATCATGGTCATTGTCGCTGGCGTTTATTGTAATTTCAACGCTGCCCGAATCCTTCGGAATCGGAATGTAGAGGCGGTAGCCGTTCTTGCCTGTTGAAGAATCCGTTACGCCACTTTCAACAAAGTAACCGCTTCCTTCAGTAAGGGCTGTGGAGCCTTTGAGTACCGAGTAAGATTTTACTTCTGTTTCATCAACAACGGTTGCCACAAGAGTCCAGCAACCGCGGAGGTACATGTCGGCCTCGTAAGTCTGGCTTGAAGTGTATGCGCTTGTCGGAACGGCTGTAAGGGCGGCAGTTCCGTTTGAGTACTGGTTGATTACTCCTGAAATTACAGGAGCCGTGTTGTCAACATGGATTGCGATTACATTGTCGCCGCTCGTCCATGCGCCCATTTTTCCGTCGGCGTTGATACCGCAGGCTCTCAAAGTGATGTTTGTGGTTGACGAATCGTCTGAAGGATTGAGTTCGCCGCTTGAATTGAGAACCAAGTTCCATGAAGCGGTACCGTTTGCCTTTACGCCCCACCATGCCTGGAAGGCTTCGTTTGAGGCAAAACCGAAATCTTCCAGCTGTTTGTCAGTAAGTGTTGTTTCAGAAGTGAAAGACGTTCCCTTTACTGCGTTGATTGCGTCCCAAGCTCTTACGACTGTGTAGCCGTATGTTGTAGCCTGTGCCATGTCGTCAGAATCGAATGCACCGTCTTCATCTGCAATCTGATAGTAAATCGCGCCTACAGTCGTTGTTCCAGAAGGAATCTCCGCAGAACCTGTCGCGCGGATTGTGCCGCCGAGAACCGCATACTGCTCTGAGTCGCTCTTGTAGTTTGTTTTTGTCGGATAAGTGAACTCAAGTTTTGGTCTGTCCGCGTCAGGATTGTGCTTGATGTAGAATCCTGTGCTGTAAGAAGCGTTGCCCAAAGCGTCGGTCGCCAAGAAGTAGACCGGCAGGTAGTACAACCCTGTTGACGCGTAATCGTCGTTTGTGGCGAAATCAGCCTTATCGTAAACATTGAAAAGAGGATTTCCAGCTGAGAATACGAAATTGTCGCTGTCTGATGATTCAGCATCATACTGGCCGTCAAAGTCGAACTGCCATGAAGTTACAGTCGCTTCAGCGGCGAGGGAGGAGGCTCCGCCGTTCAAAGAAAGGCTCTGGAGGTATGCAAGTTTTTCAGCGTCACTTGTCTTTGCTTTGAATGTTGTGGTCTGGGTTGTCGTAGGAACAATCCACTGGATGTTTGAAGTTCCTGCAGCCCCTGTATCGTTGGCACTACCAGAGATTGAAACAGAGCCTGTAACTTCCGTGCCAGAACTTGGGCTTCTTATTTCAATGGAAGGAGCGGTGTTGTCCACATAGAATGAGAATGCGCCGTTTCCTGAAAGTCCTGCGTTGTCGTATGGAGTTACGGCAACTGAAATCTGTCCGGTTCCAAATTCTGACAAGTCGATAAAGTCAGTTGTCCATTTTGCCTCTGATGTCCCATCAGACGAAGATGTGAACGTAGAATTCTCGCTCACAGTGAAATCCGACATATCAACATCGCCTACAGTCGCAGCTGTGGCGAATTTTGCGAGTTCGGCTCCGCTTTCGTTTTTGAATACTACAGTCATTCCCGCAACACCGCTTGCGTCGCTGGCTGTGAAGTAGAACTTGACGTAGCGTCTGCTTGTTCCGCCCACCTTGAAGCTTGAGTTCAGCGTGGCGTTCGTTGTCTGCTTGTCGTCGGTCGTGAGGGCAAAGTCGTTTCCGCTGTCGTCTTTTGCGACAGAGCCTGTAGTCGAAGCGTACGGAAGTCCTTCGCCAAGGTTCACGACAGGGTTCGTTCCGTCCGAGCTGTAAGTGAATGTAGAAGAGTTCACAGTTTCAGCGGCGGCAGTTCCCTTAACGGAAATCTTCGGATTTGAAAGATAATTTTCCGCTGTTGCAGTCGTGTAGAACTTTCCTCCAGCATTGTCTTCTATATAAATGTAGAAAGTCTTCGTTCCGTCTTCTGTGTTCGACGGCGTGAACGTAAAGTCGCCTGTCGAAGCCGTGAACGAAACGAGATTTGTCGGTTCATCGCCAGTTCCAGTGTATGCAGTTTCTGAGATGATGAGTTTTGAAATTACGGCTGTACTTGCAGAGTCATCGTCGGTGATTGTACCGGTTACCTGTGCGTTCGTGCCGTATTTCAAAATGTAAGAAGAACCGTTTGCCGTCAGGTTGTTGATTTTTACCTGCGGTCTGTCGGTGTCCTGGGAAACCTTGACTGTAGCGACCTCTGAATATCCATAGTTGCCTGCCTTGTCCAAAGCCTTTGCGCGGATGTAGTAGGTCTTTTCGTCAGTAAGTTTTGTGGTGTCGAAGCCGGAAACTGTGAATGAGTAGTTTCCTGTCAAAGTCAGATTCATTCCTTCAACCGATGCAAGGTCGTTCCAACTGCTATTGTCTGTTGAATATTCGATTCCAGAAATTGCGATGTCGGGCAGAGTATTAGCATCTGTTATCGTTCCGCTTAAAGATATTGTGCCGTTGATTTCGATGATGTTGTTCGTAGAAGAATCGGCGTCGCTTGGATTGTTGAGCGTCACGGTCGGCGCGATTTTATCCACGGTCACATTTGCGACCGCAACCGTCTGGCTGTTGCCCTCGCCCGCCTTGTCGGTAGCCTTCGCATAAACAGTGTATGTTCCAGATGTCACGTTAGCGAATGCGGATTTTGCCAGTGTAGCAGTCCACTTGATTCTGTTTGCGTCGTCATCTGTGGCGGCGGCTTCAGTTTCGACAGTGGCAGAAGCGGTGGAAGTTCCCACAGTCACGCTAACTGCCACACTGTCGATTCCGGCGGCGGCGTCAGTAACATATCCTTCGATTACGATATTCGCGTTGTCACCCTCGCCTTCTCCGTTCGTCAAAATAGATTCGCTCTCCTTGTCGAACACTGGAGTCGTCGTATCCACATTGATTGAATAGCATCCTGTGACAGAGACGGTCTGGCTGCTTGTGTCCGTGTATTCGTATGTCACAGTGTCCAAAGCCGCGTTTCCTACGTTGTCCACGGCGACGAGAAGGAGATAGTTCTTTCCTTCCTGGAAGCCCGTGATGTTCGACTTGAAGTTTGTTGTTACGGTTTTTGTAGTATTGTCCGCAGTGCTTGAAACTTCCGCGGTCTCTTCTGATGAAAGCGGAGAGAAGTAGCCGTCCGCCTCGTTTTCGTAGCTTGAAAGGAATGTTTCAGCGTTTTCGGCTGTCGGTGCGCTTCCAGAGAAGAGCTTGTAGTAAATCATGTTCGTTCCGCTGCCAGTTTCATTGAAGTAGCCGCGGATTTGAATCGTGCTTGCGTTTCCGTATGTTCCTGCCGAATACTTTCCGCCACTTCCAGAGCCGAGTCTGAATGTGTAGTCTTTGCCGTCTGAATCCGTCTCGTGCACTCCGCTCGGGGATGCAGTGTCCGGTTTTACTGTGAATTCCTGTTCAGCGGTGTTTCCGGCCTTGTCGGTGAGCGTAATCTTTGCAGTCGTCTCGCCAGAAAGAGAAGTCAAATCGATTTCGGTGAACGAGTATGAAGAAAGGCTGTCTTCGTCCGTGATTTCTTTCGTGACGCTTCCGATTGAAAGGACTGCCGAAGCAAGCCCAAGGTTGTCGGTGGCGATTCCAGAGAGCGTGAACGTGTGGCCTGTAGAGTTGTTCACATAGTAGACGGCGTTTCCGCTTGAGTCCTTTCCAGAATTGTATGCGGTGTAGCCTGATTTGTTGTCCGAGAGAGCGTAGCTCTGGATTTTCGGTGCCGTCGCGTCGTAAGTGACTGCCGCAAGGTTCACGTCGTTCGAGTTTCCGGCCTTGTCGGTGATTTTTGCGTAAATCGTGCCGGACTTGGTGATTTTTTCGTTTGGAACAGTCGCACTGAACGTGCCTGTAGAAGAATCGAACGCAGCCTCGATTCCGTCGGCCGATGTCTTCGAATACGGAAGAATCACGACTGATTCTATGCCGCTGCTTGAATCGGTTGCCGCGCCGGAAATGTAAATCGAGGCAGATTTTCCGTTGTAATAGAAGTTTTCCGTCTGAGAAGCGTTCTCGCTGCTCGTTCCTATTTTTACGGAATTTTCCGTGAGTTCTGGAGCGTTCACGTCAACCTTGAATGCCTCTCCGGCGAACGCGATAGCGTCTCCAGTAAATCCAGCGTCGGACGGAACGGCAACAGAGCCTGTCCTATAAGCGGAAGAATTGCCGAACGAATCTTTTGAAACAGCAACGATGTTGTAAGAAGTTTCTTCAAGACCGGTGAATGTAGCCGTCCACTCTGTTTTCGAATCAGAAGTGCTTCCGAACGTAACGACACCCGATTTTGTCTCTTTTGAAGAGTCGGCTGGCACGAGATAGAGCTTGAGGTTGGAGCTTGAAGCCGTAAAGTTAGTGTCTGTGACTGTTCCAGAAAGCTCGACTGAACTTGAAGCGTATTCATTGTAATCATTCAAAGTGAGAACAGGCGCCGAGTTGTCGCAGGCGACCGTAATCGTCTTCGTCGCCGTCCGTCCGTTTGCGTCTGTCGCCGTGAATGTGACTGTCTTGGAGTCTTCTACATTTCCGTTTGCGTCTGTATTCCATGAAACCGTGGCCGTGTATGATTTTCCGCCGTCGATTGAAGCCTCGCTTCCCAAAGTCACGCTTGTATCTCCGCTTGAGAGGGAAGAAATGTTAGTGTCCAGAGCCTTGACCGTGAATGTGAGCGCAGAGTCAGTCGTCTTTGAAGTTCCGTTCGAGGCGACTTCGCTTCCGTCAAAGCCAGTGACGGTGATTGAAGGAGCCGTCTTGTCGATTGTGAGTTTTATCGAAGAAGTTGAGACTTGTGTGTTTCCAGCGTTGTCTTTTGCGCCAAAGAAGGCATACAAGATTCCGTCTTCATTTTTTACAGAAGAAATGTCGAATGTCGTTCGCCAGTCAGTGTTTGTCTGGTTCATGGCAGTCCATGAAACACCGTCGTAAGAAGAAGGTGCCGTGTTGACGTCTGAAAGATAATATCCGACTGTAGAAAGTCCACTTCCGTCCGTGTCATCGCTTACGACAACATTCAAAGTAACATAGCTCGACTCGTCGAGTTTGACTGTCTGCTCTGAAGTCGGTTCCGTAATTGTCGGAGCAATCGGGTCCATCGAGAACGTCACGTTCGTCGAAGATTTCTGCGAATACTTGTCCGTGGCGGTGATTTTGAGGATGTACGTTCCGCTTGCGGTCGCCGAAAGACTTGAGAGCGGGAACGTCCACTTCTGTCCGTCTGTGGTGGCGGTGAGCGTTGCCGGCTGTGATGAGAGTTCATTCAACTCTGAGTCGAGGAAAACCGCCGAAATTTCTGTTTCGTTGTCGAAACTCTTTGAGGACGGAGAGACCGTTCCCGTGATTGAATCGGAGGTCGAGACGTACGCCGCGACTGAATCCACGCTCAGTGTCGGCGCGCCGGAATCAACCGCGATGCAGAAAGTGCCAACCTCGATATTCCTGAAAGCGTCACTAAATGTCGAATCTCCATATCCGCTGTCCTGAGCTATGACCTTCACTTTATATACGCCCTCCGTTTCCGGCAACAGATAATTCAGGCTGGCTGTTGTCTTGTTCGGAGAAAGCGAATATGGGTTCGCGCCGCCATAAACGTCGTTCACAGCGGCAAGAGTCGTTCCGTCAGACTTGTAGAGATAGACCTCGTATTTTGCTACGGAATCGTCATCATCGAAACTCAACGAGAGCTTGTTGTTGCTTGTCGTTCCAAAAAGGTTCGTCTCGGAATTTATTCCGCTTTCGTCAGAAACAGTGTCGTCTGCGTTTCCGAATTCGATTTTCGGGCGGTCTGTTTCCTGATAGATGATGAAGTCATTTCCGTCGTTGTATTCGTCGGAAGAATAAGTTCCGGTGTTGCCCACTTCGTCCGTCGCGGTGAAGACCACGCGGATTTTTATCGGCGTGTCTTCTGTGATTGCGCCGCCTGTTATCATTCCCTGAGTGACCATCGAAGTCATGAAGGAAACGTCGATTGAGTTCGAAGCTCCGAGATCTCCGTCGTACGGAGCCGGAATGTTCGGGTTGTCTTTTGTGGCTTCATACATCTTATCAAGGATAGAGTACTTATAAGTTCCATCCTCTTTTTTCTCTGAGAAATCCGCATCCAAATCTTCCGAAGCCAAAATGTCGTATTTGACGGAAGCGATGTTCTGCTCCACGATTGAGCCCATTATGCGCACAGTGCCGTTGATGTACACGTTGCTTTCATCGTATCCGTTCGACGCTTTGACAACATCACTGACGTCCGCGCCAGAAACCGTCGGCGTGACCGTCGTGATTGAGACGACCGGCGCCGTCGTGTCGAGCTGGACCATGGAGGACATGGTGATGCTGTGGCCGGAAGAGGATTCTCCGTAGATTGAGAGCGTATACTTGGTGGCGTTCTCTGTGGCGGCGAGGAAGCCGTCGATTGCGGACGGTTTGAACGTCCAATCCTTTCCACTGATGCCGAACGCATCACTGTTCGTGCTCGTCCATTTTTCAGAGGCAGAATCGTATGTGAGCGTGACGGCGTATCCGTCCTCGTCTCCGACGGCGCTGCTTCCGTTCCATGCGTAGATTGTCGCCTTGAGCGTGGAGACGTGGAGGCTGTCGTTGTTGACGAGAGCGGTTCCAGTGAATTCAAGTTCATCGGCCTTGACGAACGCTCCGTTCTCAGGCGTGAGGATTTCGATTGTAGGCGCGATTCCAGAGACGTTTCCGGCGAATCCGTAGATTGTCTTCTGGGAGAAAGGAACATCGTCCGCGTCGTATCCAGTGGCGGCGAGGATGTAGTATTTGTTCAGGACGATTCCGCTTGATGGAAGTGTCATCGCTATCGACTTAACGTCGACAGAGCTTCCGTTGTACGTATAGTAGTCATAGACGAGAGTCCATCCGTCCTCCGCGATTTCGGCTATCTGGGATTCCGTTATCGTCGCATCCCCGTCGCTTTCCGCACTGGCCTCGGCGATTTTAACTTTCGAGACGAGAGAAGAGATTTTTTCGGCAATGTCGGTCTCTGTCGGCTTGCCGCTTCCCTCGCAGGTGTACATCCAAAGCTTGAGAGTCGCCGGGTCGACTTTCACTCCGTCGAGGCCGGAATTTATCGTCACGTTCACGGTGTTTCCGTTGGACGCGCTCTGTATCGTGTCTCCGTCGCCGAATCCGAACGTGTAGCCTGAAATCGTGTAAGTCGGGTTCGCCTCCGGGTTCAGAGAGAAGTAGAGCCGGCTGTCCTCGGAAGAGGCGGTGTCCTTCACGCTCTCGTTCAAGACAGAAAGGGCGGAGTCGTTGGAGACCGTGCCGTTCAAGATGTTCTTCAAATCCGCGGCCGAAAGTCCGAGTCCCTTCTTCGCGCTCATTAGCGAAGTGTACACGTCGTCGTACAAATAGACTTTCGATGTCGAGTTTCCGAGGGAGTCGGTCTTTACATCGGCCGCGCTTCTCTCGCTTCCCGTGGGGTTCTGGTAGATTTGGGCGGAATCGGTGAGCGTCACCGAGGCGTAGTAGTATTTCGTTCCGGCGGAAGAGTCGGTTCCATAAACGTCTGAATAGCGGGTGTTCGCTGTGGTCGAGGGGCTGTCGGCGTAC
>JAGBIY010000032.1 GCA_017934745.1 Treponema sp. | reverse complement strand
ACTCGTCAGATGATTCAGGCTCTTTTTTCAGGAAAAAAACTACGCTATATGTAGTGTTTTCTCCGACAATCGCGGTTTGCGACCGGGCTGGACGCTGTTTTTGTGGGCGTGCAGTTGGCGGGAACAAATCGCGATTTGTGGGAATTAAACAAACAAAAAAGACAATGCAGCTATGATAATGGAACCAATCATTATCGAAAAGTACATCATGTCCCTCTTTTCAATGGTTAGGTTATGCTTCTCAACTAAATCATCAAGAGCAGCTGCAATTGCAACTGACAAAGGTGCCAAAACTGCAAACACTATATTTTTATTTATTCCAATATTTTCAAAATACTTTAAGAAATCAATTCCAAGACAATTTCTTATAATACAACCTATCGATATGAAAAAGCACCCGACAACGCCTGTCGCAAATCTATGCCCATAATTCCTCATCCTTCATACCCCCTATTTTATGTTTACTCCAAACATAAATTGCGACATTCCGTTCAGCGTCTGCTTTTCTTTGTAGAGAGAATAGATTGCTCCCTGCTCGCATGCGAACTTAGTTCCCTGTATTCCAGCTCCAAGAGGTATAGAAAACAGAGCGCATTCGGGACTGATGAACCCCACGACATCACATCCAACGGTCAAGCAATCAAAAGTGGCGTTCCATGCTCCAAATACTCTGTCGTACTCGTTTGTTGGGTTCATAGCCGTGTAAATACTTGAAACAGCATTGCTAGTATCAAGGTATGTATTATATACTGCAAAGGCATTACCAAGCATATTTAAGTTTTTAGCCCCTTGTGCGTATTTTGAAGCCGCAGCAAGTCCATCTGTAGATATAGAGGTCGGATAGTCTTTTGTTGCATAGCCCCCAAACGTGAAGCCATTGCAGGCATTTTCCAATATCGCTTTCGCATCAAAAACTATCCCTGAGCCTTTCTCTTGGTTCTGAGCTGTATTCTTTTTGGAACTAGAAGAAAAAAGTAGTTTAAAACCATTCTCTAAACTGGATACATACTTTTCAATTTCATTTGTCAGGAAATGTTCAAAATCAAAATCTTCCCTTCCATCCGGATCCACATACTTCACCGGGTTGTTCCCTGCATAATGGTACAAATTGAAATTGATGTGGTTGAATACGCCTCCCATTCCGGGCAAATTTGAGTTGTGTTTTTTTGCCTCGTCATTTGTAGGCGCTATTGGAATGTACTCGCCCAAAGCAGGGTCAGTGCTTATCCACATCGAGTATTTGGGGTCGAGATAGCGCGCTCCATAGTAATACAGCCCTGTCTCCTCGTCCATTTCCTTGCCGGTGAACTTGTAAGGCAGATACTCCATTCCCGTGTTGCTGGTCTTCTCGACCCATGTTTCTCCGTATGGGGTATACTCAATCCGCTGGTATTCGTCGCCGTTGTAGTCCGAAATGAGGCTTGCAGAACCGAGGTGGTCGGAGTGGTAGAAGTACTGTTTGTAATACTCTTCCTGATAGGTCGGAGAATTGCCACCGTTCAATTTCGTGACGATTCGGGTCTCGCCCAAATAAATGTTCTTTGCTGTCTGTCCGCCGTAGACAGTGTTTCCGCTGTCGGTGTGGAGCGTCCACATTTTATTAAAGTAGAGCGTCTCCGAATTTTGGGTGTACTTGTTCGACCTCTGGCCGTCTTGTCCGTAGACGTAGGCGGTCGAGTAGCTTGAGTCCACGCTTGAAATAAGCTGGTTGCGCTCGTTCCAAGTGTAGGTGCGCCGGTATTTTGAGCTTTTTGCACTGGAGTTGTCATCGTCTTTGTACAGGCCCCAGCCGTAGTCGGTGGAGTATGTGTCGTCGGCTTCCTGCGTTATCTTGTGGTAACTCTCGCTGCCTTCCATGGACTCTCCTTCTTTTTCTTCTATTATATTGCCGTTCGAGTCGTATGTGTAGTGCCTGTCGCCAACGCTCACGAGCCTGTGCGCGTAATTCCCGTCGTAGACATAGTTGAAGCTGTAGTTCAGGTTGTCGCCGATACTTTTTTGTGGTGTTACGGTCTCCGTCGACACCTTGCTCGTCATGTTGCCGAGGCCGTCCGTGTCGAAGGTGAAGACCTGCGAATAGTCGCTCTTGAACTCCGGCACAGAAGAACGGTACGGGTTGTAGGCGGTCTCTCCGCTTACTTTGATGAGCTGGTAGAGGTTGTCATAACTGTAAGTCTGCTTCGTCTTGTAGTTTCCGCCGGCGGCTCCGAGGCAGTCGTTCTCGTAGCCGAGGACGTTGCCCACGGCGTCGAAGCTGTACGAGATGTTCTGGTATGCCTGCCCCCACTTGTTCTCCGTTTTGATTGAGTCGAGCCATCGGCGCGCCGGGTCGTAATTATATTCGGTAAACGTTCCATTGCCGTAGTCTATGCGTGTCCGCTGTCCGTACTCGTCGTAGAGGATGTTGGTGACATATTTGAATTCGTGCCCCCAGTGCCCGCCCGTGACGGACACGACCTGTCCGCCCCTGTCGTAGCCGTAGGTGATTTTCTCGCCGTCGGGGTAGACAATCCACTGCATCCGGCCGAGATAGTCGGAGCGGTATTCCATCACCGAAGTCTCGGTGTCGTTGACGGAGTTCAGGTGCGTGCGGAGCGTCCTAGTTTCTTTCGTGACCTCGCCGAGTTTTCCGTATTCATATTCGAGAGTGCCCGAAGCGTCGGTCACCGAAAGGATTTTCCCCGCCGCTCCGACTGATTTGTCAGAGGCGCTTCCGTAAGTGTAGACTGTGTCCTCGGTGTCGGGATAATCAATTCTGACAAGGCGGTTCAGGCCGTCGTACTCGTAGAGAATCTGCTTGCCGTTCTCCCGCAAGACGCTGCTGTTTTCGCGGACAAGGTTCGAGCAGTCGTCGTAGAAGAATTCCTGCCTGCCCGAGTCGAGGCTCTCAAGCGCCGTCCTTCTGCCGAGCAGGTCGTACTCGGCGGAGACCGGGTTCCCCTTCGCGTCGAACGCCTTGAGCATCTCCCCCATCGCGTTGTAGCTGTAGGCCACTTCGGTAAGGACTTTTCCGTTGCCGTCCTCCTTCGCTACGCGGACTATGTTTCCGCGGCTGTCGCTCTCCTGCACGGAGACGTTCCCCAGCGGGTCGATTGAACGCGCGACGGCGTTCCCTCCGCTTATCGAGAATGCCGCCCTCTGCACGGAACCGTCCGGCAATGTCGTCCTCACCTGTCTGTCCTTCTCGTCATATTCGTACGAAGTGAAAAGAGCCGTCATCCTCGGTGTCGTGGAAAGAAGCTTTTCGAGGTTTCCTTCTATGAATTCAGTCATTCCCTCCTTGACGGTGCGGCCCTTCCTGTCGTATTCGACGGCTCCGCTCGCGTTCCAGCCTTCTTTGCCGTTTACGAAACCTGTCTTCGCCGTCCGCACCGCACGCCCGAGTCCGTCAATCTGCACCACTGTCTGTATGGTTTCTCCGTCCGTGCCGAACGTGACCTTGTTGCTGGTCGTCGCGTGCCAAAGTCCGTGCCTTCCGCTTCCGTCCTTCCCCGGCGTGCTGTATTCGTAGAAGACGGCGGGGGTCTCCCCCGTGTCGTACGAGGTCCTTACGCTTGTGGTCCGCTGCCATCCGTCGTATTCGTATTCCAGGGAATTTCCGTTGCAGTCCTTCTCCAGTTTCTTCGTCTGCGGCCCATGGTCGTATTTCATTTCGGACTCGTACGTGCCGGTCCCTGTTCCCCACTGCCTTGTCCTTTCCACGAACATTCCGTCGGTTCCGTCGTATTCGTAGGAGAGCGTCGCCCCCCTGCCGTCGGTGACGGATGCTATGTTTCCGTATTTGTCGTATCCGAGCCTGTTCGTCGAGTGGTTCATTCCGTCATAGTATTGGTGGAGCTCCACGAGCCTTCCCTTGCCGTCGTATGAGCCGGCCCTGTGCCTCAGCGTCTTTCCATCGCCGTCTTTGACCAGGATGTCCGTCGGAAGCCCTATCACATAGTCCGAGAGGTTGCTGTTGTCGTACGATATTTCCCCCACGAGCCTCTCTCCGCCGCCGAAGTCCTGCGCGACCCTGGTGCAGCTGCCCCATTCGTCGTACTCGTACTCCGTGACGGTGTGGACGCACTCTCCGCTTCCGCTGGACTTCTCGTAAGTCCAACTCTCCTCCCTTGCCGGGAGCGGCGTGGGGTCGTCGAGGATTTCCGTCACGCTTCTTGAAAGCACAGTCCCGTCCTTCGCGTAGGACACGGACGCCTTGAGGCAGCCCTTCGAGTAGTATTCCGTGTTGTTGTATTCGTCCTCCCGCCATGTGCCGTCGGGATTCGTCGTCTTCACCGTCCTGAATCCGTAGAATTCCTTCCTCTGCCTGTCGTAGTGTCCGCCCGAGTATTCATGGAAGATGGCTACGGAGTGCTCCCCGTGGTCGAGTTCGGGAAGCGTCCCTCCGCAGCCGTCGTTCGTCGTGACACCGCTCAGCACATACTTGAACGACGGGTTCTCCACCGTTCCGTATTTCTCCGCGTATTCGAGCAGGACGTCTCCGCCCTGCGGCAGGTTGATTTTCCGAAGCTGTCCGTAGCGTCCGCTTATGTTGCGCTTCCAATATGTTCCCGTTCCGGGGACTCGGAGTACATGGTCGGAAAGCCCGTCCCCGTCCAGGTCCATCATGCGGACCGAGACGCCGCTTATGCTTGAGGAATGGTTGATTCCCTCCCCCGCGTTCACCGTGACGTTGACGCTCAATGCCGTGAAGGGGACTGGGATTGGGATGTTCACGTTCGCGCCCAAGGAGCCTGAGATTCCGAGCGTCACGCTCGTGTTCCACTCAAGCGAGTTCGCGTATTTTTCTGCGGCGAAGTCGTATGGATTTGCCACAGTGGCTTCCATCGTCTTTTCGATTTCATCCCCGATGATTGGGATTTCTCCGACCGCATCGGGGACGAATCCGCTGCCGTCTTTCTGGACTACAAAGGAAAATAGGTCGATTGCGTTTTCCCAGCCTGGAACGGGTATGCTCCCTCCGTCCACGAACGCGCTTCCCGTGTTGTAGGAGACGCTCGCGGATTCTGCCCCCACCGTCATCGTGATTCTGTCGGGAAGTCCGTCGCCGTTCAGGTCCAGCATCATGCTTTTCGTGTTCGAGGTCGAGCAGCTGTAGCTCCCTCCCAGGGACAAGCTCGCTCCGCTCTTCAATGAGTTGACCTCCTTTCCGCCTAAGCTTTTCCCTTTGGAGAAATTGACAGAAATCGAGGATGTTTCGCTTTTAGTCAAGGAATCCGCAATGCTTTGAAAGATTCCTTCTTTATTGACGAATCCGTCGCCGGTGTTGAGCTTCAGTTTTTTCCCGTCGAAGAAGTCGGGCAGTCCGTCGCCGTTCATGTCGACAAGCCCCTGCGTTTGTGTGCTGTCTCCGCTTGAGTACGATGCACCTACTGATGGGGTCGAGCTAGCATTGAGCGTCAAAATCGTCGTCTTCGCCTTGCCCACCGACCTTACAGAGACGCTCCCCGCTGCCGAGGCGGAGCCTCCCTTTGTATTCGCATCCGTGGTGTTCTTCGATATGGGGCCTCCCCCTTCGAATTCTTTCGCTTCCAGATACCTTGTCTCTCCGCTCTCCGCCTCCTTCACGCCTTTCGAGACGAGAAGTTTTTTGTCTTCGTACTGGAGGATGTCGGGTATTCCGTCCCCGTCTATGTCCTGCACGCTCTGCTCGACCCTGGATTCCGAATTGTTTTCGCCAGATGACACTGACGCGCTGGCGCCTTCGTTTTCAATCAGCTCCGAGTATGCATTGTTTTCCAGCGGAGGCAGCTCTTCTTTCACTGTCAGATTCACGTCCGCGCTTGCGTTCTTCGTCGTGTCCTCTCCGTCGGTGAACGTGCGGCTCAGGGACGGCATGAGGAACGTTCCGCCGCTTCCGCCAGACTCGGATGCGCCGGTGTGGAGGCCCTCTATCTTGTAGTACGAGTCTCCGCCGCTCCTGTTCGCGTGGATTGCGTCCCCGAAGATGAACGGCGCGCAGAACTTGCTGGTCGTCTTCTTGTCCTTTCCGCTGCCGGAGACTTCCGAATCCACGGCCACCGCTCCGCAGAGGACTCTTTCCTTGTCGATTTCCGTGTCGAAATCGGCTTCCGGTATCGCGGAGGAGTCGCCGAACGCCTTTTGGAAAGTCGTCGGGAGATAGAAGCTTACTTTGCTTTCTTCTCCTGATACAGATTTGCTGTTGCCGTCATCTAAAGTTTTTATGGAATTCAGCTGCTCTTTTCTTTCTTTATATGAAGTTTCGTCTACGGTGATTGATTTCGTCAATTTTTCTTCGGAGAAAGCCTCGTCGGAAAGCGCCCCCTTCCATATTCCGAAGAACCATCCGCTCTCTCCCCCGTAGAGGTTCTCGTCGCTTTGGACATCGACCGTGGCGGGGATTTCTTCTTTTGTTTTGTCCGATTTCTCATAGTATTCAAAATATTCGTGGATTGTCTTTGTCCTGCCGCTGTCGAGGGCGGCGACGCTCTCCTTTGTGGAGAAGTCCTCGGCCGACAGCCATCTGTTCTTGTCCACCCTCCCCGTCTTCCTGGCAACGCCGAGGCTTTCGTCTATCATGAAACATGAGAATTCTCCGCTTTCCGTCAAATCGTACAGATGCTCGACCTCGAAATGCTGCGTCATTTCCAATGTCCCGCATTTTCCGAAGTGCATTTCACTGCATTTGCTCTCTATGAGGCTCTTGTCTTCATCGTTTTTTATCCTGGCTTTGTCGAGAACATAGCCTCCCGCCGCTTCCGTGTAGAACGGGAAGAGCTCCGTCATGACCTTGCTCCGCCTGTAGTCGTCAAGGACGCTCTGCGCCGCTTCGTAGTCGGGGTTTTCCTTCATGACATAGTAGCTGTAGTCATAGGCAACCCTTTTTTCTCCGGTCTCGGCCGACACGACCTCCTTCATCATGTCCTTTTTGTCGTAGAGGGCTTCGATTATGGCCTCTTTCTGCCCGGACGAAAGATTCATGGAAGTGAACAGGCTTTCCGTCTCGCTTTCCCTCAACGGCTCCTCCCCGGTCAAAATCCAGTGCGCGTCGCGCGCGTCGGCGTACTCCACATGGAAATCAAGGACGATCGCGTCCATCTCCTTCGCGGAAAGGTTCTCGGCAATGTATGAGATGTCCTTGGGGAGGATTTCCACTTCGCTCTCGAATGTCCCGTTCGAATCCCTGTTCAGCGACATCCTTATCTTTCCGTCGGATTCCGTCGCCTCGCAATCGAATTCCGGTTCCGAAAGCTCTCCGTCCTTCTCGGCATAGAGTTTGCCGTCGTCGAAATCATACAGAAGCGGCATTCCGTCCGACGCTCCTATCACCATCGCCCTGTGCCCGCTTCCTTCCAGGCGGAGCAATGTTCCGGCCTCAGAGTCGGCTCTTGTTCCGTCCGCTCCCGCGACTTGTTTTGCCATGTCATGGGACTCGCTTTCTTTTTGGAGGTTCAGTGGAATTCCGTTGACCGTGTAGTTCTCCATCGCCTTCGCGGCCAATTCTCCGCTCATCGGATATTTGTTGAAGAATTCTTTCTTTTTGTCATCGTCTTTGAATTCCCGCATGACGAACATGTTGTTCGGAACGCTTATTGCGAACTGGGCGGCGAATTCCTTCCAGTCGTCTTCGCTCTTTTCGCTTGAGGTCTCCACCGAGGCTCTGTATTCGTCGAACTGTTCTTCGGTGAGCGCGGCTGGGGATATGAAGCCGCCTTTCACAAGGGCGTCGAATATGGCCGGCTTCTGCTCTTCCGTCTTGGCATCCCTCCATCCGCTGTCATAGGTGAATGTGACCTCTGCAAATCCATTCTCCGATGTGGACTCAGACTCGGATGCCGTGTACAGCTGCAGCAGCTCCTCCGACTTCAGGAAATCCTCGACGAACTGCTTTTTTGCGACATCAAGTACGCTCTCGTTGTTTGCTTTTGCGCATTTGTATGTCTTCTTCTCCATGAGCCTGTCTTCGTTGAAGAACGGGAGGGGGTAGCCGTTCTTCAATATTTTCGCCTTCTTGTACTCTATTTCGATGCTCCACTCTATGTCTGAGTTTATTGGTTCCGTTCCGTTGTCGGATATGAAATAGATTTTCTCGTCCTTTCCAATGTCCAAATCGGACTTTTCAAGGTTGAGTTCGGCATTCTCCACGACTTCGCCTTCGAGTTCATCTATATGATTGCTGCCCTTGTATGTCTTCACTATCGTGTTTTTCTCAGGGGTGTACGATTCCCCGGCGGCCTTCGCCGACTCCCTTATGGACACGACGCCGTCGAAAGGAGCCTTCCACATTCGGAAAGGTGTCTGCACGAAATACGTTTTCCTGTAGTTTTCCGCATCCTCGCCGGATATTGTCTGCTGGATGTCGGCTATGGCTCCGTCCGCGTATATCCGAGTCTCCTCGAAGACAAGGTTGCCTCTGTTCCTCATGTATGTGGATTTGCCCTTCTCCACTATGTCCACGAGTCCGTCCCTGTCCATGTCCATGAACGAGCAGGCGGAGCTCGACGAGGATTTCTGTTTGACGACGGAGTATCCGGCACCGAGATTCGGCGACACCTTCTCCATATTTAGACCGGTCCCTGCGTAAAAGTTGTATCCGAACGAGGAGCTGCTTGTGTTCTCCTTTCCAATCTCGTCGGGCAGTTCTCCTGTCGCGGCACGGATTTTTGTCGGAGAGTCGAATCCGTTTCCGTTGTTCAGGCAGACTTCTATGTTGCCGTCGGCGTCCTGGGAGACAGCGTCGACCCTTCCGTCGCCGTTCATGTCGACCATGGTGTCCTCCGTTGAGCCTTCGCCCGACGACACGGAGCCGCTTACGCCTCCGCCACCCCTTGCATCGATGGCGCTCGTTCCGAATCCGACTCCCGCCCCCGCATTGAAGTTCCCTCCGAAATTCGACGACCTGCCGATTTGCAGCGGGCTTCCGTTTTTCCATTCCTCGGCCTCTGCGAAATATATTGTCCTGCCGTCTGTGTCGGTTTCGGGTTCCGTGTACTCGAACTCATACTCGAAGCTGTCTCCTGCGTTGTTCGACACCTCTATCGATGTCAGCATGCTCTCCTTCGCCAACCCTTCCTTGTATGCGAAGTCGTACTTGCGTATCGCTTCCTTGAACGAACCGTAGTGGGTGCTTATTCTGGTAAGAAGACGGCCGCATTCGGTCACGCTTTTCGAGCGGGCATCCAATCTTGTGTCCTGCCTCTTCTCTCCGCCGCCGTCGTACTCGAATTTGACGGAATAGTTCCCTTTTGTTCCGTTGAATCCTGTGTATCGGATTTCCTTTGGATAGACGTATCCGTCGGAATTTTCATATTCGTAATCGACGGTGTTTCCGTTCGCGTCCTCCATCCGGGTCATGTTCCATGTGAACGTCCTGCTTCCGACTCCGACACATGACTCTTTGTCCTGGGCGTAGATTCTCTTCGTTCCGTTTTTGTCTGTCACAATCCAGCTGTCGCTGTCCGTTCCCGCTCCGCTTCGGACTATCCTGCTGAAGGAGGTTTCCCTTTGGGGGGAATATGTTACCGTGTTTCCGTTCCTGCTTTTTTCGGAGAGAAGGACTCCGTCGAGGATGTACTGGTCCTCCGTGTCGTATTTTGGAAGCCCCAGTCTTGTGTCGGTCGACACTGCGCTTCCGTAGTTCACATCGAACCCCTTTCCCATCATTCCGTTTCCGCCGCCGGAAGAGTAGCCTATCGAAATCTGCGGCTGCATGCCCCTTCTGCCGGATGGGATGGCCAGCTCGAAACTGAAGCTCGCGTCCCCCGTGTTGCTGGCTTTCGGAGGGTTGAATTTCAGTAGATGGCCGTCAGGTTTCGCCGCCTCCAGGCTCTTTATCGAATTCAAGTTCACGTCGACAGGGGATGCCGATTCCGGCAATGTCAGCGTGGCGTTTATCATGTCGGTGAAATGAGTCGACAGCGACCTCACCAGGCACTTCTCCTTGTCCAGCTCTATCCTCTCAAGCTTTGTCCAGCGGCGAGCCTCGGTGTCGTAGAAATATGTGCGCAAATCTTCAAGCGACTGTTTTTTTCCGTTCAGGCTTCTGTCATACGGAAGCGTTATGGTCACGTCCCTCTCGAATTTCGTTCCGGCGGGGAGGAACCTGTATCCACCGGAATTTGGAATGGCGTTGCAAATCGACTCGCCGGTGTCCTCTACTTTCGAAATCCTTGTTATGCTTATGGCAGTGTCTTTCTTGAGGGCTCCTTCGGGAATCTCTATGGACGCGTCTCCGAGGACCACCTTGCCTCCAGACTCGGCCTTTATCAAGACTTCGGATTTTTCCAGCTCGATTGGCTTTTCGACCACATGGACTTCCACGGTCCCCGCACCCTCTCCGAAGGCCGCGAACGGGCAAAGGACCGAAACGTAGGTCGCAAGCGCCATGCTGGCGACCAGCTTTTTCCCGAAACTCGTCTCCGCCTCGATGCGCTTTTTTACTTTCATATATCCCTCTCCTCTTCGTTATTTTTCAAACACCACTCTCACCGGCTCGTCGGGGAAGTTCTCGTTGTCGGCTATGACCACGACGAAGCCGGATTTGCTGCCCCTGAAGAGCGCTCCCTCTGGAACGGAGAACGACTTGACCGATTCCCCGTTTATCAGGAGCAAGAATTCGTCCGTTCCGCCGTCGTAGGTTACGGCTATCTCGTTCCTTGTTCCGTAGCCCCTTCTCATGCCGCTGAAATACTTCCAGCCACCGTCAAGATGGCTGAACGCGCCGTCGACGACTTCCGCCACCGTGTACATTCCGTTCGCGTTGACAAGGACCGCCATCATGAACGGCTTCCCCTCAATCTCCTGGGCGCAGAACACTATCCCGAACCCCGCCTCGGAGACCCCGCTCTCCTTCGAGACCGTCACCGAGACCGGAGCGAAAGCATCCCCCTCGTTCGTGTCCCTTGTGGTCCATATCGTGTATCCGTCCTCGTTTATGTATGAACTGTCGTTCGTCTCGAAAATGAATTTGCCGGAATCTCCGTCCTCCAAGAACAGAGAACTATCCTCCGACATGGATGACGCTTCCGTTTCCGTCTCCACGACTCCGCTGTCGGCAGAATCCTCCTCGAACGGCTCTAGTCCGCACGAAGCAAAGATTGCCAATGACAAAAGCGCAACAAGCCGCAATCCTTTTTTCATATTCCCTCTCCTCTCATAATGAATATTTGTATGTCATTCCCAAAGAGACCGTGTACTCTATCAATGCAATGCTCGTGTTGGACGAGAACAGCTCCGTCGTTTCCGGGTATATCCTGAAGCGGAAGACCTTGGCCTCATGGCTGGTGTTGCTTATGACCTGGGCGACTTTCTGCTTCACAGATTCGCTCTCGAAGCCGGAAACCTGGATTTTCAGGTTTGTGCCTGTCGACTCGTTGGCCAGTCCATGCTGGGCGATTACAATCTCGACCGACCTTTGAGGCGGAATCTCGACACTGAACCAGTCGGCATCTATGAGCCGTTTCCCGTCCGTCTCGAATTTCACGCATGGCAGATTGCACACAAGATCGTGCGAGAGGGGCGTCGCGCACTCCTCCTCATCGTTGGGCTCGCATTCATCCCCGCGGCAATCGGCGGAGAATCCGTACGCATACTCGCCGCCGATGAATGTCTTCTTCCCTCTTGTCTTGTCCAGCCTGTATATGTGGCGCTCCTTGTCGCCCATGTCCAAATCCGTGTACTCCGTGCCAGTTCCCTCATAAATGCATGTAAAGCACAACGGGGACGAGTCATAGCTCCTCATGAGGCGGAAGCTGTCGCAGGCCTCGTCGTTTTTCCATGAGAGGCTCGACGAATGCTCTCTGCTCAACGAATCGACGATTGGAGTGTCGTCGAATGGGTCGTCCATCGTCCTGAAAAGGACATCCGAAATCAAGTCGTCCGAGCATGACGCAAGCAAAAGGAAGACAAGTGCCGTCAACTGCATTTTCATGATTTCGCCCCTCCGCCAAGAAGGAACGAGATTCCAAGAGAGTTCTTCAGGGCTACGAACCCGTCCCCGTTCAAATGGAAATCGGCCAAGACCTCCGAAAACAGGGCTATGAGATTCCCCGCTTTGAATTCGTAACCAATGAGAGGCTCTAGGCCGAAAATTTTTTGGCGGACATTCATGGCGTCCTCATATTTGGGCTTCACCGCAATGAGCTCGATTTCGTAATAGACCCCCACTCCCGCATAAATTGAATTCCTTGAATTGAAGTGAAAGTCCGTCCTGACAGGCAGTGAAAATGAAATTCCCTTGTAGTCCAACGGATATGAGCCGTCTGTGTTGATTCCCCATGAAAACGAGAAAGTCGGGCGCATGGAAAAGTCCACGGTCTTTCCCATTACCGACAGTTTCGGCTGTGGCGGAAAAACATGGATTCCAAGACCGCCGCCGCAGATTCCCGTCAACCTTGACGACCAGCCCTCTTCGACCGGAGTCCAGTAGAAGGCGGAGACCGGGAGTCTCGCCTCGAACGGCCGGTTCCTCTCCCTTCTCTTTCCACCGAACGGGATTCCGGCAGATTCGGCAAGTCCGTCCATGACGTTCGAACAAAGGTTCGCGATGAGCCGCCCATAATGCGCGGAGTCGTCCGCGGAAAAGAATTCCCCTGATATTTTTTTCGCGCCGCAGTCGTAGAGTTTGACGGCGGCTAACCATCTGTCATCAAGTTTTTGGACATATCCGAACAGTATGTACTCCGCATTCTCTGCCTCGCAGGCCCGGTTTGCGTCAAGCGCGGTGTAGATTTGCCCGTAAGAGTCTGCGGGAAGCCTTACGAACTCCAGAAGGCCGTCGAACCAATACCCAGAAATAGTTTCATACACGTTTTCCGACGGATTGCCGTCCAACTCCACAGAATTTCCATCCCCGTCATACGCCACGAGAGGAGCGACAAGCACTTTTTCAGGGAAGGCCATGCCGGGAAGTGTAAGCAGCAAGAGGATCAAGACAAGAACCTTATTTTCCATGAACAACACCCAACTCTGCTTCCACGGCGGCCTCAATCCCAACAAGCTCATCGTCGCAGGCTCCTTTTGCCTTCAACACCTTTATGTCACCCAGTATTTCTGGATATTTCGAGCTGTCTGACCTGTTCATGTAGTAGAGGCTTTTCGCCTTCTTCAGCCGGCTCTCCATGTCCTCCGGCTGGTACGAGAGCACATTCTTGAACCCCTTGTAGGCGGCCGCGAATTTCCTGTCTGAATAGGAACGCTCGGCTTCGTTCTTCATTCTTGAAACGGCGGAGTCCTTCGACACAGAATCCACGGTCCGCTTCCGCTGCTCGGCAAGCATGTCGTCGTAGGATTTCTTCATGTCAACTGTCTCGGAGAACTGAGAGTCCGCGCTTTCCTTTATCGAATTCAGGTTTCTCTTTATCAATGCGGCATCGCTGCTTTGCCGTTCAGAAAGAGATTCTACAGAACTTTCCATCTCCTGCAACCTGCTCTCAAACGACCTCCCCCGCTCGTCCATCCTTTCGCCGAAATCGGCGATTGCGGCGTCCGTCCTGGCGGAATAATCGCAAAGCTCGTTTCTTGCGCTCAAAGTCTGCACTGCAAGAAAAATGTTCGACAATACAAGGGCCGATCCAATTCCCAGCATTGAAAAAACAATCCCTTTCCTCATTTTCCCATCCTCTCCTCGATCACGTCTTTCAAGAATCGCCAATCCTTCCGCTCTTCTATTCTCAGTGCCTTGTCTATCAGATTCCCGGCCATTTCCAGATTCCCCTCGTCAACGCACCGCTCGGCCTTCTTTGCGTAGCCGGCACCGCTTTGCATGTTGAAATAGACCACCTGCCCACCACGCAGCGGACATCTATTTGAAACCGCCTCATAGCCGCTCTTCTCGACACGAAGGCTGTGCTCTTCGTCGCCGCAGTCACCATAAGGAAATGTAAAACGGCCGTATATGTCGGTCGCGCCGAGGCTCTTTCCGTCAAGGTACACGGTAGCGCCCATTATCTCTGTGTTCTCCTCTCCATAGACCATGACATACACACTGTCAATCCTCTCTTCGGGACCTGATGCGCAAGAGAAAAACATGACGCAAACAATGGCCGCAAAAGCGCAAAGGTGATGTGTGGACTTCATTTTCTCACCTCGTAATATTCGCCGCGGAATCTCGCCTTGTAGCCATCCCCTGTCTCAATGCAGAAATCGCCGGCTATCTCTTCCTTTGCCAACGGAAATTTGCATATGGCATCCATGCCGGAATCCTTCGCAAGGACAACAGTCTCCTTTCCATTTCTCACAATCCCAAGATAAGACAGGACTGGAGTCTTCCTTTCCTGCGGCCGCTCCTCCTTCTTATGCGTCTCAAATACGGGCTTGGGACGCGCAGCTGCTTTGACAGAGCTTGCCATTTCCGCCTTTTTTGGAGAACCTCCAAGGAAAACGCCTTCTATTTTTGAAACAGGGATTCCCTCCGGCTCGTAGACGTGACCATCCTTCTCCGCTTTGCCGGAGTCTATCCCCGTATAGAAAGTCACAGTAGTCTGGACTCTGGCCTTGTCTAGGCTGTTCCTTATTCTTATGCGCTTTATGTCCACAGGCCCGTCTTCCTTGTCCTGAACATTCCTGAGGAATTCCAGCAGGCTCCGGCTCGACGAGACCATGAAGAATTCGACATCCAAAATTCCATCGCTCTCCTTCACTTGAATGTACTGCTCCGAGCATCCGTTTTTCCGAAGGGACTCCCGTATGTTCTTTATGTATTCCGACAGCGACACGCTTTTCATTTTCTCGGAACGGGCTTTCTCCCTTTCAAGCTTCGAGGAATAAAAATCAAGCTGGCTCTCTAAAGAAAAAGAAGAATCGACAGAATCCTCATTCGATGAGAAATCCCCACTGTACGCGACAGTTTCCGTCCCGTTTTCCACATTCGTCCTGTTCATTTTCACTATGCCAAAAGCTTCGCTTCCCTCGAAATTCTCGAGAATCCTTACAGCGTCGTCCGTTCTTACTTCAACATTGAACGAATTTTTCTCCATTGAGAGGTTCTCTATTCTCGATTTCGGGGAAAGAACCGAATATATGCGCTCTATGCACGGATAGACTTTTGCATAACGGGTCCGTTCGATTTTCTCGTACTCTTTCCGAACTTCCGACAAACGCTCCTCCTTTTCCCTTTTTATCTTCTTGTTCTCAACCTCGATTCTTTCAGCCTCGCTCTTCCTGATTCGGTCGGCCTCAATCCTGTCCGCGCGCTTGAAAAAAACGACCGTCAGCACAACCGCGAGCACTACAAAAACACAAAACGCCGCGGCTATGCGAGCCCTTTTGCCTTTTTCAGGGGGAATATCCTTGATGATGCGGACATCGTAGATTCCTCTTGAGTCTGTTTTCGAGACGGAAATCTCATCCGCGGAAACTCCGAACGGATATATTCCAGCCAATGCCTTTTCGGCTTCGGCAAGCCTTTTCCCTGCAGTCTTGCCATTCAAAGGAAGCCTAAAAGTTCGGCCTCCAGCCATGTCCTCCTCAAAAGGCATCTTTATCCCCCTTGAAAACTACCGTCTTCTTCACAAGCACATATTCCTTGACCTGCCTCCGGTTCCATTCCTCAGGAACGGCGGCGACGATGAGCTTCACGGAGCAGGCGCCAGTGTCAAATCCGACCTCCCAGAAAACCGTCTTCGTCCCTATCAAATCAAAGACAGGATGGTCTTGAGCCACACCGGCCGCGCGCGCCATCGATTCGATACCGCTTCCGTTTTCCGCGCACTCAAGCATCGCTTTCGCTTTCTTTTCCGGATTTTTGACACCGCAATAATCCAGGACCGCAGAAAGGAACCTCTCCCCCATGGTATTGATGTTGAACGGCGGCATGGTGTTCACTATCGGAAAAGGGCTCTCACTTCCGTAATCGCCAGACACGATGTCAAGGACTTCATCGCGGGCGATGTTCGGGTTTATCCAGCCGTATTCGACATCCGAGCACTCTCCGTCCTCGACACAGAGCCTCAGCGGCGCGAAATCGCAAAATTCTTTTTTGAACAAGCCTTCGTTGATGCCTGTGGAAGCATCCTTGACGCAGGAAACGACTCCGCAGGAAAACCTCAACGCCTCCTCAATGTCATCGCAGTCACTGGAATCCGATGGACAGTCCCTCAAAAACTGGAGCGAATCCACCACATCTTTCACCATCCTGTCAGCCCTTCTGAGCTCGAGAGCTCTGCCCATGCGGGAATGCAGCATTTTGCCATTCGCGAACACGACCATCGAGAACGACATGACCAGCACAGAAAGCGAAAATATGACCGCCATGGCAAGGGGTGTCGAAAATCCATCCTCGTCAGTTTCCATCTGTAAGCCTTTGCTTGACATATTTCCTAGTCGAATGGGCTTCACCTCCATAAATCCATTCCACATCCACGCCTTCCGACTTGGATTCACTGTCATAGACAGGCGTGACCGAGACCACAGTTACATCTCTTTCTTCGCAGAATTCCAAGATTCGACTTGTGACGAGGCCGTTGAATGTATCGAAATTTCTCCAATACGGGACTTCAAACTTCCCTATTTCCCTTCTCAAGGCTTCGTCGAATTCCATGCAATAAGAAATCCGGTTCGAGGAAGCCTCAGCCTTTGAAACGCACCTGCGGACATTAACAAGGCTTCCTGCCAAAGCGTAGGAAGTCAAAGCAAAAATCGCGACACAAACAAGAATCTCAGCCAACCTCATTCAAAATCTCCAAAACAGATTCCGAGGTTCTTACCTGTCCAGCCGATATCCGTTCCAGCACGGCAAGGCTTCCGACAATCCCCGTCAACGCGGCAACAAAAGCCACTATTACGACCAGCTCCTTAAGCATCGCTCCGCTCCTCATTCCCAACTTTTTATGTCTGAGTCCTTGCCCTCTCCTCCCTCGGCGCCGTCGGCCCCAAAACTTCTAATTCCATAAGGAGAGCCGTCCGGAGCGGGAGAAGTGTACTCGTACTCGAAGCCCCACGGATCTTTTGGGGCGTCCTTGTAGAGATAAGGACCGCCCCAGCCATCAGAGCTCGGCGCGGTCTCCGGCTTTTTCCTCAAAGCCCCAAGCCCCTGGCTCTCGGTGGGATAGTTCCCGCAGTCCATGTAGAACGCCTCAAGGGCTGTGGCGAAGCTCTCTATCTGAGTCCTGGCGGCGGCTATCCTCGCTTTCTCCAAATTTCCGACCGCCACAAATCCGACCGTTGTCGTCAAAACAAGGATTATCGCCAGGACAATAAGCGTCTCCATGAATGTCCACCCGCCGTCATCCTTGAGCGTCTCCAAAATTCTTCTTCTTCCAATATTCATAAAGCCCCCAAAAGATTGAAAACAGGAATTACAAACTGTCCTATCACAAGGACAATCACGCCGCCGGTCAGCAATATGAAAATCGGTTCGGCGAACTCAGAAACCCCCGAAAGGAGATTCTCGCACTCCATCGAGTAATACTCATATATCTCGTTGAACGCCCTCGATGCGTCTCCATTCTTTTCCGCAACCTTCATCCAGACGGACAGGTATCGAGGAAAAACACGGTTCCTTTCGAAACACTCCCCTATATCGTCTCCGTCAGAGACCGACTCGCCGATTTTCAAAAGAGCCCTCCTCAGAGCCGCGTTTGAGACAACCTCCGCCGCTTGGACAAGGCTGTCGACCAACGGGAAATGGGCGTCGCTCAGGATTTTCATGGCGAACGAGAAGTCATGTATCTGCAGAGCCTTGCAGACATTCCCAACTACGGGAATCCTGATTGCCATCGAATCAATGAAGTATGCCGCTTCTTCGCTAAGCCTATGGACAAGGAACAGAACAATGGACGACAGAAGCAAAACGCCCAGCATCACAGCGAAAAAAGTCAAGTTGGATTTCATTTCTTCGAGCTTGACGACAATCTGCTGTGAGGATTCCGAGAAGGCCATGAATATGCCTTCCAGCCGGGGCATGACGAACAGGACCAGGACGAAAACCACAAGAACGGCCGTGGCAAGGACCAGCATTGGATAAGCCAGCGACTGCACCATCTTCTGCTTCATCTTCCTGGAAGCTTTCATGTATGCCGAAAGCCTCTCGAAAACCTTGGCAAGGTTGCCGCTTTCCTCGCCTATCGAGACAAGCGCTATGTACAAAGGAGAAAACATCCCTCCGAATTCGGAAAGGACATCGCCAAGCCTGTTGCCTTCGTTTACGCCCTTGAGGATTTTCCTTATGAATTTCCTTTCCTGCCTTCCGTTCAATATCTCGGAACAAATTGACAGGGCGCTCTGCAAAGGAAGGGACGCAGAAAGGAGGGAACTCATCGTCTGGGTAAAAAGCATAGTGTTCACCCTCATGCAAGCCCCTCCCTGACGAGCTCTTCTTTTGTAGAAATCCCCATCTCCACTTTTGAAGCGGCATCCTCCCTCAACGAAGAGAATCCCCTCTCACGAAGGTAGCTCCTTATTTCAGAATCTGGCGCCCTGCGCTCTATCATGTTCGAGATGGCGTCATCGACCATCAGAATCTCGCTCACTGCCGTCCTTCCCTTGTATCCCGTGGAGCCACATTCTCCACATCCAGAGCCGCCACAGAAAGGGCAGACTTTCCTGACAAGCCTCTGCGCTATCGATGTCCTCAAGACGCCAGCGACCATGTACGGCTCCACGCCAAGATCCTCAAGACGGGCGATGGCAGACACGCAGTCGTTCGTATGGAGAGTGGACAGAATCAAATGCCCTGTAAGGGCCGAACGGACAGCCAGCTCGGCCGTCTCCGCGTCGCGTATCTCACCGACCATTATCACGTCGGGATCCTGTCTCAGAATCCTTCTCAATACGCTTGAGAAAGTCAGGCCTATCTCGTCGTTCACCTGTATCTGCTCTATTCCGTCCATAACCTTCTCCACGGGATCTTCTATGGTCACGACTTTCAAATGCTCAATGTCCATCTTCTCAAGCATGGCATGCAAAGTCGTGGTCTTGCCGCTTCCGGTCGGACCTGTCACGAGTATGAGCCCGAAAGGCAGTCCCAAAGCGGAGGCCATGGCGGCCAATTTCTCGTCGGAAAACCCCAGCTGCTCAAGCGACAGTTCCTTTGAGCAATCATTGAAAAGCCTTAGGACTATGTTCTGTCCGTCGACGGCGGGAACAACGGACACCCTGAAATCAAGGCTCCGGCCTCCCGCATTGACGCTCATGCGCCCGTCCTGGCAGAGCCTGTTCTCCATGACGTTGAGGCCGGACATGACCTTTATGCGGCTCACAAGATTGTCGGAAACGCTCCTGTCCAACCGCCTGACAGTATGCAGAACGCCGTCCATCCTGAGCCTCACGGCAATTCCCGACCTTGATGTCTGTATGTGAATGTCGCTGGCGCTCCTCCTTATCGCCTCAAGGCATATGGCGTTTATTATGTTGACAACGGGCGCGCCGCTGTTTATGTCCTCGAGACGGAATTCACCATCATGCTTCACAGAGGAAACTCCGTCTATGGATTGCTTCTCCACAAAATTGCCTATGAATTCAGCGAAATCAGAATCGCCGACGACGGCGAAATCGACTTTTTTTGGCCAATGGACTTTTTCGACGATTCCGTTCCTGTCCCTGTAGGAACTCGAGACCGCGACAACCACGGATTCAGCGTCCTCGGAAATCTTCACGCAGCGGCTTCCCTTTATGAACGAATCCGTGTACTGCCCCTGCACCTCCGAGTACGAGGAAAACTTCGTTATGTCGAACGATGAGTCGGAAGCGTTTTCCACGTCAGCCCTCCTTCGACCTGTACTTCATGCGGAGCCTTTCAAGGTTGGATTCCTCGTCCAATGCGGCCTCAGCGCACTCCTGAACGCATGGAATCAGATAAATGACGAATTCGCTTTCCGCCATGGTCACACTGCGGCTTTTGAAAAGATTGCCAATCAAAGGTATCGCTCCCAATACCGGAAACCTCTTCTCCGTTATGTCCTCTTCCTGCTGAAAGAGCCCTCCTATCACAATCGGCTCGCCGCTCCTGCCCCTGACATTCGTGCTGACCTTCTTCTCGGATGTCGATGGCGGCACGGTCGTCTCCACTGTAGTAGAGCTCGAAGAAGACGAATCCGAACTCCCCTGCTTTGAAACCTGGGCGTCTATCTTGACCGTCACTATTTCGTCACCGCTGGCCCATCCGCTTATGGAAAGGGTGAGTCCGCTCGTGATTTCCCTTGTGGTGCTTGTGTACAAGTCCCCGGAAGTGTCCACGATTATGTCCCTGTACCTGTACGTGTTCGTGTTCGAGAAACTGAGGGACTCTCCGCTTATGCCGTTCAAAGTCGTGTCGGCCAAGACCCTGGATTTTCCCTCGGACAGCTCCGCATTGAGACTGCCTGCGAACTGCATACCAAATTTCGATATGACATCGAAATTTATGTTGAATATGCTGGACAACATTCCGCTCCATGTGTACCCGGAATCGTCGGAGCTGTCGTTGGCGCTGAAAGATGGACTCCAGTTGAAGCCGTCCGTCTTCTGCCTTTGGACGACAAGCAGGTGGTACTTTATCTGTCTCTTGGGGCAGTCTATGCTTTCCAAGTCCTTTTTGAACGCCGCGTATTGGCCATCTGTCCCAGAGAAAAACACCACGGAAGGATCGCTCGTCCCGGAAACGCTGTCCTTGCCGACAGACGGAGGCAGCGTCTTCAATAGCTCCTCGCTCTTTATGTACTTCAGCTTGACCACATGGTTCTGCTTGCGGCTGTCAAGAATCCTCACGAACTCCGCCAAACTTTCCCCGCCATCGTCCGATACCTGCGTCACAAAGCCGTTCGCAGACGGAAGCATTGTCACGTCCGAAATCAGCATGCTCTTCGGGATTGCGGCAACGGCATCCTTGGCGTTTATGTTCTCAAGGTAGAAACTCCTGAAATTCATTCCAGCGGACGGCACGTCCACCTTTTCTATGAAACCGACTATCGGCTCTATCTCTGATGCGCTTCCCGTCAATATGACAGAGTTCGCTCCCCTGTCTATCTTCATGAAGCCGGACGCGTTCAAGTCAGCAGGCAAGAGGGACAGCAAATTTTCGACTCCAATATTGGCCAATTTGACTATGCGGGTGTCCTTGAACTTCTTGAGCACATCCTTTTTTTGAATTTCATATATGTAGTAGACTCCGTCCATTACTGTGAAATCGCAATTCGCCTGGCAAAGCAAAAGGGAGAGGAGCTCGTCGAACCCCTTTTCTGAGTATGACAGGCCCTCAAGCTGTACGGAATTCCTGGCCAGAAGTGAATACTCCCTGCCTCCCTTCCTGAAGAGAGTGTCCAGCACATTCGAGAAAGCCGCCTTCTGTATCGAGCAAGAAAAAGAATCCGAGACATCGGACAAAGTGAATACATCAAGATTGCGCCTCGAAAGATTCCCGGCGCTCTTTGTTATATAGAACCCGTCGCCTATCCTCTCTAGTCCGTATCCAGGAAATTTGACTATCGCCAAGTTCAGGATGTCCTCCAAACTCGAATTCACTGCCCGAATCGTGACGGTGGCCGCGGGAAGGCTGTCGAAGACTATAGTCCTGTTTGCGCGCCTGGATAGGAAGTTCAAAAAGGACTCGATTTGGACGTTCTCCGTGTTCACTGAAAACATTCCACCATCATTCGTCTCGACCAGGACCTTCGAAACAACATACGCATCCCCATCCTTGTTCACATGCAGATGACAATGGGCTGCGAACTTTTTCAATGCGCTCTCGAAACTGTCGTCCTCGAACCTGAACGTGGCGTTCCCGGTGACAGTCTCATCGACCAGGACCTTTCCACCGCAGGCGTCGGCCATCGAGTATATTATGTCTGCGATTTTCTGGTTCCTGAAATCAATGTACAACGGAGCACCCTCGCCCTGAGCCATCGATGTTCCCGATAGAATTGGAAGCAACGCTGCGGCGATAAAAAGCCTGCGTAGAAGATTCATTTCAGAACCTCCAGCAGAAAATTTCAGAAAGCACGTATCCGACAGCCGCGAAGGGGGCGAACGGAATCTTTCTAATCCGGCGACCAGCACAAGAAGCCGCCGAAAAGAAGAGAACCCCGATGAAAGAGGCAAGAAGCAAAGCGAAACTGGACTTAAAAAATCCTGACGAAAATCCGACGACAGCCGACATTTTAGCATCGCCAAAACCAAGCCCTTTCGTGAGGAGCGCAACAAAAAAGAAAACAGAGAAAAAGAAGAGCCCGCACAAAAAAGCGGGAACGATTTTTGACGGACTGCAGACTGCGTAGACTGCAAGCGCAGCAAGCGCAAAAAAGCATGAAACTGAATTTGGAATGCGCCCAAAAGCAATGTCGCATACGGAAACGACAAGCAGATATAAAAGGCAAAGAAGCCCGCACCACATTTTTTAACTCTCCCGATTATATCTGAAAAATATAAGTAAAAAAAAAAAAAAGTCAAGCGGTTTGAAGTGCACCCC
>JAGBIY010000031.1 GCA_017934745.1 Treponema sp. | reverse complement strand
CAGAAACGAGCGGAAGCGGGGTTCCGCCCATCAAAACACTCAGCCACCGCGAAGCGGTACTGCCGTTTTGATGGGCGGGTTCCCGCTGGGAGCTTGTTTCTGCAACTACGGTATGCATAAACTCGACATTCGACCTAAAAGTCTCCCTGAAAAAATCAGTGGTTATGTTCGCTTTTGTTGATTTTGAAGCGGTCGACTTCGTAGCAGTATTTTTTCAATCCAAGATAGTACGCGTCCAAATCGGAAAGGACGTTAGTTATCTTGTGGTAGTGCACGCCGCCGAGTTTAACGTCGCTTATCGTGTACATGATGTCGTTCCTGTGGGTCTTCGCGCAGTAGTCCACGAATTCCTGAGAGAAGCCGTTCCTTGAGTCGGCGTAGTACAAGTCCTTCGCCCCGAAAATGTGGAGCATCTCGTGCGCGTAAATCGAAGGAGGAGTTTCGTTCTTGTCGCGGTACCTGTAGACGTAGACGATTTCATACGGCCTCTTCATACCATTATAGAACGAGCGGGCGGCGGGAGGGACGGAATTGTCGCGCGGGGTGTTCACATAGACCATGAAGAAGATGTTGTCGGTGTTGAAGTTCACTTTTATCCAGTTCAGATTGATTTTCTCATCTATGTACTTCCAGACGGCGGCGTCGTTCACGTTCCAGTCGGTCAAATCCACGTCGAATTTCGCCTTGTAGTAGATTCCTCCGTTCTCGAAGAAGTTGTAGATGAAATTCGGCTTGGCTCCGTACTTTTTCACGCTCGACTTTATCCAGGCGGTCGCCACGTCCATGTAGTTCATCACGTCGAGGGCGTATGTGTTGACCCTGTCCTTGCCCCACGTCGTGTACACATCGTCGGCGAATATCGAAACGACCACGATGTTCCCGTCCAAGTCCTTACCCGACCCATCTTTGCACGAGACCGCCCATGACGAAACGGAAGAAAAAAACAGAAAGAAGAAAGCAAAAAAAATTTTCCCACATTTCATGCTTTTCATTATAACGATATAATTCACCGCATGGAAAACGAAATAAACGAGAGGTTCATCGCGCTGGAAATGAAAGTGGCCTACATGGAAGACTTCATCAACAAGCTGCAGGAAGTCTGCGTGGAAAACCAAAAGACAATCGAAATCTTGAGACAGGAGAACAAGATTCTATCGGGGAGAATTCAGGATTTGTCGGACAACATCGAAATTCCAAACAGGAAACCACCACACTATTGATTCAATTCCCATAGAACGAACGGGAAAAGCAAGAGGATTTTTATGAAAGTAAAAGCGAGCACGCAATACAAGCGCGAAAACAAGAAGGATTACGGAAAGGAGAGAATCGAGATTCTTTTCGAGGACGAAAACATCTGCGTCATATTCAAGCCGACGGGAATGTTGAGCTGCCCGTACCCCGGAAGCAGGGCGAGGACGGCGCAGGACGCTTTGGAGCAGATTATGAGGAAGAAGGGGGAACTGAACGCGAACCACAAGCCGCTCGTCGTACACAGGCTCGACAGGGACACAAGCGGAGTCATGATGTTCGCCCTCACGGAAAAAGCTCAGAAGACGATAATGGACACTTGGCACGACATGGTGACCGAGCGGCTCTACCACGCGGTCGCCGAGAACCCGAAGGACGAGCGGAAAGCCCTCCCCGACTCAGGGCTCATAGACGACCCGTTGGCGTTCAACGCTCACAACGTGGGCTACGTCCCAAAAAGCGGCAAGGGCGATTCCCCCGACAAGACCAAAACAGTCCCGGCGAGGACGCACTTCCGAGTGGTCGAGCGGGGAAAGACGCACACCCTCTTCGAGCTTTCATTGGACACCGGAAAGAAGAACCAGATAAGGGCGCACCTTTCTAGCAAGGGCTACCCGCTCGCCGGCGACGAGAACTACAGGGCAAGGACGGACCCTTTCCACAGGCTCGCCCTCCACGCCCGCACGCTCGAATTCATCCATCCGTTCACGCAGAAGAAGATGATGTTCCAGGTGCCGGAGCCAGAGGAATGGCTTGAGTATGTGAAGAAAGGCGATTTCCACCCGGAGACCCCGATTTGGAACAAGGAATTCGAGGAAAGCAAGAAGAGCGAAAGAAGAAATTCAAAGAGAGACAACGGAAACGTGATTTTGGGAGAGAGGAGAATCTCTGCGAAGGACAAGGCGCATTCGAATTTCATAGAACTCGGAAAGAAGCGCAGATAGGATTCAGAAAAATCCAAAGAGCAAAAACATATTCATAAGGGAATGAAGACACATGAGGAAAATCCATCTTCCAAAGAACTTTTTCACTGTCGCCTGGTGCGTGTTCCATTTCGGAATCCTGGCGATATTTTTGACAACGCTGATTTCCTACAAGAAAATCACGTTCGACGGCAACCTGAACTCCATGTACCCGGAGAATTCGATGAACAAGGCGGCGAAGATTGCCGACGCGAACATCACGAATTCCGGGGTCAAGAACAACTACATACTCGTAGGCAGCGAGGATTTCCAAAAGGCGAAGGAGACGGCGGAGAAAGTCGTCTCGGAGCTGCAGAGCTATCCAGCGCAGTTCGAGAAGCTCGTGCTTGAGATAGACGAGAGTTCTGCCGACGAAATCGAGAGTTTCTCGCACGAGTGGAGGTACAACCTGCTCGACAGAGGCACTGTGGCGGAGCTTTCCACTAAGGAGGGGGCGGAGGTTTTCGCCTACAACACGCTCTCTGAAATCTACTCTGGATTCTCAATCTCAAGCCTCGACCATCTGGACGAGGACCCGTTCCTGCTCGGCTCCAAGAACATCAAGAACGTCATGCAGGCGATGATGGACTCAGGCACCTCAATGCGCCCGAAGGACGGCGTGATGGCGACGAACTACGAGGGAATCTGGTACGTCATGATTCAGGCGATTGTGACGGACGCGGGCGCGTCCATGTCCGAGACGAACGCGGCTCCTGTCATCTACAAGGTCTGCGAACCGCTTGAGAAGGACGGAGTGAAATTCGTCTTCAACGGCGTGAACTTCCACAGCCAGGCTTCGTCGAGTTCCGCACTCAACGAGACTTCGTTCATCGGAATAATCACGACTTTCATAATCATATTCTTGATTCTCTCGATTTTCGGAAGCCTGAAGCCACTCATCTGCTCGCTCTTCTCGATTTTCGTCTCGATGTTCATAGCGTTCTGCATGACTCACGCGATTTTCGGCAACATGCACGTCATCACGCTGCTCTTCGGAACATCGCTCATCGGCTCGTCAATCGACTACAGCGTGCACTATTTCGTCTGCTGGAAGCACAACAAGCACCTGAACTCCCCGCAGAAAATCCGTATGCACCTGTTCAAGGGACTCATCCTCTCCCTCCTCTCCACTGAAATCTGCTACGCTTTCCTCTGCGCGGCTCCGTTCGCCATGCTCAAGCAGATGGCGGTCTTCTCTCTCGTGGGAATCATGAGCTCCTTTCTGACGGCGGTCGGAATCTTCACCCTCATCAGAATCCCAATCGAAGAAAAGCGGAAGATAAAAATCCTCGACTACATGAAATTCAAGGGCGGCCACAGGAAGAAGCTCTCACGGACTGTGAACACGGTAATGCTCGTCTTCTTCGCGGTCGTGCTCGGAATCAACCACGACAAATTGAGAATCGAGAACAACCTGAACTCGCTCTACACGCCCAAAGGCAGGCTCAAGGAAGACCTCGCCCTCTCCACGAAGGTGCTGAATTTCAACAGGACGAGCTGGTTCATCATAAGCGGAAAGACAATCGAGGAGACGCTTGAGCTTGAGGAGAAAGTGGCGGAGAGGGTTCCCGGAACGTTCATCTGCACGAGCAAGTTCGTTCCGTCGGAGAAGAGGCAGAGGGAGTCGCTCAAGGCCGTGGAGAATCTCGTTCCGCTCGCCGCCGAACAGTTCGCCGCGCTCGGATACGAGGACGGGGACATGCAGAAGTATTTCGAGGAGGACTTCCGGGAGAGGGAGAAGAAATTCCTCACGCCGGAGGACAAGCTTCCTTCGAGCATAGAATCGATATTGAAGACAATCTGGATAGGGAAAGTCGAGGACAAGTACTATTCGCTCATCGTTCCGTCTCTCGTGGAGGACGAGTCGCTCTTCAAGGGCATAGAGGCTGACTTCAAGGAGATGGGCTACGGCGACGACGTGTACTTCGAGGTGCGGGCGAAGGACTTGAGCGCGGGTCTGGACAAGCTGACGAAGATGATTCTGAAGATGTTCGCCCTCGCCTACGTCCTGATTTTCATCATCCTCAAATTCTTCTACAACTGGAAGGACACGTTCAAAATCGCCCTCATTCCGCTCATGAGCGTCCTCGCAATAAGCACGACTTTCATCCTCGCCGGACAGAAGATAGAATTCTTCTGCGTGACCGGAATGATTCTCGTGTTCGGGCTTGGACTGGACTACATAATCTACAAGATGGAAAACAAGGAGAGCAAGGCGGAGGCGTTCGCCATCGGAGTCTCGTTCCTCACGACGGCGATTTCGTTCGGCGCGCTCATATTGAGCACGTTCGAGCCGATACACAGGCTCGGCCTTTCGATATTCCCCGGTCTGGTCGCGGCTTTCGTCTGCACGATACTGTAGGCTCTGCCCTAAAGCCTTGCCACACAGTCGATGAGCTTGAGCGGAGTGAGCGCATAGTCGCACCCGATTCCGCGGCTGGCGATTGCGTGGGCGAGGGATGCGGACGCTACCGCATCTATGCTGGAATACTTCTGCGAGAGAAGGGCTGCGGCAAGCCCGGAAAGGACGTCGCCGCTTCCGGCTTTGGCGAGGCTCGGACGGCCGAAGCTGTTCACGTACAGGTTGTACTTCCTTCCGTCGAAGTATCCTATCATCGGGTTCGCGCCCTTCACCAAAAGAACGCACTTGGGGTATTTCTTGCAGAATCCTTCTATCAAGTCCGGCCTTTTTCTGACGCATTCATCGACAGAGTATTCGCCGAACCCGCAAATCTTCAAAAGCGACTGGAATTCCTTCGGATGCGGGGTCAGAACGACCTTGCGGCACCGCTCCGCCAAGAAGTCGGCGAGTTTTTCAAAATAGAACACGTCCGCGTCAATCAAACACGGAATTTCCTTGTTCGCCGCCAGAAAATCGAAATACTTCTGGATTGTCCCCTGAGCCTTCTCGCTTCTGCCAAGCCCCATTCCAAGAGCGATTGCCGACACGTTGGACGGAATCGAAGTGGAAGTCATCAATTCCTCGGAAACAGAAGAGAAATCCGGCTCTGGATTCTCCAAATCCACAAGCGTCACAAGCCCCGCACCGAAATTCAGCGCGGCCCTTCCCGCGATTTTCGCCGCCCCCGTCTTTTCGCCGTATGCCACGGCAAGATGGCCGAAATTGCCCTTGTTCACGAAGAAGTCGCTCCTGTGGGGCAGCATCATGTCGGACTCCTCAAGCAGGGCGGCCTTCTTGAGCGGGAAGTTGCTGGAATTCTCGAAGAGCCTCCTGCCCACTCCCAAATCCGCGCAGACGACTTCGCCCACATAGTTCTTCGCCATGTCCTGGAAAAGGCAGAGCTTGAGCGCGCCCATGGAGACCGTCAAATCGGCCTTGAACGCTCCGTGCGACACGTTTCCGTCCAAGTCGATTCCGCTCGGCACGTCGCATGCAATCCTGTACGACTCCACACAGTTCGCGTCGTTCAGCAGAATCTGCACGTTCTCGTCCAATTCTCCGTGGAAGCCGCTTCCGTAGATGCAGTCGACGATGACGGCCGCGCTCTCAAGGAATTCGAGGGTGAAATCCTCAAGCGTGAAGAAACGAGTCCCGCACTTTTCCGCGCGCGCCCTCTGCAGTATGCAAAGCGGCGACTTCGGCTCCACGCACTCGAAAACGACGACATCGTAGTGGATGCGGAGACGGCGCGCGAGCGTGTAGCCGTCCGCGCCGTTGTTCCCTCCGCCGCACAAAATGAGCACTCTGTTCCTGTACGGCTTGAATTCTGCGCGCTCCTTTATCGCGCCCTCCAATGCCGCGGCGGCGTTCTCCATCATTATCTCTTCCGTAAGCCCGTAGGCCTCGCGGCAAGACTCGTCAAGTTTTCTGGTGTCAAAAAAAAGGTTCTGCATGGTTTTGATTATAAATTATGATTTGAAGATACTAAAGGAAATTTTCAAACTTCACCGCCCTTTTTTGGAGATTTTGGAGATTTGAAGGAAGTGAAACTTTGGTTCCATGGGACTCTCCTAAAGTTTCCAAAAATCACCTTTTCGGTCAATGTGAGAATCCGCTTTCCGATTTTATGATTCTGCCATCAAAAGCGATGCGACTCGCACAATTTTGGAGGCGAAAATGAAAAAAATCTGGTCAAAGAACTTCAAGCCGGGGGAAAAATGGTCCGGCGGAATCGGAAGGCAAAAATACATCCACTTCAAGGCACTTGAGGACGGAGCAAATGTCAGCCTGCTCCTCTACAACCTACGCGACACGAGCGAACGCTACAACATGCCCGACTCATTGAAAGCGCAGTTCACGGCCCATCTCACAAAGGGGAATGTCTTGATGAGCGACAACGGTCGGGTCTTGGCTTCGATTGTCGAGGATTCCACCGGCTGGATTGACTCGATTTCAGGCGTCACCACAAGGGAATTCACCGATTCCCAGTACGGAAGGACAAGCTACCAAAGCGAGCGGAACGATTTCTACCGCTCTGGCTACGACAATTTCAAAGTGGAGCTTGTGCGGAACGGCATGACAAAGAGAGACCTTGTTCCCTGCGTGAACCTTTTCTCAAAAGTCTATGTGGAAGAGGACGGCTCTATGCATTTTGCCGAGGGGCATTGCAAGAAAGGCGCGACAATCACCCTCAGAACGGAAATGGACTGCCTGATTCTTGTCTCAAATACACCAAATCCACTGGATCCGTCAAGAAAATATCCGTCGGTGCCGGTTCAGATGGAAGTGTACGACGCGCCGCCCACGGACTTGACGGACTTCTGCGTGAATTTCCGTGACGAGAACTACCGGGCATTTGAAAACACCTGGGACTACTACAATCTGCTTGGACTCTAGGAGGAAAATATGTACGGATTCATAGAAAAAGATTCGGATTTGAAGATTGAGGACGCAGTTTTATCGGAAAAGGTCGAGGCGGGCTTGGGCTGGATGCACGAGCTGAAAAAAGGCCAGACATTCAGAATCATCGATTTGGAAGGAAACCAGGCGGTGGACACGACTTTCTACGATTTGCACGACCCCAGCGACCACTACGGAGCCGTCCAGACAATCGTCGCGCAGAAAAACATCTATCTCACCACAGGCTCCATTCTCCGCACCGAAAGCGGAAAGCCGATTTTGAAAATCATCGCCGACAAGACAGGAAGGCACGACACTTTGGGAGGAGCCTGCTCCTGCCAGAGCAATACAGTCCGCTACGCGAGGGAAAAGGAATTCATGCACTCATGCCGGGACAGCTTCATGCTGCAGCTTTCAGACTGCGACTACGACATCAAAAAGCGGGATCTCGCTCCCAACATAAACTTTTTCATGAACGTTCCCATCACGAAGGACGGCTACTACAAATTCGACGACGGCGTTTCGGCTCCAGGAAAGTATGTGGAGATGGAGGCCCTTTCTGATGTGATGATTCTGATTTCAAACTGTCCGCAGCTGAACAATCCATGCAACGCCTACAATCCGACACCTATCCAGTGCGTGATTTGGGACTAGGAAAGAAAGGGGGAAGTTTTATGTTCTCGAAGATTTTAATTGCGAACCGAGGGGCGATTGCAGCGCGCATTGAACGCACCCTCAAGAAAATGGGAATCCAGAGTGTCGCGGTATATTCAAAGGCTGACAGGGACTCCCTTCATGTGGAAAACGCGGACGAGTCGGTTTATTTGGGCGAGGGAAGCGCAAAGGAGACTTATCTCGATGTCCGGAAAATCATCGAAGCCTGCAAAAAAACCGGGGTGGAGGCCCTTCATCCGGGATACGGATTTTTGAGCGAGAACACAGATTTCGCGCGGGAATGCGAGAGAAACGGAATCAAGTTCATCGGCCCACTTCCAGAGCAGGTGACGGACTTCGGCCTAAAGCATCGCGCGAGGGAAATCGCCCAAAAGGCCGGCGTTCCCCTTCTTTCTGGAACAGGATTGCTTTCTTCGGCAAAAGAAGCCCTGTCCGAGGCGGAAAAAATCGGCTACCCCGTGATGCTCAAAAGCACTGCCGGAGGCGGCGGAATCGGAATCAGAATCTGCGAGAACGAAGCGGAACTTCTGGATTCCTTTGAGAAAGTCAAGCATCTTGCCGAATCGAATTTCAACGACGGTGGCGTTTTCCTTGAAAAATACATTCGAAAGGCGCGTCACATTGAAGTCCAGATTTTCGGCAACGAATACGGAGAAGTGACTGCAATCGGCGAGCGGGACTGTTCAGTCCAGAGACGCAACCAGAAAGTCGTGGAGGAATCCCCGGCTCCCGGAATCAGCGACGAGACACGAAAGGAAATGTACGCGGCGGCGGAGCGTCTTGCGAAGGCGGCATCCTACAGAAGTGCCGGAACTGTGGAATTCTTGTACGACGACGAGGCGAGAAAATTCTATTTCCTTGAAGTGAACACCCGCTTGCAGGTGGAGCACGGAATCACCGAAGAGGTCATGGGAATCGATTTGGTCGAATGGATGGTAAAAGAAGCGGCCGGAGAACTCAAAGATTTGAAATCACTTGTGAAAGAGCCGGACGGACACGCAATCGAAGTGCGCGTTTATGCCGAGGACTGCCACAGCAATTTCCGACCGTCTACAGGCAAAATCGACGAGGTGCATTTTTCTTCCCTTGCCCGAATCGAAACATGGATTCAGAAGAACATCGAAATCACTTCGCTTTACGATCCGATGCTGGCAAAACTGATTGTCCACGCGGGAAACCGGGAAAAGGCGGTGGAAAAGATGCTCCAAGTTCTCGAAGAATCGAAATTATACGGAGTCACGACAAATATTGAATATCTCCACTCGCTTTTGGAATCTGAAAGCTACAAGAAAGCCGGGCTTTTCACGAAAATGCTGGAGTTTTTTTTCCCTGAGGAACACGCGATTGAAGTCCTTGATGGCGGAGTTCAGACGACTGTTCAGGACTTCCCCGGCAGACAGGGGCTCTGGACTGTGGGCGTTCCCCCGTGCGGCGCTATGGATTCGTTCTCCTTCAGGCTCGGAAACAGAATCCTAGGCAACGATGAGGGAGAGGCCGGCCTTGAAATGACCGTCCGCGGCGGCTCCTACCGATTCAGGACGACGACGAGTTTTTGTCTGACTGGAGCGGACATGAAGGCCACTCTTGACGGCGAGCCTATTCCGATGTACACCGCGCTCAAAGCAATGGCAGGGCAGGTCGTCAAATTCGAGAGCGCGGAATACGGAATGCGGACATACCTTCTCGTCGCAGGCGGAATCGATGTGCCTGAGATTCTTGGCAGCGCGTCGACTTTCGCCGACGGAAAATTCGGCGGACACAACGGACGCAAACTAAGGACAGGCGATGTGCTTCACCTTGCAAAAAAATGCGTCTCTGACGAAATCGGCTCTTTTCCCCTTGAATTCGCACCCAAAATCACGAATGAATGGACAATCGGCGTTTTGCCGGGTCCTCAGCCCACAGCTGAATACCTCAAGCCGGAATTTTTGAAGACTCTCACGGCTTCCGAATACACCGTGAATTTCAACAGCGCGCGGACAGGCATCCGACTGAACGGCCCTGTCCCGGAATGGACACGCGAAGACGGCGGAGAAGCGGGACTGCATCCGTCGAACATCCACGACAACGCATACGCCATTGGCTCGCTGGATTTGACGGGCGACCAGCCGATTCTTCTTGGCGTGGACGGGCCGAGCCTCGGCGGTTTTGTCTGTCCTGTGACGACAGCCAGCGCGGAACTGTGGAAGCTCGGTCAGCTCCATCCAGGCGACAAGGTTCGCTTCCGTCTGCTCACGCTTGAACAGGCGGAGGATTTGCGGAAATCATTTGAGAGGAACCTCAATTCCGAGTACACGGCCCTGGAACTTCCGAAAAGCGAAAATCTTTCCGCCGATTACGCGATTCTTGCGGAAGGAAGGGAAGACGACACTGATTTCATGATTCGGCTGCAGGGAGAAGAAAATGTGCTCGTGGAATACGGAAAGATGGAGCTCAACATAGAGCTTCGTTTCCGGGTTCATGTCTTGATGACGGAACTTGAAAGGCGGCGGGAAGAGCTTTCTGTAATCGACATGACTCCAGGAATCCGCTCCCTCCAGGTGCATTTTGATGTGGGAAAGATTTCTGCCCGAAAGATGGCGGAAAAAATCGTTTCCGTGAACAAAAATCTTCGGGAACTCGACTCAATCACTGTTCCGTCAAGGACAATCCGCCTTCCTCTTTCCTGGGACGACCCCCAGACAAGGCTTGCCGCCCTGCGCTATCAGGAAACGACCCGGCCAGACGCGCCCTGGTGTCCGTCGAACCCGGAATTCATAAGGAGAATCAACGGACTAAAAAGCCTTGACGATGTCAAAAAAATCGTCTTTGGCGCGGATTATCTTGTCCTTGGGCTTGGCGATGTCTATCTCGGCGCGCCGGTGGCCACTCCAATCGACCCGAGGCACAGGCTCGTCACCACAAAATACAATCCCGCCCGCCCCTGGACTCCCGAAAACGCCGTGGGAATCGGAGGAGCATATCTTTGCGTGTACGGAATGGAAGGCCCCGGCGGCTATCAGTTCGTCGGCCGCACGATTCAGATGTGGAATCCTTTGAGGGAAACGAAATTCTTCGCCAAAGGAAAGCCCTGGCTTTTGAATTTCTTCGACCAGATTCAGTTCTACCCATGTTCTGCGGAAGAGATTTTGCAGTACCGCGAGGATTTCTTGCGCGGAAAGTTCGACATTCAGATTGAAGAAAAAACTTTCTGCCTTGGCGATTACAAAAAATACCTTGAATCGATAAAGGAAAGCGCCGCGGAATTCAAAAAACGGCAGGAAGCGGCTTTCGAGGCGGAGCGGGCGCGTTGGCATGAAAAGGGACTCGACCATTTCGTCTCGGCCACAAGCGAAATCCACCACGAGGAAGTCGAGCTTCCCGCTGGCTGCGACGGAGTGTCCGCCACGATTCCCGGCTGCGTGTGGAAAATCGTCAAAAAAGAGGGCGAATTCGTAGAGAAGGGCGAGGAAATCGTCATCATGGAGAGCATGAAGATGGAATTTCCTGTAATCGCCCAGGAAGACGGCAGAATCGAAAAAATCTACGCGAAAACTGGCGGGCAGGTCGAAGCCGGACAGATTCTAGCGGCAATAAAACAGGAGAAAATATGAAATACTTCCCGGAAAAACTGACTTTTGAATGGATTCGCTCTTCTTATGAGTCAGGAGAGCTTTTACCAGAGGAATTGATTGAAGAAATCATCGTTCGGAGCGAAAAGTATTCGGAGAAAAACATCTGGATTGTGCCGCCGAGCCACGATTTGATTGATTCTTTCGTCAAGAAGCTAGGCGGGCGAAATGCAGAGAAGCCCCTTTGGGGAATTCCATTCGCCATCAAGGACAACATCGACTTGGAGGGAAGAGCGACGACGGCTGCCTGCCCTGATTTTTCATACACGCCCAAAAGAAACGCGGCCGTGGTTCAGCGGTTGATTGACGCAGGCGCGATTCCAGTGGGAAAAACGAATCTCGACCAGTTCGCCACAGGTTTGGTGGGAACCCGCTCTCCCTACGGAGAATGCCACAACGCCTATCAGGACGAAATGATTTCAGGAGGCTCGTCTTCTGGCTCCGCCGTGGCGGTGGCTTTGGGCTTGTGCGCCTTTTCCCTCGGCACGGACACTGCTGGAAGCGGACGGGTGCCTGCCATGCTCAATTCTCTGGTCGGCTTCAAGCCTTCATGCGGAGCCTGGTCTACGAGGGGAGTCGTTCCCGCCTGCGCGAGCCTTGACTGCGTTACGGTTTTCGCAACTTCCCTTGAAGACGCGGATTTGGTGGACTCTGTTGCGCGCGGCTATGACAGCGAATGCGCGTGGTCAAAGAAAATCGAAAAAAGAGGGAGGAAAGTTCCCAAAAAAATCTATCTTCCAGACAAGACCCCTGAATTTTTCGGCAGGTGGAAAGAAATCTACGAAGGAAAATGGAAAAACTCTGTCGAAAGAATCAAAAGGCTCGCGATTCAAAACAGCATTAAAATAGAAGAAATCGACTATTCGATGTTCCAAAAAGCCGCGCTCATCCTCTATGAAGGCTCCTATGTCGCCGAGCGTTGGTCGGATTTGAAGGATTTTGTCGAAAGCCATGAAGGAAAGATTTTTCCCGTGACAGAAAAAATCCTGCGCTCTGGGGCGAAAGCAGAGAACACGGCGGAAAAATTGTTTTCGGACATCCACGCCCTGCAAGACTACAGGCACAAGGCGGCCGAGCTTTTGGAGAACTCTGTGATGATAATGCCCACGGCGGGCGGAAGCTTTACAAGGGAAGAAGTCAGAAACGACCCGATTGCAACAAATTCAAAAATGGGCTTGTACACCAACCACTGCAATCTGCTCGATTTGTCGGCGATGGCCCTTCCAGAAAACAGGAACGACGAAGAATTCCCCTTCGGAATCACGGTTTTCGCGCGTTCAGATTCGGAAGCCCTTTTGTGGTCGACCGCGTTCAAATTCATGCAGAGCGAAAGCACAAAGCTTGCCGTCTGCGGACTGCACAAGAAAGGCCGGGAACTTGAAAGCCAGATTGTGGAATTGGGCGGAACCTTTTTGGAGCACACGAAGACAAGCTGTGAATACGAAATGTTCGAACTCGACACGATTCCGAAAAAGCCCGGTTTATTGAAAGTTTCTCCTGCTAAAAAGGGTGAATCGATTGAAGTCGATGTTTTTTCAATTCCCAAGGGAAATCTCGGCTTCTTCATGGAGCGTGTGAAGTCTCCGCATACAATCGGCACAATAACGCTGATGTCAGGCGAAAGGGTGAAGGGGTTCCTGTGCGAGTCCTTCGCAAAATAGAAAAAAAATCAGGCCAGCCCGGATTCCATTCCCGAACTGGCCTGCCGCATCTAGATGCCGTTGTGGTCGATCAGCGAATTCACTTCCCGCCTGATTTTTATGAACTGCTCTGTGTCCTTGAGGCTCAAATCGCGCTCATACGGCAGAAAAACAGGAACCTCCCTCTTGACGGTTCCAGGACGAGAGCTTAGGACGAAAATCTTGCTTGAGAGAAAAACAGCCTCCTCTATGTCGTGCGTGACGAACAGCACAGTCGGCTTTTCGACTTGCCAAATTTGTCTCATCAAAAGCTGCATGTCCGCCTTCGTCTGCGGGTCGAGCGCGCTGAACGGCTCGTCCATCAAAAGAACCTCCGGCGAATTCGCAAGCGCCCTGGCGATGGCAACTCGCTGCTTCATGCCGCCGGAAAGCTCCTTTGGGTAGGCGTTCTTGAATTTCTCAAGCCCGATTATTTTCAGGTACTTGTCCACGATTTCTTCCTGCTCCTGCTTCTTCATCTTTTTCAGTTTGAGGGCGAACCTTATGTTGTCGCCCACGCTCATCCACGGAAAAAGCGTGTAGCCCTGGAAGACCATGCCGCGGTCAGGACCGGGACCGACTATGTTTCTGTCCTGGATTACAATCTGGCCGCCAGAAATCTCGTCAAGGCCGGCTATCATTCTGAGGAGTGTGGACTTTCCGCATCCAGACGGGCCAACAATGCAAGCGAATTCGTTCTCAAGCACATTGAGGTTCACATTCTGCATCGCGAGAGTGTCCCCCTTCACGGAGGAATAGATTTTTTCAACGTTCCGCACGAAAATTTTTGAATTCGCAAGGTTCGCTTCTATGTGGTTCTGCGAAATTTCGTTCTTCTTTTTTCTAAAAAACATTCTGCCCCCCTACTCCGTCCACGGAAAAAGTTTTTTGTTCACAAAAGCGAAGATTCGGTCTGTCACCAGCCCCAAAACACCAATCAGAATGATTCCGGCAAAAATGGCGTCGGTTTTCAGGAATCGCTGCGATTTCAGGATTGTGTAGCCCAAACCTGAATTGGCCGCCACGAGTTCCGCACTCACAAGATACGTCCACGCCCATCCAATCATCATGCGCAGAGTTTCCATGAGACGAGGAAGCATGGCCGGTATGATTATTTTGAATATCGTGTTCCATGTCGTCGTTCCGAGCGTGTAGCCCGCGTTTATCAAGTCGTCGGGAACAGAGAGCGCGTCGTCCGCGACCATGAGCACAAGCTGGAAAAATGTTCCGATGAAAATCACAGTGATCTTCGCGCTCTCGCCGATTCCAGCCCAGACCATGATGAGCGGCACGAAGGCGGGAACAGGCATGTAGCGCACAAATTCGCACAAAGGCCGCACAACCGCCTCGATTTTCTTGAAACTCCCCATGAGGATTCCCACGGGGATTCCAAGAATCACCGCATAGACAAAACCCAATGTGATGCGGTATACGGAAATTTTCGAATTTTCCCAAAGAGACCCGTCCTTTATGGAATGCGCAAAAAAGGAAAGGACTTTCAGAGGGTTGGGCAGAAAGATTTCCTTCACGAACCCCACCGCGCTCGCAATCGACCAAATTGCGACGACCGCAAAGAACGACAAGACGGCAAGCGCGGTGTATTTTTTCTTGGAGATTTTCCTCCGTATTTTGATTTCTATCATGCGCGCCCCTTCTATTTTATGAACGAATCATCGAGCAGGACCGTGACATCGGCGGGAATTTCATCAATCATTCCGGTCGATTTCAGGAATTCCGCCGATTTTCTCAGAGTGAACGGGAGAGACTCATAGCTTTCAGACATCTTGAAAGTAGCCTGGTTCATAGCTCTGTCGAAAAGAGTCACGCCGTCGAGCATGGACAGATACTCGTCCCTTGAAAGTTCCGCGCCACGGCACACGGTCAAAATCATCTCTTCGTTCCGGGAGGCAAGTTTCTCAACTCCCTCGAACCAGGAATCCACGATTTTTTGTACGACCTCCGGACTTTCCGACAGGACGGCGGAGGAAACCGCAAGCGTGTCGGGAATCAAGCCTGGTGTCTCCTTTGTGCTGTACAAAAGTTTTCCTCCAGATGCAATCGCCGTCGAAAGAGTCGGCTCCCACAGAACTGCGGCATCAACGCTGTTCGCTATGAACGCAGGCCCGGCATCGTTTATCGTCATGTTCGAGAATTCCACGTCGTCCATAGTCATTCCGTTGTCTTCGAGGATTTTCAGCAGGAACATGTGCTCAAGAGTGCCGACTTCAGTCGACACAGATTTTCCCTTCAGTTCCGCTATCGAAGAGACATCCTCGTGCACCACAAGTCCGTCCGCTCCGAACGAGTTGTCGTTGACAAGAACAATCTTGAAGTCAACTCCTTCGTTGAGCGGAGCGACCGCATCGGAAGCGGCTATGCATATTCCGTCCAGCTGTCCGGAGTAGAAAGCCGTGAGAGAATCCGAATAGACGGGGAAAAACTGAATCTTGACGGAGACGCCGTTTTTCTTGAAAATCCCAGTCCCGTCTATTCCGTACCAGCCGTACCAGCCCGACATGGGGCTTACACCAAGGACAAAAGGATTGCCTTCAGAACCTTTTTTCGCTGCGCCCGCCGGAACCGACTTGTTCTCGCCCCTGCATCCGAAAAACGAAAGTGAAACCAACAAAAATGACACTGCCAGAAAAAATCTTCTCATAAAAACTCCTTCATAAAAAACAAAGCAAAATCAAAGAACAGCCTCGTCGCCGCGTTCGCCCGTGCGAATCCTCACAGCGTCCTTTACAGGCGAGACGAAAATCTTCCCGTCTCCGGCATGGGACGTCTTGTTCGTCTCGACTATCGTCTTCACCAGGGAATCCACATCCCCGTCACGGACAAACATCGTAATCATGCGCTTCGCCACAAGCCTGTGCGCTACGACCTCGTTGTCGAAATCGTATTGGACAGGCTTCTTTCCACGCCCGATGACCTCCTGCACTGAAAGAGCTGAAAAACCGGCCTCGTCCAGAGCCTCCTTCGTCTTGAAATACATTTTAGGACGCAAAATTATAGTGACCTCCTTCATCATTCCTCCTACAAGCCTTCCTTTCCAGAAGACACAGTGACGGCCCGTTCCACTTCGCTTATGAAGATTTTTCCGTCGCCATACCTTCCCTCCCTGCCGCTTTTCGCGCTCTCGGATATGATTTTCGTGGCTTTCGCCTCGTCATCGTCTTCGACGACCAGCATAATCATCTCCTTGGGAATCTCGTCGTAGTACGTGTCGCCGACTTTCAACCCCTTCTCCTTTCCGCGGCCGAGCACGCTCACTTTTGTGACGGCGGCGAACCCCTTCTCCATGAGCGAATCAAGGACTTCCTCCGCTTTTTCCGGCCGGACGAACGCTTTAATCATTTTCATACGCAACTCCATAAAAAAACGCGGTCCCTTGATTCCAAGAAAACCGCGCCTTTGAGATTTGATAATGCGATTCTGATGCTTTCGCCTTTTTTTTATAAGTGTCCGAACGGGGATTTTCCATAGAACTAAAGTTCCACAGACTGGGCGAAAAAACGCTTCCAAAAGATTCGCAAAGATGAAAGAATAATCAAAACCGTACATGGCAACGAAGCCGTTTTGGAGAACAATCCAAAACGGCTTTTTTTATCGGAAAATACTGGCAAAAGAAAGACGGAGGCGCGATGTTAAAAGAATCTGAATGGAACACAATCAACTCCATACTAGTGGACTTCTACACAGTGGACGACGCGAAGGTTCTCGCGTCAAAAACGCTTTCCGTACTGAGGCTGCTCATACCGTTCTCCAAGGGCTACTTCATTTTCCTGGACAAGCAAAAACGCATCTCAAAAGACTTGTCGGTTTTTCTGGGGTTCGACGAGAAGGCCGTGGCAAAATACGTGGAAACATACTACGACAAAGACTATCTGCAATATCTGTATTCACTGACAAGCGAATCGATTGTCTACAAGGATTCATCGATACTGAGCGACGATCTGCGGACAAGCACCGAATTCTACCAGCTATTCCTGGAGCCGGCGAAAATCCCCTTCGGAGCCGGAATCGTAATCGCGAAGAACAAGGATGTGGCTGCCGTGTTCAATATGTTCCGAGGGGAGAATCTCGGAGATTTTTCGGACAAGGACATGTACATATTGAACATTCTCAGAAAACATCTGGAAAACATGGTCTTCAACACAATCCAGACAAAGAACGGCGGAAATCAATCTGAAAACTCTCTTTTGCGCATGGCCGGAGATTGCGCGCTTTCTGAACGGGAAACAGACGTGCTGAGGTTGATTGCGGAGGGAAGATCGAACACATATATAAGCGAACAAATCCATGTGAGCCTGTCCACGGTCAAAAAGCACGTCTACAACATCTTCAACAAGGCCGGTGTGAACTCAAGGGCGCAACTCCTAACGACTATTTTCACAAGATAGCGCGCGAGCGGAGCCGACGGAGAAATCAGGCGAACTCTCTCTGAACTTGGAATCGCCGAATCGTTGGATTCTCTAAAAAAGACATGAAACAAAGCGATTATAAAACCTTGCGCTGTTTGCGAAAACCGCTTGCCAGTCTGCAGGAATCCAAGAATTCATAACGCGATTTACCTCCCATTCTTTATGATTGATTCCACACGCATTTGATAGCGGTATATCGGCGTGTAGCATCCGTTTTCAGGAAATGACTTTAGCAAAGAGTCCGCTTCAATGTCGGGTGTCGGCAACAAGACTTTGTAGCGTATTTCAAGATTTTTGGTGTCTATTGGAAGCATATAGGAATTTGTTTAGGGTTCGATACCCTCCGTTTGCATCAAATTCGCCTGGCAGAAGATACCACGAATCAGTTTTCATCATCGAAGTTTTCATAACAACTGTTCAAAACGACCTTTGCGAAATTCGCAAGTTTTTCATTTTTTTCAGTAAGTTTTCCATTCATTATCATATACGGTTCGTTTGAATCCGGGTCGTCGTATGAAAACCACAGAATCATCTTTCCAAACTGGTTTCTTATGCAGCAAACCGTGTAAATCCGATTTTTTTTGTCATGTAATTTTTGAAAATCTTTGATGATTTTCGGCGGCTTTTCAAAAATTTCGCTCAAGAAAATCTCCAATTCATTTTTGTACAAAGTGTCACCTCGGGCAAATTCGTGCTGAATATCCATTACGGCATAAGGATTCAGTGGCATATCGTAATATGAGTCGGGATTATTGTAATATACAGTAAAGACGAATTTTTCACTTTCATCAAAAAAATCGAAGTGCGGAACTATGTTTTTATCGAGCAGGGGATTGTATTTTCCGCATGAAAACAGAAAAAGCGAAAAAATCGAGATCACAAATATGCAAATTTTCCTTTTCATCGTTTTTTCTCCAAAAAAAATCGCACAAGCAAAAGTGCGTAGCCTACGGACGTGACGGCGAGAGTTAGCAGAAGCAGAAGCGGATAGAATTCCACCGACATGGCGAGAGTGCCCTTCATGTCTACGACTCCTCCGCCGAGAGCGATGCCGACAACGCCAATCCAGTAGGCGATGAATGGGTCCAAAAAGAAGAACAGAATCCGAAGTCTTTTTCCAAAAAGAAGAACCTTTAGCGTTTCAATCAAAGCGACAGTAGCCGAGAACATGGTGGCGGACTTGTACGGAGCGGGCTTGAAGTCAAAGCCAAGCACGAAGAAGAGTGAAACGCAGCAGCCAGCAAGGAAAATAGCCGCTTCGACGGCGCGGATTTTTATGTCAGTCTTTGCCATTTTTCAAAATTTCCTTGTTCTATTCAACAAAAAGCTCTCTATTCTTTATGCGATAGCTCCGAATTTTCGTCAAGCGTTTTTGTGGCAGTTCAAGAAGATAGAAGAACCCCGTTGGCCTGTGAATCAAAACGATATTGCTATCGAAACAGATTGTGGCCGGCTCATAATCTCCGTCGATTTCAAACGCCAGATTCAAATCAGAATCCAAGATTTCAAGTTTTCGGCAATCTAAATCTGCTCCACACAACAGACAGATGTGGCTTCCAGACGGAACATAATCTCTAGCCTCTTTTTCAAAGGATATTCCTGAGTTCGTTACGATTTCGACTTTTTTCTGCTCGTTGAAAAACACGACTCCGCCATCGAAGCAAGAGACATTTCCGTCCACGCTGATTCTTCGATTGTTTTTGAAGACTATTTCAGTTTTCAAGTCGAAATCGTCGGAAACGGTCTGGAGCGCATAGTTCCCGAACGGAAGCGGTATCACGAATTTCGCTCTAGTTTTTATAATTCGCTTTCTCTCATTTGGGGAGAACAGTTCAAAGCGCGACTTTTTTTTCAAAACAACCCCATAATCGTTTGTAAACGCCCAATCATAGCCCTGCACAAGAAGATTCGTGCGCTTGAAATAACAGTTGTATATCCGGTCTTCATTCCAGACTAACGCAAGTCGGGAATTTGATACAAGATACTCTTCTTTTTCCGCTACGAGATTTCCGTCCTTGTAAATCCGCAGAGTATCGCCAAAATCGTAGGAGTATCCTTGAGAAAACGCTGCAACCTCTGCGCAAAACAGCACCAGAGCGAGCGCAAATCTACTCAAGGCTTTTATATTCTGCACTGTCATAGACATACACCTCATACGGCATTCATAGGCCATTTTCACCGATTGAAAATGTATCTTCGTAAATTTCTGGAATATTCAAATTGAACTCAAACGATTCTCCGTCGATTTCAAAGGTCAGCAAAAGATTTTCGGAGTGTGAAAAAGCGGCGAATGTTTCCTTGTCGATATAGCCTAAGAAGTCGATTGAACTCGTCTTTTCGTAAAAGATTATGCCGAATCTATTGAAAAGTTCAGCCACAATTATGAAATCGTTCAGAGAAAGTGTTTTGTCGCCATAATGAAGAGTAAAAGTCTGAAGCGATTTTTTCAGATGTTTCTTGCTTAGATATTTTTCTAAAAAAATGCGAGCGCAGAACGGGACTTTTTCCGACAGAACATCTCTGCGCGCGCTTATGTATTTTGAAACTTCTTTTTCATAATTGGCACCGCCGCAGTCTTCGTCAAATCCGCAGACTTGCGGCAAAAACGATGTTTCATAATTATGGAAATCGAAGCAGCAAGTTACATTATTTTTCTTTGCGAAGTTTATCCAAGTTCGGTATCGCTGGGGAAACTCGGGCATCGACGGGTAATCTATGTGAGGGTGTAGAAGAACACAAGACATCAACGAAAATGTCAGAAGTAGAAGAAACAAAATTGCTTTTTTCATTGTCCGATGTTTTCTTTGTTCCAATAATTGAATCCGAACGGCAAATCTGGAATCCATTTGTATGCTGGGTTGTTCTTTAAGAAATCTTTTATCCTCTCAACATCTCTGACTTTCGTTCCGCCTATGCCAATAAGAATTCCCCGCATGGAGGCGGGGAAAAATCATAAGAGAAACATCTGTTTGCATTTGCAAATAGATGTTTCTCGCTAAGTAAAAAACGCACGGATGCGTTTTTTACGACGGCTGTTTTCCGATGTAGGCGAGGATACCGCCGTCAACATACAGGATGTGTCCGTTCACAGCGTCTGAAGCGCGTGAAGCCAAGAACACTGCAGGTCCCGCCAATTCCTCTGCGTCGAGCCAGCGTCCAGCCGGAGTCTTCGCGCGGATGAAAGAGTCGAACGGATGCATAGAGCCGTCGGCCTGCTTCTCGCGGAGAGGAGCTGTCTGTGGAGTGGCGATGTATCCAGGTCCGATTCCGTTGCACTGGATGTTGTACTGGCCGTACTCAGAGCAGATGTTGCGTGTGAGCATCTTCAATCCACCCTTCGCGGCGGCGTATGCAGAGACAGTCTCGCGACCAAGCTCAGACATCATCGAACAGATGTTGATGATTTTTCCAGCCTTCTTCGCAATCATTCCCGGCAAGACAGCCTTTGAGACGATGAACGGAGCGTTCAAGTCGACATCGATGACCTGGCGGAATTCCTCGGCCTTCATCTCGATCATCGGGATTCTCTTGATGATTCCGGCGTTGTTCACGAGGATGTCCACAGTTCCGACGTCCTTCTCGATTTTCTTGACAGTTTCCTGAACAGCGGCTTCGTCTGTAACGTCGCAGATGTATCCGTGGACATCGTTGATTCCAGCCGCCTTGTAGTTCTCGTAACCCTTGTCGAGCTGCTCCTGTCCGCGGTCGTTGAACACGATTTTAGCTCCAGAAGCGTGCAACGCCTTAGCGATTGCAAATCCGATTCCGTAAGAAGCGCCTGTCACCCAAGCGATTTTTCCAGTAAGATCGAAATCTTTTGGATTGAACTCATATGCCATTATTTTGGCCTCCCATAAAAAATTTATTTCATTATATCAGAATCTACGAATTCTGTATTGTCAACGAACTCAATTTTGCGTGTTCCTCGAACAATTTCTTGAAGTCGAGGATGAAAAGCGGTTTTTCGTCGTATTTGAGCGTGCGGGAGATGAACTCCTTGGGAATCGAGCATTCAGCGTCGTCGATTCGCTCCTCCTCGTAAATCTGAATGACGTCCTGCACGGAATCAGCGACAAGCCCGTAGAGAATCACGGTCTCGTTTTCGTTGCCCTCGTGCTTTGTGTGGACCTCCACCACGATGATTTTCGTCCGCTTGTCGGCCTCGTGCTCCTCAAGCGAGAACCGCTTGCGCAGGTTCACGACGGTGATTCCCTGCTCCCGCGAGTAAATCAGCCCCTCGATGTACGAGAGAGCGCACGGAACGGCTGTCGGCTTCGTCATGTTCAAGACCTCAAGGACGGAGTTGACGTTTATCGCGTAGGAAGTGTTGTCGACCATGAATGTCAAATAGTTTTCCAAAAGAGTCCTCCTTGTCCGCTAGAATTCTTCAAAATCGGCATCCGAAACCAAATCGGCGGCAGTCTTCTTGACGACGGTTCCGCTGGTCGGATTCTGCTTCGGCTGTGGCTCGGATTTCTGTTTCTTCTGTTCCTTCTGTTCCACTTTCGCCGCCACAACCGGGGCGTCGTCGCGCTTCTGGATCTTTATCTTCTTCGGCTTCTTCTTTTCGATTTTCTCCTGCTCCGTCAATTCAGGCTCAGGTTTCTTCTTCTCTTCAGGCTCCTTCTTTCCTGATTTCTCCGTTTCAGCGACATGGGACTCCCCCCCGATGTCCACGGCTTTGAATTCCGTGTTCACAGGAGAATCCCCCGTCCTGAAGAATGCGATGACTTTGACGAGTTTTTCGGCTTCCGCGCTCAGCTCCTCCGCCATGGCAGCCATCTCCTCGGCCGCGCTCGCGTTCTGCTGAACCACGGAATCCATCTGGATTATCGCCTGGCTCACCTGCTGCGTTCCGTTGTTCTGCTCGCGGCTCGCCTGGGCTATCTCGCCGACAAGCTCCGACGTCTGCTCTATTCCTGGGACGACATCCTTTATGAGGACGCCGGCCTTCTTCGCGGTCTCAAGCGTGCTGTTGGAGATTTCGCTTATCTCGCCCGCCGCAGTCTGCGACCTCTCGGCAAGTTTCCTGACTTCAGAGGCGACCACGGCGAATCCCTTTCCTGCCTCTCCCGCGCGGGCCGCCTCTATAGCGGCGTTCAACGCGAGCATGTTCGTCTGGCTTGCGATGTCCTCGATTATGCTGATTTTCTGCGCGATCGACTCGACCGCCGAAACAGCCTGCTCGACCGCCACACCGCCCTCTTCCGCCTTTTTCGTGGCAGAGGACGCGATTTCGCTCGTCCTTGAGGCGTTGTCGGCAGTCTGCCTGATGTTGCTCGACATCTGCTCCATAGTCGCGCTCATCTCCTCTGTGGAAGCGGCCTGCTCGCTCGCACCGGAAGAAACTGACTGGCTCGAAGACGAAAGCTGCTCGCCGCCTGAGCGCACCTGCATGGCGGCTTCGCGCACGTGCTCAATCGTCCTCGTGAGCGACTCGACCATCTTGTTCAGCGCCGCTCCGATTTTTCCAAGCTCGTCCTTGCGTTTGCAAATCTTTTCGCGCTCTGCCACAGGAATCCCCTCTAGGACGAGATTTCCGTCGGCTATTTGATTGAGGGCGGAATTTATCGTCTTGATTGGATTCGCGATGGAACTTGAATAGATGAACGCCACCACCGTAGCGATTATCAGGAAGAATATCGTTACGATTCCGAGAGAAAATTTGAGCGTCGTTATGCTGTCCTTGAAATCGGAAGCAGGAGCCTCGATTCCGATGGCCCAGTTCGCCACGGCGATTGGAGTGTATGCGATGTAGTAGTCCCTGCCGTTTATCTTTATGACTTCGTTGCCGTTCTTACCGGCCATCATTTTGTGGGAAACTTCGGCAAGCTCCTTGTAGCCCGGCTCCGTAGTGAGGGAAAGATTCTCGAACGTCTCGGAATTCCTCACATAGTCTTCGTTCTCGGCATAGAGGATGGCACCACTCTCCCTGTTGATTATGAAGGCCTTTCCGTTCCTGCTTATGTTGAGGTGTCCCGCAAGGTCCTTCAATATGCCGGTGTCCAAATTCACGGCGATGATTCCAGACACCTTCTTGCTCTCATCGTACACCGGAACGGAAGCGTATATGGAAGGATCCCCGCGCGCGCTTATGATTGGACCTGAGACGCACGGCTGACCTTTGACTGCAATCTGGAAATATTCCCTGTTGCTCACTTCCCGGACTACGCTGTCGGAAGTGAAAGCGTGCCCCGTTGTGTCGGCGACGATGAAGTAGCGGGCGTGCTGGTCGACTTCGTCCACATAGGACGACACGGCCGGTGCCTTCTGCTCGACCGGTCCGCTCGCCTTCATCACAGGATGTTCGGCTATGACTTTGAGAGCCACGAGGTCAGATTCGAGCTTCATGTCCGCATAATTCGCGACGTTGTCGACAATGGTCTTCATGTTGGAGAGCGAGCCTATGTCGACCGCCTTCCCGGCTATAGCCACGGAAACAGCCATCAGCACGAGACCCGTGGCGACTATCGACAGCGCAATGAACATGGTAAGTGCAGAACGAATGCTTTTCATAAAAATGACCTCCTCCCAATCCTTAAAGCCACGCGAGAATCACATGGCTATCCGATGATTTTCTTGACGACCGAAATGAGTTTGTCGGAAGTGAACGGCTTTACAATCCAGCCGGTCGCTCCGGCGGCCTTTCCCTCGTCCATCTTCGACTGCTGGTTCTCCGTGGTCAACGCGATAATCGGAGTGAACTTGTATCCCTCCGTCTGCCTGAGATTCTTCGTGAGTTCGATTCCGTCCATGTTCGGCATGTTTATGTCGGTTATCACAAGATTGAATTTCTCCGTCTTCGCCTTCGCCAACGCGTCGATTCCGTCCTCCGCCTCGACTATCTCATATCCTTCCTGTCCAAGAATGAACGTGATGCTCGCCCTGATTGATTTTGAGTCGTCGACCGCAAGAATTTTCTTTGCCATAATTTGATTCTCCTAAAAAAATATTTTCCTTAACATATCCGAAAAAACTTCTCTCCCGGATATCATTATAACTGCAATTAAACAGAATTCGCTCTATTTTCTTATTTTAGCGTTGCCAAGCATCGTCTGCGCAATGTCGGAAAGCGGGACAATCTTGTCCACGGCTCCAACCTTAACCGCTTCGCAGGGCATTCCGTACACGATGCAGCTCGCTTCGTCCTGCGCGATGTTGAACGAGCCTGCGTCGTGCATCTCCTTCATGCCCTTCGCTCCGTCGTCGCCCATCCCGGTCATGATGATGCCTATCGCGTTCTTTCCAGCGTATCTGGCCGCACTTCGGAAAAGCACATCGACGGAAGGCCGGTGGCGGGAAACGAGAGGCCCGTCCTTTATCTCCACGTAATAGTCCATTCCCTGCCGCTTGAGCAGCATGTGGTGGTTTCCGGGAGCGATGAGCGCCTGCCCGCGCTGCACCATGTCGCCGTCCTCGGCTTCGTGCACGGCAATCTTGCAGAGGGAGTTGAGCCTCTGCGCGAAAGACGCGGTGAAGTGTTCCGGCATGTGCTGGACGATTACGAGTCCGGGGGAATTTTCAGGAAGCTGCGTCAGGAAATCCTTCAACGCCTCCGTCCCACCGGTGGACGCGCCGACGACGACAACGGTGTCCGTAGTGTCGATTGGCGCGAGAGCCGGATTCGGCTTCTCAAGAATGACGTCCGCAGTGAGTTTCGGTTGTATGTACCCCATCGCCAGCGGAGTGGCGGGAAGCTTCGGCATGTCGTCCACTTCCTCAAGCTCCTGGATGTCGTCATCGTCGCTTCTGGCGGAATTGATTTTCTGTATGTCGACTTTTTTCGAGCTGGGAATTGAAAAGTCGCTTTCGTCGGACGAGTGCATTTTCGCCTGGGAAGGAATCAGCTGCTTTATCTTTCCCTGACACGAATTCGCGGATTTTACGGCCTCAATCAAACGAATTTTCGATTCCTCGAAGAATTTCTTCGTTCCCACAGACGGCTTCAGGATTATCTCCGCAGCCCCATATTCAAGAGCCTTCAGCGACTCAGGAGAGCCTTTCTCCACAAGAGTGGAGCAGATGACGCACGGAATCGGGTCTATCGTCTCGTTCATCTTCTTGAGGAACGTCAAACCGTCCATGCGGGCCATCTCGATGTCGAGGATTATGACATCAGGTCTCTCGTCATGGATTTTCCTCACACCCACGATTGGATCGGGCGCGCTTGCGATGACCTTTATGTCAGTAGTCGAATTCAATATTTCGGTTATCGTCTGCCTCACAAGAGCAGAATCATCGATTATCAACACTTTAATAGGCATGTCTCAAACCAGCGGATTGTTGATTATCAATCGGCAACCGCTTTCGCCTCCTTAGTTTAGTTTTATTTCTTTGTCTACTCTTCCGAATTTTTCTGGAAAATTGTCGGTCCGACCGTCACAAGAGGAAGGTCCATGCCGAAAATCGTCTCAGAATGCCCCAAAAACAGATACCCGCCGGGAACAAGCCAGTCCACGAGCTTCCGTATGACGGACTCCTGGGTGGGCTTGTCGAAATATATCAGCGCGTTCCTGCAGAAAATTATGTGTTTTTTCGAGTCAATCGGATACGAGTTGTCCATGAAGTTCAACCGCTCGAACTTCACTTTTCCCCTCAACTCCGGTTTCACCCTGACTTTCTGCTCCGCGGCATTCTTCGAACGCAAAAAATACCGCTTCTTCAAGTCGTAAGTCAAATCGCCTATGTCTTCCATCGAATAGACCGCCGTGACGGCCTTTTCCAGGACACGGGAAGAAATGTCCGTGGCGAGAATCGAAAAATCGCCTATCGAACTCTTGTGAGTGCGAATGAACTCGCTCATCACGATGGAGAGCGTGTAAGGCTCCTGCCCGCTAGAGCAGGCCGCCGACCAAAGCTCAATCTTCTCGAATCCGCGGCCGGCAAGCTCTGGAAGAATCCTGTCGTTCATCGCGGAAAAATGCTGACTCTCCCTGAAAAAGCTCGTCAGGTTCGTCGTGATGACATCTATCATCAGCGCGATTTCCTCGTCGGACGAGGAACCGTCTGAAAAGGCGAACTGAATGTACTCGTCGAACGTATCCATCTTCAACGCTTTCAGCCTCGCCTGCAGCCGAGACTGGACCATTATCTTCTTCTGGTCGGGCATCTTTATTCCAACGTTCGTCTGTATGAAATCGGCGATTTTGTGGAACTGCTCGTCCGTCAACTCCGCCAACGGTTTTACAATATCAGTGCTCATTTGCTCTTTCCGAATTTTTTATCATCGAAGTCAGCTGGAATATGTCCAAAATCAACGCAACCGAACCGTCCCCCAAAATTGTCGAGCTGTTTATGCCCGTGCAATTTCCATAGAGATTGCCCAGCGGCTTTATGACAGTCTGCTGGCTACCCAAAATCTTGTCCACAACGAGACCGTAAACCTCGTCGCCGTCGTAGACCGACACTATCTCCTGATGGTCGGGCAGCGGGTCGGTTATCTTGAAGAATTTCCTCAAGTTGACGGACTTCAAATCCTTGCCGTGGTTCGTCGTTACGATGAAGTCGTCGTCCATCTGCTCCTTCGTTATTGTCGACGAGATGCACTCCGAAATCGTGTTGAGCGGCACGATGTATGTAACGGTGCCGATTGTGACGAGCATTCCGTCGATGATGGCCATCGTGAGGGGAATCTTCAAAAGGAACGTAGTGCCCTTGCCAGGCTCGGACTCCGTAGTGACAGTGCCTCCGAGCGTGCCCAGGTCCTTCTTCACCACGTCGAGTCCGACACCGCGTCCCGACACCGACGTGACCTGCTTCGCCGTGGAAAATCCCGGCTGGAAAATCAGGCTGAAAATCTCGGAGTCGGAAAGGTTGTCGTCGGGACTTATGAGCTTTTTCTGAATCGCCTTTTCCCGTATCGCGTTCTTGTCCAAGCCCTTTCCGTCGTCCTTTATCGATATGTTGATGAACGCGCCTGCGTGTTTCGCCGCGAGGGTTACAGTTCCGACGGGATTCTTCCCGGCCGCGATTCTGTCCTCTGGAAGCTCCACACCGTGATCGACAGAGTTCCTCACGAGATGGAGAAGCGGGTCGTTGAGCTTTTCTATTACGGTCTTGTCGAGTTCCGTCTCGGAGCCGACCATCACCATCTCCACGCGCTTTCCAAGCTGCGTCGAAAGATCGTGCACCGTCCGCTTGAATTTCTGGAACAGAGTCCCCACGGGCACCATGCGAAGCCCCATGGAAATGTCCCTCATCATCACTGCGATTCTATCGCACTGCTCGCTCAAATTCTTGAACGTCACGTTGTCCGTCTTTATCGCCTCCTGGTCGAGGCGCGCGTTGAACGTGACCAATTCGCCGACCAAATCGACAAGCTGGTCAAGTTTCAGTGAGCTGATTCTGAGAGTGGCGGCGGCGGCCTGGTTCTGGACTTGACCGTTCGGCGACAACGACTTCAAATGCTGCTGCTCGGCCAACGCGGAGCGCACCTGCTCCTCCGAGACGATTTTCTTCTCGACAAGCATGAGGCCGAGCTGTTTCTTCGCGCGGAGCATCTCGTCCACGTCGTCCTGCGAGACATCCTTTCTGGAGACGAGAATCTCTCCGATTTTGTTGTTCTCGCCCGGAAGCAAATCGATTTTCTCTACTTCGATTTTGGATTCCGAGTCAAGGAAGATGAACACGTCCTCGATGTCGTTCTTCGTCTTCGTCGTGGTGAGGATTACGTCCCATGAGAAATAGCAGAGTTCGCTGTCCATTTCAGAGAGGACCGGAAGGTCGTTGTAGAACGGAACGACCGTGGCGGTTCCAAGCTCGGTAAGCTCCTTTATGAGAAGCTCCGGCCGGGTTCCGTTCTGCATTATCGTGCTGGACGGCCTGAATTTGATTCTCCAAGTCGCCGTGTTCTCGTCGGCCTTCTTCGGCTCTATCTTCTTGACGGAAGACGCAGTTTCTGTCGCGTTTCCGCCATGCGACTGGACATAGACCTTGAATTCGAGAATCAACGCCTCGCTCGACTTGTGGACCTCCTCCGACACCTCCGCACCAGCGTCCAAAAGGCTCCTTATGTGGTCGCGGGCCTTCAAGAGAAGGTCTATCAGCTCAGGCGTGACGGGAATGACGCCGTTCCGCACCTGGTCCATCGCGGACTCGGCCTCGTGCGTGAAAGTGGAGATTTCGTTGAAGCCGAACATGGCGGAAGAGCCTTTTATCGTGTGCATCGCCCTGAAAACGGCGGCAATCGTCTCCGGGTCGCCGTTGTTGTCGCTCAAGGCAAGTAGCTGCTCTTCCAGATTGTCCAGAAGCTCGTTCGCCTCGTCGAAAAAAACAGAACTAAGTTGCTCAAGCATCAGCTCACCTCCGCATCTTCAGGGAAGACGTACTCGTCCAACGTGATTGAGCTTGCAGTGATGAACTCCTCGATTGCTTTCGGAATTTTTCCGATTATGAAAAACGACTTGCCCGTTTTCTCCGCTTCTTTTCTTGCCGCTATTATGATTTGAATCCCCGTTATGTCGATATCGTCGACTTCAGATATGTCCAACCGGACTTTCGAATTCTTCTTGAAGGCTTCGAGAATTTCGTCCCGCAACTTGTGCGCCTGCTCTATACCGGCAGTGCCTTGCCATTTGACAGTCTCAAAATTGTCAGCCATCCACGAAGCTCCTTTTCTATCTTTTTGAAAAATTATGACTTATAATATAGAAACAATTTTACGCTATGATTTTTTTGAAGTCAAACAAAATGCTAACGGCTGAAAATACACTTAATTTTCAGGAACAATGAGGAATCGAAGATGAACATCTCAATTGAAAACAAGAACTACGACTACTTTTCTTTCATGCTCGGGAAGGGTATGTTCGCCGTCCCCGTCAAGTATGTGAAGGAAGTGCTGGAATTCACGTCGCTCACGAAGGTGCCGAATTCCCTCGACTATCTGCTCGGAGTCACGAACATCCGCGGCTCCGTCGTTTCGATAATCGATTTGAGAAAGCTCTTCGGCTTCAATCCAAGCAGCTACCTGGACGGCACGTCCATCATAAACCTTGAGATTCCCCGACCGAACGAAAAGCCGTTCGAGATTGCGATAATCGCGGATTCCGTGGACATAGTGGGCGGGCTTTCGATGATACAGGCAGGCTCCGCTTCCTACGGAATCCCGAAGGAGCAGAGCAGCTTCATAAAGTCTGTCGCCCGCCGCGGTGACGAATTCATCCTCGTCCTGAACCTGGAAGAGATTCTCAAATTCATAAAGGCGGACGTTGAAAAAACAGAGAAAGCCACTGTCTGACAGGCGTGGAGAAGGTTCAATTCAACAAAAAAGACAAAAAATTTTGAGTCTTGCAAAACCTATGTTAAAATGAACAAATAAAACTGTTTCGGGGGTCTAAAAATGAACGGAAATGTAATTGTCGGACAATCTGGAGGACCGACATCTGTAATAAATTCGAGCTTGGCTGGCGTTTTCAAGACGGCGAAGGACAGGGGCGCGAAAAAAATCTACGGAATGCTTCACGGAATCAAGGGGTTGCTCGACGGGCAGTACACAGAACTTTCCGACAAGCTGAATTCCACCATGGCAATCGACCTGCTCAAAAGAACGCCGTCGTCGTATCTCGGCTCGTGCCGCTACAAGCTTCCAGAGATAAAAGACGACAAGGCGACATACGAGAAAATCTTCAAAATCCTTGACGAGCTTGAAATCAAGTACTTCTTCTACATCGGCGGAAACGATTCGATGGACACGATAATGAAGCTCTCGGAGTACGCCTCGATGGTGAAGAGCGACATCAAATTCATGGGAGTCCCGAAGACAATCGACAACGACTTGGCGATAACCGACCACACTCCGGGATTCGGCAGCGCGGCGAAGTTCATAGCGGCGACTATGAAGGAGATAATAAGAGACGGCGTGGTCTACGACTATCCTACGATAACGGTCGTCGAGATAATGGGACGCAACGCAGGTTGGCTCACGGCCGCCGCCGCATTGGCGAAATCGGACGACTGCGAGGGCGTGGACTTGATTTACCTGCCTGAGAAGCCGTTCGACGTGGACAAGTTCTTGCAGAAGATAAAGAGCCTGGCGGAGAAGGGCAAGTCGATTGTCGTGGCCGTATCGGAGGGAATCAAGACCGCCGACGGAAAATTCGTATTCGAGCTTGGAGAGCACGCTGAATTCGTGGACGCTTTCGGCCACAAGCAGATGTCTGGAACGGCGAAATTCCTCACGAACAAGATAACGATGACTCTCGGCTTGAAGGCGCGCGCAATCGAGCTTTCGACACTGCAGAGGTGCGCAGCCCACATGACGAGCCGCACGGACATCACGGAAGCCTACAACGTCGGAGGAGCGGCCGTGAAATCAGCGTTCGAGGGCGAGACTGGAAAAGTCGTGGTCCTGAAGAGAGTCTCGGACGACCCGTACATGTGCATAACGGAGACAGCCGACGTAAAGGCAATCGCGAACGTGGAGAAGAAGGTCCCTCTCGAATGGATTACCGACGACGACTATGTTACTCAGGATTTGATCCACTATATCCACCCGCTCATCCAGGCGGAGCTTTCGCCAATCATGGTGGACGGATTGCCACGGCACCTGAAGGTGAAATAGCGGTTGCCGGGGGGCAATTTAGTCCTAGGCATTTGCTTTGTGGATGCAACCGTTCACGGCACGCGCTTGGGCGCGTACCTTTCCGGGTGAAGCGATTGGATGTGCCAAAGTGCAGATGAGACCTAGGCGTTTGCTTTGTGGATGCAACCGTTCGCGGCACGCGCAGGGAGCGCGTACCTTTCCTGGTGAAACGATTGGGTATGCCAAGGTGCAGATGAGTCCTAGTCGTTTGCTTTGTGGATGCAACTGGGCGCGCAAAAAAAATCGGCTTTCCGAGTTGAAGTTGGAAAGCCGATTTTTTTTCAATATTCCCTTCCTATTTCGCGTCGATTGCGAGGGCGGAGGTGACGTTGGGGGAGGACGCGACGGAGGATTCAGAGGCTTGCTCCGGTGTGTATGGGACGCTGCCGGAATTTCCTGAGACGAGGCGGAGTCCAAGGCAGTCGAATTTCTGGTGCGGATTTCTGACGTAGAAGTCCGAAATCTTGCAGAAACGCTCGTCGTAGCTCCACGAGCCGCCTTTGGCGATTCTGGACGACGAGTCCTTCTTGGAAAAATCGAAGCACCATTCCCAGACGTTTCCCGTCATGTCGTAGAGGCCGAGGGAGTTTGCGTTCTTCTTGGCAGGCTCGGAAGTCTTTCTTGCGTTCCTCTTGTACCAGGCAATCTCAGAAATCTTGTCCTTGTCGCTTCCGCTGTAGGCGAATTCCTCGTGCGAATTTCCGCCGTGAGCCGCGTAAGTCCACTCTTCCTCGGTCGGGAGGCGGAAGCCGTCGCCTGGGACAACCGATATCTCGCCTGCGAGCTGGTTTCCAGAATGCGGCACATAGTTCCATGAAGCCCAGTCGGTCGAGCCGTCCACGGAATAGACCGGAGTCCTGCCGCAAATCTCGCTCAGCCTGTTGCAGAAGACAATCGCGTCGTTCCAGCTGACAGTCTCCACGGGCTTTTCCAGGTTCCTGAAGCCGCTTGGGTTTCTCCTCATCACGTCCTTGTAGAGCTTCTGCGTCACTTCGGTCTTTTGGATTTCGAACGAACCGATAGAGCCGTCGCCCGCCACGTCAACCATCATCTCGGAAGCGATTATGCGCGCCTCCTCTTCGTCTATCACATGGTTCTCTTCCCTGTAAGTCTCATACGGATTCTCGAACCTCACGGAAGACAGAGAAAACGGCTTGGACAAAAGCGGCTCCGCCCATTCCCTGCTGTAGGCAGAAACACGCTCCGGCGCGCCGTACCGCAAGGAAAGCTCAGTCGGGGAGTAGACGATTTCGCCGTTCCTGATGGCCTCGTCTATGAGGGCGAACTTGTCGCTTTCGATTTTTTCGAATATAACGTCGCTCGTTCCTACGATTTTCTTTCCGCTGGAGAAGAAAGTGCGCCCGCTCTTGTCCTTCACGTCGAAATTCAAGTCGAGGAAGTCGCAGCCGTTCACTTTCGCTATGGAAGCGGTCTTGTTCCCGAAGAAGGAGACGAGGCAGGAACCGTCGGATTCAGGGCTTTGCGAGTCCACATGGACGGACTCCTCAGGCCAGTTCCGTGGAATGTCGGTCCAGTCGGCTTTTCTCGCCACGCGGAGGCCGGATTTGACTATCGAAAGGATTTCCATGTACTTGAGTGTGAAATCGGAAGTGACGGAGACCGAGTATTTTGAAGTCTCACGCTCCTCTTCCTGAAAAATCGTCTTGGTCGTCTCTCCGTTGTACTCCTCAGGGTCGACCGAAACGGTGAACGGAATCTTCACAGTCTCCGTGCTCGAATACTTCCTCAAACGGGAGAACGAAATCTTCTTCGGGCAGTTGGACGACCAGTAGCTCTCAAAATCCTTCAGAACAGAAAGCCAGGCTTCGTGGGTCTCCTCATCCGAGAGGTCGCCGCCACCCGGTTTCCCGGACTTGAGCGACTCGGCAATCTCGTTGTACCGCTCGTAGTATGAGCGCGACGAAAGAGTCGGATTCGCGGCGACGGAATCCCAGCAGTTTCCAAGCTCCGTGACCCAATTCTCCGAGCTGGCAAAGAACGACGAGGCGAACAGAACCGCCCCCAAAACTTTTTTCTTCATTTTTATCCCCATTTTCTATCCCATTTTTCCCAAAATGCGAGACTCAATTTTATAAAAAATCGGCACATTCGGAAACAGAAACGGAACGCCAACGGGGAAAAACGCCCACATCGGTTCAGGCAAGGAAATACGTCTTCATCTCGCCCTTGCCCTTCACCTGTATGTTCACGCCGTCGCTGTACTCGAAGAAGTCCTTGGTCTGCTCGTAGGTGCTCTCGGTAACGTGGATTTTCATCGGCTCGCCGGTGCTTTCCATTCGGCTCGCCACGTTCACGGTGTCGCCCCAGATGTCGTAGATGAATTTCGATTTTCCGATGACTCCGGCGACAAGGTTTCCGGTGTTTATTCCAAGTCGAATCATGACGCGCACGGAATTCTCCTCGTCGAACGCCTTCACGTCCTCCATCACGCCCTTCGCGAAGTTCACCATCCTCACGGCTCCGTCGTTCTCCGCGGATTCCGTCAAGCCGACGGCCGCCATGTACGCGTCCCCGATTGTCTTGATTTTCTCTATGCCCTCGAGCTTCGCCCTGTCGTCGAATTTTGAAATCATCTTGTTGAGCATCGTGACGACCTCCTCGGCCGACATCGTGCCGCTCATCTTCGTGAAACCCACGATGTCGGTGAAAAGCACGGTCACGTTCGGATATTTCTTGGCGATTGTCTTGTTCGGACTCTCCGTAAGCTCCTTCGCGACACCAGCGGGGAGGATGTTCAGCAAAAGGCTCTCGGATTTCTCCTTCTCCTTCTTCAGTTCCCTGGTGCGCTCCTCGACCTTCTCCTCAAGCACGATTTGGTAGCGTCTCATCGAATAGATTTTCCACGCGATGAAGAAAAGGATTGAAAAGGCGATTAGAATCCAAAACCACGCCATCTGCCAGATGTACGGCTTCTTCACGATTGTGACGGGAGCGGAGACATCGCTCTGGAAGCCGTCGCTGTTCTGGGCCACGACCGTGAACTGATACGTTCCCGGCTTCAAGTTCGTGTACGAGACCGCCCTGAGCGGAGACCAGTCGGAATAGTCGTCCTCGAAGCCCGCGAGCCTGTAGCGGAAGAGCATGCTGTCAGAGGAGATGAAGCTCAAGCCCGTGAACTTCATGCTCAAGCGTTTTGCGGAAGGAGAGAGCACGATTTTCTCCCCGTGGTAGTCGAATTTGGAGTTGTCCACGACATAATCCTGAATTTCGATTCTCGGAGGTATATTGTTGACGCTCACATTGCTGGAGTCATAAATCGCGAACCCGTCCGTAAGCGTGAACCAGATGCGCCCCCTGGAATCCATCGCGGAAAGGGAAGTCGACGTGACTCCGCTCGTTATGAGTCCGTCCGAGTCTCCGTAGTACCTGACCGAGACCTTCTTTTTCGCGCCCGACGCGACCTCCTCAATCTCGGAAAGCGTAGTCGAGAAGATTCCCTTGTTGCTCGTCATCCACACGGAGCCGTTTCCGTCGCAAATCATCTGGAACACGCTGTCTGTTCCAAGTCCGTTCTTCGAGTTGAAGTTGACGAACGAGTCGTTCTCGGCATCGTATTTCGAGAGGCCCGTCCCTGTCGCAATCCAGACGCTTCCGTTGTTCTCCAGAATCTTGAAAATCACGTTCCCGGAAAGCCCCTCTTCGGTCGTGTAGTGCTTGGTGATTTTCCCGTCCTCCATAACGAAGACGCCGCCGCCGTTCGTCCCGACCCACACTCGTCCGAGATTGTCCTCGTAAAGCCACATTATGTAGTGGTTCGTGAATCCGTCCTTCCTCGTGAGCGTGGAGACGCTTCCGTCCTCGTGGTGGATTATGCTAAGCCCAATCGGCGTTCCCACATAGTAGTCGCCGTTTGAGATTTTTATGGAGACGCGGCACTTTATCGTCGCAAGTCCGTCGGCTGGCGTCCAGATTTTCACGTCCCCGTCGCTCTTGACTCGTATCTGCGGAATCTCGGAATAAGACGTTATGAGAAGCTCCCCGTCGCGCGTCATGCCAACGTTCCTGACTCTTATGTTGGTGCAGAGCTTCGTTATCTCGTTCTCCACGAATTCGTTGTCCTTGTAGCAGTAGAGCCCGCTGTCGGTCGCAAGCCAGGTCACGTCCCTGCTTTTGTCCTCGCAGATTGCGTTCACGCTGCTCTTCATGCCCACGGTGCGGAATTTTCCCTTGCTGAATTTCTGCAGGCCGTGGTGGAACTTCCGACTATAATTATTTGAGCAACGTGCGGAATTTTCCCTTGCTGAATTTCTGCAGGCCGCCCCTGTTGAGCGCGACCCAGACATTTCCTTCCCTGTCCTCAAAAATCCTTGTGATTCCGTTGTCGGAAAGCCCGTTGAACGAATCGTAGTACGCGAACGAGTCTCCGTGCATGACCGTCACGCCGGAGTCGCTTCCGAACCAGAAATTCCCTGCCGAGTCCTGCATGATGGAGTTCACTATCGTGGCGTCCAGCCCCTCGTGGTGGACATCGTAGACAGTCTCCTCCCCGTCCTTGATTCTGACAGCGAAGTGTGGGGCGACACCGAACCACATCGCGTTTTCCCTGTCCTCGTAAATCTCGAAGACCGCGGGGTTCTCGAACGTCTTCATGCCTGTGAAGCGGGAGAGTTTTCCGTTCTCGTAGACGAAATTGTCGCCCGCGAGTCCCGTTATTACCCAGACGCGATTTTTCGAGTCGCAGAAGATTTTGGACACGAGAATCTTCTCCTGCCCAAGCTCCTTGAGTCCTTCAGGCTCCGCCACGCTTCCGTCTGCGCGGAGGACGCAAAGCCCGGACGACGTTCCCACCCAGACGTTCCCCTCCGAATCCTCGCACAGGGCGTTTATCTTGTTGTTCGGAAGCCCGTCCTCCATGGTGAATTTCCGAATTCCGCCGTTCTTGTCGATGCGCGTCACGCCCTCGTCGTTGTGGCCGACCCAGATGTTTTCCAGCGAGTCCTGAATTATCGAGCGGGCGGAAGCGAAATCGTATTTCTCGTCGACTGTCCTGTTGTAGACGTTGAAGTCAACCCCGTCGAATCTTACAAGTCCGTCGTAGCTTCCGATCCAGATGTATCCCTTCCTGTCCTGAATCAAGGTCGTGACAGTCATTCCCGGAAGCCCGTCCTTCGTCGTCCATATCTTCCGGACGAATCCGTCCAAGAATGACTGGTCCGTCTTTTTCCTCACGGCGGGGACATCCGGCAGCTGGCAGAAGAGATTGCCGATAAAAAGACACGAAAAGGCGATTTTTAGAAGTGAAGTTTTGTTGATTCGAAAGCGCATCGATTTTTCCTATTTTGTTCAAGAAAATTGTAACACAATAATTCTCGGAAAAAAAATGCGCCCGCCGTCTGTCAATCGACAAAGCGGTGGGCGAGCTGATTTTGGAAACAGTGCAGTACAATGCTTAATTTATTGGCAAGTCCATTCCGAACTTGTTTTCCGATACCACCTCTGTGGGGACACCCCTCAACGCCCCAATTAAAATTCCTGCCAATCACTCCATGAATTATTAGATAAATCATGAATTTTCATTTGTCTAAATTGACATTCTCCTGGCTCAAGTACAACTTTTCCATTGCAATACTTTTCGCGAACATATTCATAAATATCAACATCATCAGGAATTTCAAATGAAAAAGTTTCATCAACAGTTTCTTCTATCGTTACTTCATATCTTTTCATAAGAAAACTATTGATCGAAAATAAAACTAGATCAAGATACTTTTCTGTAGTGCCCTGGCGTTACAAATTCTATAAATCCCTTATCCCGCAAGTATTGTAGTTGTTGTCGAATTTTATCTTTCACAAAATTATTCTCAGGATGTTTTTCTTTTAGCTCTTTTTCAAAAGCATATATTTGATTGAGAGTAAAATCTCTTGAAGGAATTTTCTCAACACACATTAAGGTATCAAGAAGCCAACCACGAGTTTCAAGATTCGATGTTTTTAGCGTTTTTGCTTTTGCATAATTTGAAATTACAGTTTCGTGCTGTATTTCAACTTGATTTTTTACAATAAAGATTTTCCCAGAATCAGGTATAGAGGAAATATCAATATTACAGCCTGTCCAACCAACCCTACGAGCATTAGGTCCAAGAGGCTTTCGCTTTATAATTATCTGTGGTGTAAAAAAATGATTTGGAATTAAGATAAAATTGTCAACGGCACAATTCCTATAAGTCATAAAAAAGAAATTTGGATTTCTAAGAGAGGTAATTCTAGAAATCATTGTCAAATATTCACCATCATTAATTGTTTTCGATAGTTTTCCTGAATTGCTCTTTTTACTTTTTAACTCAAAATCTGAGGAACAATCATTGCAATAGAAATCACCTGTTGGGTGATTATTTTCATATCGATTTATATATGGCTTTCCGCAAATAGGACAATATAAATTTCTTTCAACCCAATCTTCTGTAAGAACTCTACTTTTTTGAGAATTACTATGATAATTTTCTGCCAATTGTAAATTAAAATCAAAAGTCATTTTTTTTTGCGTTAAGCTACGGAGCATTGCCGATAATTCGCTGAGATATACTATATTTCAACGAAAATTTCCATATTGAAGTGCTCCGCAGAAAAAATGCGCCCACCGTCTGTCAATCGACAAAGCGGCGGGCGCATCGTCATTTGGGAAATTTAGAGCTTATTTCGTCAAAAGCGCGTTCATAGCCTTCACGAACGCGTTCGGGTCCTTGATTTCCGCGCCGGAAACGAGAATCGCCTGGTCGAGGAGGACTTCCGAGACGTTGGCGATGTAGGCTTCGTCGGAGCAGTTCTCAAGCGTCTTCACGAAAGCGTGGTCGGCGTTCACTTCGAGAATCGGCTTTATTCCGGCTCCCTCCTGTCCCATCGCCCTCATCATGCGCTCCATCTGGATTCCGGGGTCGTTCTCGTCAACAACCACGCACGACGGAGAGTCGGAAAGACGCTTTGAAAGGACGACATCCTTCACGCGGTCGCCGAGAGCCTTCTTGATTTTCTCCTGGACCGGCTTGAACGCCTCTTCCTTCTTCTTGGCCTCTTCCTTGTCAACTCCAAGCTCGTCGTCGCTTCCGGCCCTGTTCACGGCCTTGAGCTCGAATTCCTTGTACTTGTTGAGCGACGGAATCACGATGTCGTCGATGTCGTCAGCCATGATGAGGACTTCAAAGCCCTTCTTCTTGTAGGCTTCGAGGAGCGGAGACGAACGGAGGTTCTTCTCGTCGGTTCCTGTGATGTAGTAGATTGCCTTCTGCTCCGGCTTCATCCTTGAAACATAGTCGGCGAAGCTCGTCCACTTGTCGTCGCCGTTGCCGGAGTCGTCCGTCGACTTGAACCTAACGATTTCGGCGATTTCGTCCCTGTTGGCGTAGTCGGCATACAATCCTTCCTTCATCGGGCGGTTGAAATTCTTGACGAACTTGTTCCACTTCTCGATTGCGGCCTTCTCCTCATCGGTCGGTTTCTCTGATTTTCTCGCCTTGTCGGCCTCCTCGCCCATCTTCTTGAATTCGGAGAGGAGTTTTTTGACGGAAGCCCTCTTGATGTTGTCCAGAATCTTGTTCTGCTGGAGGATTTCACGGCTCACGTTCAAAGGCAAATCCTCGCTGTCGATGATACCGCGGACGAAGCGGAGGTAGGCCGGCAGAAGCTCCCTGTCGTCGTCTGTGATGAAGACGCGCTTGACGTAGAGTTTCACGCCGCTCTGGTAGTCCGCCTGGTACATGTCGAACGGTGCCTGCTGAGGAACGTAGAAGAGAGTCGTGTACTCCTGTGTTCCCTCTGCGTGTGTGTGCACATAGTGGAGCGGGTCGGTCGAATCGTGGGAAATCGTCTTGTAGAAGTCGTTGTAGTCCTCTTTCTTGAGTTCTGACTTGGACCTCTTCCACAATGCGGAAGCCGAGTTTATCTGGTCGACCTTCGCCTCGCTTCCAGTCGTGTTGCCCTTGTCGTCGTAAGTGTTCTGCGTGTAGTGGAGGTAAATCGGGAAGGCGATGTGGTCGGAGTATTTCTTGATGAGCTCCTCAAGCTTCCATCTTGAAGCGTACTCCTTCGAGTCGTCGTTCAAGACCATCTCGATTGCCGAGCCGTGCTTCTCCTTGTCGTCGAACCCGTACTTCTTAGCCTCGTCCGAATCGGCCTTGATTTCGTCCACGGAATAAGAATTGGTGCCGTCGGAAGACCACTTGAAAACCTTGTCGCTTCCGGCTTTCCTCGTGATGACGTTTATCTGCTTGGCGGCCATGAAAGCCGAATAGAAGCCCACGCCGAACTGTCCGATGAGGTTGGACTCTCCAGCGTTCTTGTCCTGCGACACGCGCTCGATGAAAGCCTTCGTTCCGGAGCGGGCGATTGTTCCGAGGTTGTTGTTCAAGTCGTCCTCGTCCATTCCGATTCCAGAATCCTGAACCGTGAGGATTTTGTTCGGGTCGTCGAAGGTGATGTCGATTCTCGGGTCTGTCTTTATGTTCTTGTAAGCGGCGTCTGAGACTGTCAGATAGTTGAGTTTGTCCAACGCATCCGATGCATTCGAAACGATTTCGCGGAGGAAAATGTCCTTGTTGGAATACATTGAATGGATGATGAGCTTCAAAAGCTGGTTTACTTCGGTCTGAAATTGATGTTGTGCCATTTCTTTTTCTCCAAACAGCGGCCGACAGAAAAATGCGGCCTGATATTTATGAATTCAAATTAATAAAGAAAAAGCGAATCGGCAAAAAAAAAGAGACCGCCAAAAGACGGTCCCTTTGAAAAACATATTCAAGTCAAATTAGAGAGTCTTTCTGATTCCCTGCTGCTCGACTTTGATTACAGAGATTACGGCACCGACAAGGGCGGCAACCCAGCCGATTGCGATGATGAAAGTTCCAAAGCAGACGCTGTACTCAGAGCCTTCGAGGTAGCTCGGGATTGTCACGAGGGCTGCGATTCCGAAAGCGGCTCCGACAAGCCAAACGAGAACGTCGAGGACGACACCGTTTGAGAAGATGAAAACCACGATTCCGGCGATTGCCATGAGCCAAAGGATGACGAGGAATGTCGAGTTGTAGGCGAATCCACCGCCATTGTCGGCAACGTTGAAGTAGCCTGCGGCTCCAGAGATTGAAGGCTTTCCAGGCTCAAAGTCTGTGAAAATCTCGTTCTTCCAGTCGTAATCTGAGAAATCGACTTTCTTGAGGTTGTACTTCTTCAAGTACTGCTCTTTTGTGTTGGCTTCCGGATGCTTCTTAGCGAATTCTTCTGTAGAAAGCTTCAAGTCGTCGTACTCTGGATACTCTTCGACATCGAACTCAGAGAGGTCGTCGTCCGTGAATCCGCAGAGGAGGGACTTTGTGGACTTGATGTCCTTGATGTGCTTCTGTGGGAGCTTCTCTGTCTTTGTCTTTGTGACGACTTTCTTTGTAGGAACGGCTTCGATTGCCTTCTTCACATCCTCGTCGCCTGCGGCGATTGCTTTTACGTCGTCGATTGTCCTTTCGACTGTAGTCTCCACTGTCGCCAACAATCCCTGGATTGAAGGATCGCTGCTGTTGAAATTCTGGGCGGCTGTCGTCGCGGCTTCGGCGGCCTTCGACGCGATTACGGCGTTGGCGGCTGCGAGCTGGGCGGCTGCGAGTTCTTCTGGGGTGAGCTCCACTTCTTCTTCATAAGAGATTTCAGTGTCTTCATACTTGAGTCCCTTTACCTGGTCATCGACCTTTATTATTGGAAGCAAAAATCCAATGAACGTGACCGCGGAACCGATTGCGAAAATCTTTCGGCTCAGAGACCTTTTTTTCAAGTTATCTACGAGTGACATAGAATTACTCCTTTTTAAAATTAAATTTTTCTCATTATATACTGTTATTTTTGGCAAAGTCCATTGAAAAACATCTCAAAAACTTACTCGTTTTTTCAAAGAACCGTTGTTCTGCCAAGTTTTTCAAGAGAATGGACGCCGATGGAGAAAATTCGCTGTCGAATTTCGCTACGCTTTAGACTATACTTTCCAATTATGGCAACAATTTACGAAAAAGCACTCGAAAAGCATGAAGAATGGAAGGGCAAGATTTCAACGGAAGTGAAAATGCCCCTTGAGACGAGGGACGATTTGTCCATCGCATACACACCTGGAGTCGCGGAGCCTTGCAGGCAAATCCACAAGAATCCCGACGACGTTTACAAGTACACATGGAAGGGGAACACGATAGCGGTCGTGTCAGACGGAACGGCTGTCCTCGGCCTCGGCGACATCGGCCCGGCGGCGGGTCTTCCCGTCATGGAAGGAAAGTGCGTGCTCTTCAAGAAATTCGCGGGCGTGGATGCGGTTCCGCTCTGCATCGACACGAAGGACCCGCAGAAAATCATCGAATTCTGCAAGCAGATTGCTCCGACTTTCGGCGGAATCAACCTTGAGGACATCTCGGCTCCGCGCTGCGTGGAAATCGAGCGCACTCTCATAAAGGAGCTGGACATTCCGGTCTTCCACGACGACCAGCACGGAACGGCGATTGTCGTTACGGCGGCCATAATGAACGCGCTCAAGGTGGCGGGAAAGAAGCCTGAGGACTGCACGCTCATCGTTTCTGGAACAGGAGCCGCCGGCTCTTCGATAATCAGGATGCTCCACAAATTCGGAATCGGAAAAATCTACGGATTCAACATCAACGGAATCGTTATAAAAGAAGATTACGACAAGTACGACTTCCTCACGAAGGAGCTCACGGAAATCACGAACCCGGACAACAAGCGCATGACGCTCAAGGAAGCGATGGTGGGCGCGGACATCTTCGTCGGCGTCTCGGCACCGAATCTGGTTTCGGAGGAGATGGTGAAGTCGATGGCTCCCAAGTCGATTGTGTTCGCGATGGCGAACCCGGAACCAGAAATCACATACGAGAAGGCGAAGGCGGCCGGAGCGTACATCATCGGAACAGGACGCTCTGACTATCCGAACCAGATAAACAACCTTTTGGCGTTCCCGGGACTTTTCAGGGGCGCGCTCGACTGCAGGGCCTCAAAAATCACGGAGGAGATGAAGATTGCGGCGAGCCGTGGCCTGGCATCCCTCGTCTCGGAAGCGGAACTCGGTCCGGACATGATAATACCGTCTGTTTTCGACCCAAGAGTCTCGAAAGTCGTGGCGGCGGCCGTGGCGGAAGAGGCCAGAAAAGCGGGTCTCGCCCGGATATAAAGAGCGGCGGGCGTAAGATGAGGCGGAAGTGCGTTCTATCGATTGTTTTTCTCATTTCGGTCGCGCTTCCCGCTTTCTCTTTCACGATAAATTCGAGGTCGGACATTCTCCACTGGACGATAGACTCGACCTCGGGCAGGCAGCTCTTCAACTTGATGGCGAAGGAGAACGGAAAGAACGTGGAAAGCTCGTTCGTGCTTGAGACGAGCGGGCTTTTGTTCCACTCGTTCTTCAAGAAAAGGCTCACTTCAAGGGCGGTCCTCGACTTCGGTTTTTCCGAGAAGCCCGACTTCCTTTGGAGCGAGCAGTCGAATTTTTTGGACGCGTACAACAAGAAGACAATCAACGAGAACTTGAAGAGCGTGGAATTCGAGTACCAGTACTATTTCCCGAAAATCGGAACGTGGTTCTTGAATTTCATGCCGTTCGTGGGGTTCTCTTTCGTAAACCTCGTGGACGAAATGTTCTACAGCGACACGGGCGACGAATTCACCTATTTCAGCCCGGCCGGCGGTGTCCAATACTACAGAAGCGTGAACAGGCACTTCTCGCACACATACTATGTCTCGTACTCCCCGATGATGATAATCGAGAACATGCGCTATCAGCACACCGTCCACTACATGAACTACGGCGCGGAATTCACTGTGAACGTCAGCCCGTTCTCTCTCATGCTCTTCATGATTGTGAGGAAAGTGTTCGAGGATTTCGAGCAGGTCTTCGTCTTGGCGAACACGGACTACACGATAAACTCCACCGAGATAGGATTCTCCTTCAAGACGATGCTCTGATTTTGCCGCTCACGGAAGGACGCAAAGCCCTTTGCCGCGGAATTTCCTCTCTGGAGCGTCCGCCTTCTCCTCGAAGAACTCACCCATGTAGAACCAGCCGATTCTCCCCTTCCCTGTTTCCACCTTCTCCCCTCCGAGCCAGATTTTCTTTGTTTCATCGTCAGGGACTTTCCTAAAGCTCTCGTCCCTCCTCGACTCGTATTTTTCGATGAGTTTTGAGATGAAGTCCTTGGGCACAGTCGGCTTTGGCATCTGGAAGTCGAAGAAGCTCTGCACGGGAACGTTCAAATCCTCTCCGTGCATCCACTGGTTCAGCGAATAGTCCAAGAATCTTCCGTATTTGTTCGATTTCTTCTCGCCCTCGAAATGCATTCCGTTCTTGGCGAAGAGGGGCTGGTCGTCGTTCAAAATGGGCTTCAAGTCTGGAATCAGCCCCTCCTTCCATTCCTTGAAGGCGCGGGAGTGCCTCGTGAGGACAAATTTGTGCCAGAAGCATGAATCCAAAAGTCCGTTCTCGTAGAACTGCCGGAGCGTCTCCATCGAATTCATCAAGTCGATTGGCTTCTCCCACCAATAGCCGTAAATCATGTAGGCGTGGACGAGGATTCCGGCTTCCTTGAAAGCGCAGCACGCCCCCACGATTGATTCGAGGTCGGTGCCCTTGTGGATTGCACTCAGACCGTTTCCAGTCGCGCTCTCAAGCCCTGCCGACACGCCCACGAGACCTCCCGCGGCGAGGAAATCCGCCACGTCGCGGCTGAAATATTTTTCGAATCTCACGTTGCCCCACCACGAGAGCGGAGAGCCGTGCGCGATGTTCTCTTTTGCGAATTCCACCATCATCGAAGGGGGCATGGCCTCGTCCACGAAATGGATCCCGAAAACGCCCTTCTCCTCCGCAGTCCGCAAAAGCCCCTCGTAGAGCGCATGGACGTCGGTCGGGCAGAACGAGCATACGTAGTCGAGAGTCACGTCGCAGAAGGCGCACTTGTGCCAGTAGCAGCCGTGCGCCATGTAGGCCTTTATCCACGCGCCGTCCGACCAGAGCCTGTGCATGGGGTTCTTGTCGTCTATCAGTCTTGGGTATCTCGAAAAATCGATGTCGGAAAAATCGGGCACGAGCGTTCTCGTCACTTCCTTCTCGTAGTTCTCTGATTCCTCGTCGCGCTCAAGAACGTCCGAAACGAAGTCCTTTTTGAAGAAGCGCATCTTGAAGAATTTCTCCGATTTGTCCAAAAACTGCTTGTAGCCAGAGTAGCCCCTGTCGAAGCTCAGCGCGTCGCAGTATTTTGACAGGGCGGGTTCGACAGTCTCCCGAAGCTCCGTGTTGATGAAGCCGCCCCCCATGGAGACGAAGACTTTTCCGCCGAACTTTTCCTTGAAGAATTTTCCGGTGGCGAGGGCGGCCGCGAACGTGCCGGCGAAGGGGACTGAAATCAGGACGAGGTCGCTCTTCAAATCCATGCGCTCAAGAATCGGAAGGTAGAATTCGGTCATGACTGGCGAGGACGCGCCCCTCTCGATTTGGGCGAACGTGGATTCGCTCACGGTCAGAGCCTCGGCGTAGCGCACAAGGCTGAAGTTCGGGTCGAAGACGGCAGTTATGAAGTCGGCGATGTCGGCGAGGGCGAAACTCGCGAGGCTCCGGGTGTCGTCGGTGGAGAGGTCGTGGTCGAGGCTTTCAAGGAAATTCTCCATGCGGCTCCCGCGGGGGACGTGCGCTCCGAAGACGAAGCGGTGGGCGTTCTCGAATCCGCTCTTGTCGGCTCGGAGAATCGACACGATGTCGTTTATCCAGTCAATCCAGAGTTTTCTTGTGGAGACGTACCGCCGCAGGTTGAAGGCGGTTCCGTCGTCTCCGTTCCTCTCTGCCTCGGACGCTTTCTGCAGGGCCTTCTCGGAGCAGAGTGAGAAAAGCCTCTCAAGCCCCTTCCTCGAAAAAACCGCATAGAAAAGCTCGATTCCCAAATCCAGCCACCTCACGCTTTCGATTCTGTCTTTGAATTCTTCCCTTCTGAAAAACGCCGAAAGATAAGCTCCGCTTGGATAAGCCGTGTTCAGCTGCACGATTGGTGGTTGGATTATTAGAACGTTCATGGAGAACATTGTAGCAGTTTTGGCGAGGAATTGAGAGCGGTGCGCAACGGACTGTACCAGAAGTACCATGTCGCTTTTTCCGTGCCTTTCTCAAGCTTCGGCATACCGAATATGACACCATCATCGTATGTGTGGTTCAGGCAGCCGCTTTTTGCGGGGGCTTTCAACTCCGACGGATCTGCAAGGTTGAAAAATGCGCAAGATGCCATGAAGTCAATCTTCTTGGATGTGATTTCCACGCTTTCACAGTTTCTGCCCATGATGTTTGAGCCGAAAACGCGCACGGAAGAAGGAAAGACGACCGATTTTATCGAAGTGCCGCCGAACGCCTGGCTCCCGATTTCAGAAAGCTCGCTACCTTCTTCAAATTTAACCTCGGAAAGATTTTCGCAGCCGTAAAATGCGTTTTTTCCGATTTTCTTTACGCTTTTCGGAATAGTGACGCTGGTGAGGGCGGTATAGTTCATGTATGCTCCATCCGCTATTTCGGTCGTGGACCTGGAAATTTCTATCGAAGTCTCTGAGTGCGTCTCCCGTTCTTTTGTCAGGGAATGTGGCCCGAAACTGCTTCCGTCGGTAGTGCAGTTGACAAATACGTTCCAATCAGACTTGCCTTCGTCTTCGACAAAGCATTTTGCGTAGCCTTCGATTTTGATGTTTCTGAATGTGTTGTTCATCACATCGAGTTTTCCACCGTCAGAGCCATTCGTGAGCCTGAACGCGGTATCCGTAGAGTTGCCGCCAGCCTTGACAGTGCCGCTCTTAATCACAAGTCCCTGCGTGTCCTGGATGAGAGCGGCCTGGGCATAGCAGTTTTCGGCGTTGAACTCGTCGATTGAGATGCCGGAATTTGCTGATACGCTGAAATATCCTCGTCCACATTCAACGGCGTTTATCTTGTGCACATAAACGTCAGGCCCTACAAAGTTCGCCGTGCGGAATGCTGCGTACACGCCCTTTGAAGCGCGCGGCGAGCAGCGGGTGCCGTTCACAGTGCCAACAACGGCGTTCGTCGTGGTATTCAAGAGCAGTGCGCAATCGTTGTTGTCGACTCCAGTGACGGTGCCGATGTAGAGCCCGTCAACTTTCATCGTTTCTACTGCGTTGTCGTGGCATCCGGTCGCATAGATGTTGTCGACATAGATGTTTGTTCCCCATGTGCTTCCTTTCTCCGCTATGCGAAGACCAAGGTTCTTCACCTTCTCGTCGTTGTCCAGCTCTATCCTGATGTTGTCGAACACCATGTTGTCGCATCCCTGACACCAGATTGCGTAGCGGGCATGTCCTTTTATGGTCAAATTCCTGACGGAAGCGAACTGCTTGTTTGTAATCGATATTGGAACGATATTGTCGCCGACAGAATTCTGTGCGTAAAGAGTATGTCCACCGAAATCAAGTATGGAACGGCTGAGAACTTCAATAGAATAGAGGTTCGCGACATCTTGGATTTCAGAGCTTCCGTCGGATGTGAATGATTCGCCTGAATAGAGATCCGAGTCAACAAGGATTTTGAGTTTCGTGTTTCTGGCATGTGGAAGAGAGCGCATGGCAAGGTTTATGGCGTCAAAGCCGTTTTCAATTCCTTTCTTGAAGACAAGTCCGGCATTTCTTCCCGCGCCTTTTCCATAGGAAAGTGTCCATCGCTGCCCGCTGGCATTTCCGACTGCGCTTGCGATGAAATATGGTTCCTGTTCGTTTTCCGAATCGAACGCATCAAGCGCATTCTGCAAAGCTCCCGTGTCCACATTGCCGTCGGAATCAAGCATGGCGCGGGCGGCGGCGGAGTTGTCGATTCTTATGACATTCATCTCCGACTTGCCATCATCCAACGAAGTCGTTTCACAACCGGAAAGCAGCAAAAAAGCCGCGAGAGAGCACAGTGCTGTTCCTGAAAAAAGTCGTTTCATATCTTTTCTCCTAAAAAAAATTGGGACGCTATTCCAGAGTGCTTCGAGTGTATCCGTACCAGTAGACCCATTCCGTATCGGTCAAGGAACTGGCTCCGTAGACGATGGAACCGTCTGTGTAAGTGTGCCCGCTGTATGCGCCCGGAGAAGCGAAAGTGATTTTGGACGGGGAAGAAAGCGTGAAGAAAGCTTCTGTCCCCATTGAAGAGAGAGACGACGCTTTTACTTCGACCGCGGTGCAGACGGACGGAAGGATATTGGAGCCAAAACTCGCAACGCTTTCTGGAAACGAAATTTCCGTTATTGCGGTGCCGGAGAAAGCGCAATCGCCCACAGACACGCAAGAGCTATTTTCTTCGAATGTCACGCTTTCTAGCGAGGCGCAGCCTGCGAATGCGTTCTTGCCAATGGAAGTCACGGACGAAGGAATCACGACGCTTTTTATGGCAGTGTAGTTCATGTACTCGCCATCTGCAATCTCTGTAGTGCCGGCAGGAATTTCGAGAACGCTGTCCGTGTGTTCTTCGCGGACGGCTGTCACAGAGTGGTCGCTGAAAGTTCCGCCTGAGCTTGTACAGTCGATGAATGTATTCCAGTCGCTATTTCCTTCATTAATCGGAGCGCTGTAGCCGGAAATCGCGATGTTCTTGAACGTGTTGTTCATGGTTGAAAGGGTTCCGCCTGAGCTGCCGTTCGTAAGCTGTATGCCGTATGAGGAAGCGGTATTGCCTCCAGCCGTGATTGTTCCGCCCCGCACTGTTATGTTCTGCGCATCCTGAAGCAGGATTCCTTGCGCATAGCAGTTCTCGGCGTTCACTTCATCGATTGAAATTCCCGCGCAAGCAGAGACGCAGAAATAGGCCCTGCCACACGAATCGGCATTCACCTTGTGGACATAAACGTCGGGTCCGACAAAATTCGCAGTGCGCAATGCCGCATACACGCCTCCGGACGAACGTGGAGAGCATCTGGTTCCGTTCACAGTGCCGACCACGGCGTTCGTAGTCGTGTTGAGCAGAAGGCCGCAGTCATTGCAGTCAGTGGCGGTGACGGTGCCTATGTAGATTCCGTCAACTTTCATAGTCTCAACGGCCTGGTCGTAGCAGCCACTTGCCGTGATGTTGTCCACATAGATGTTGCTGCTCCATGTCGTGCCTTTCTCCGCGATGCGGAGCCCCAGATTTTTCGAGTCGCTTGAACCGTCAAGTTCAATCGCTATCGTGTCGAACACGCAGTTGTCGACACCCTGCGCCCAGATTGCATAGCGGGCATGGCCGGAAACCGTGAGATTCCTTACGGAGCAGTATTTCACGTTTGTGAGCGACACAGGCACGATATTGTCACCCGTGGCGTTGTTCGCATAGAGGGTGTGGCCATGGAAATCGAGTATCGTATAGTCGGCGAGAGCTATCGAATACAGGTTCGATATTGAAGAAACAGTGGATACTCCATCGGTGCCGCTTTCTTCTCCAGAGTACAAGTCGGAGTCGACGCGGACTTTGTACTTGCTGTCGCGGTCGCTAGGCAGGGCTTTTATGGCGTAGTTCACAGCGTCGAATCCGTTCGCTATGCCGCTTTTGTATACAGTGCCGTATTTTTCTTCTCCAGCCGCCTCTCCGTATTTGAGAGTCCAGACCTGAGATGAACTTTCTCCGCTCGCGCTCGCGATGATGTACGGCTGCACATCGTTTTCACGGTCGAATGCGTCAAGGGATGACTGCAGCAAGCTTTCGTTCACGCTGCCGTCCGAGTTGAGCATCGCGCGGGCAGCCGCGGCATTGTCGATGTCGATATTGCTGAGCGGTAGCGTGGAAAGCGGAATGTAGGGATCCGAATTCGAGCAGCCCGATGCAAGAATCGAGAACGACGCAGAGCCGACAAACGGCATGGCAAAAAGAGCCGACGCAAGCACGGTGCGCAAAACGCCGCATTTGTTGTTTTGTTTTTTCATAGAAGCTCCTAGGGCGAATGCCGAGTTTATGCATATCGTAGTCGCCGAAACGCGCTCCCAGCGGGAACCCTTTGCCGAATACGGCAGTACCGCTTTGCGGTGGCGTTAACATCGCTTGCGATGTTTAGTGTATTCAGCAAAGGAACCCCGCTTCCGCTCGTTCCGGCCATTGCATGGTAAAAACTCGACTTTCGCCCTCCTATTTTTTGTATTTACTGCAAAATTTTTTAACAACAGATTATGTTATTCCGATGAAGTACAGGTTATATTAGTTACCCCACCACCACTTCCATAGATATAGTACGATTCACCAGCACTTGCTGAAAAATAAACAGTGGTCAATGTTGTTTGTCCTTTTATTGACGCTTTTTCTGTTCCATCGCTATCGTAGACAAGCACCGCCCTGTAAACATCGGAACCAGTGGAACCGCCAGTTATGCTTACCGAGCAGTTTCCGCCCACAGTCAGAACCATGCATGAAACATTGGCGTTTGCAAGTTTTGTTTTTGTGAATTCGACATCAGCGGAATTAAGCCCACTTCCAGGCGTGCAACCCAACAAAGCAGTGCCATTTCCATTCAATTTTACACACAAAAATTTCGTGGCATAAAGCGTAGCATTTGGATTTCCATCTGAATTTGTTGTAGTCGGTTTGAAATAGCTAGGATCTGCAACAGCCGTAGAATTGCTAAGAGCACCTGTAATAGCGTTTGTAAAATCAGAATCGGAATAATAGGTGAAACTACTTGAGCCGCAATCAATTGCCCATACTGCATTAGTCACAATATCTGTGTCTCCAATTTCTTCATCTTCATTTTCGCTTTCGCAGTCAATCGCTGTGACACCGCCGCTGTTTCCGACTATGTAGAACTCATCGTTGAGCGCAGCGTCAAAGCTCCTTTCGGTCAACTCGGTTGTATTCGAGATTTCAGCAACTTCCTCGCCGTTCGAGTCGTACACCCACACGCCTCGGTAGTCCGCCGCTGCCGCGGCGCCTCCTGTTATGGTGACTTTGCAGTCTCCGTAGACGTGGAGCTTCAAGTAGCTGCCCTTTTCCTTGAAGTAGTCCCAGTTCAAGTTGGACGTCTTTTTTCCTGTCATATCTTCATAGCCGACGACTCCAACATTATCCACTTTCGCTCTCATGAACTTGTAGCCGACCAGCGTCGCGCGGGGTTTCCCGTCAGAGTTCAGTGTCGTGGGCTTGAAGTATCCTGTTTCCACCGCCTCAGCCTGCTTATTCGTCAACGAACCCGTCACGGCATTCGTGAAAGAGGAATCGGTGTAGTATGTCCAGGAGGAAACGCCGCATAGCATGTCAAAATGCGCGTTGACCGTGCCGGACTGGCCAACGGTTATGTCGATTGAACTTGTTATGGTGTTGCATTCGCCGAAATTGTACGACACCGTGCAGGAAACGGTGACGACTTCCTCCTCCAAGGCGGAATCGCTCATTGTAATCTTCGTCGTCGCATCGCTTGCAGAGGAAAGGCTCGCGTATTCGCTTCCCTGTGAGATGCTCCAAGAATAGGAGAGCGCGTCCTCTTTCGCGTGCACCGCCTCGACCGTGGCCGTAAGGGTCGCAGAGGCGCTCTTCAAAAGCTCCGTTCCGCTGTCCGAGCTGATGGTGACTCCATCGATTTTTTCAGAGTAGATTGGGTCGGTGTCGGCGGACTCGAGCATACCGCATCCGACAACACCGAACGAAAACGACATCAACGCAAGACACCGGCATATCTTTTTCAGCCTGCAAAGCATTTTTTTTCGCATAGACAACTCCTACAGAGAAACTTTCATATAGAGAGGCACTGTCACGACAATCGTTCCAGGATAGACGGTGCTTGACGCAAGGCTGTTCTTGTTGTTGTTCAGCCATATCGATTTTCCTTCGTCCTTGTCTGAAAAGTTTTGGCACAAAAAGTTTACGCCGAGATTCACAGAAGCGTGCTTCGCGAGAGTCCAGCAAACGCTCGGCTCTATGCCAAGGCAAGTCACCTGCCTCCAGTCCCTTTCGTCATCGCTGTTCCTGTTGTTCACATTCACGCACCTCACGCCGGCTGTACAGTCGAATGCCAAGTTCTCCCTGAAGCGATAGCTCGCGGAAAGTCCGAAGTTGAATCCGAAATAGCCGTCATCGTAACCGAGGCTTTTTGCGTACTGGCTTTGGACGATTGAAGAGATGTTGCCGTTCGCTCCGACTTTTATTCTGTCCGTTACGCTGTATACCGCGCGGACATCGGCGGCGTGGAACACGAGCACGTCGCTGTTTCCGAACACGTCCTCCATGCCGAGGAAGGCCGCGGCATACAGATAGTCGGCATACAGGCGGAGTTTTGGGAAAAAGTCGCTAGAGACTGCCAGCATTCCTTGTATGTCGCTTCCCGCACTCTTCAACGCAGAATCCCCGTCGGTGTAGATGCCGGATATGATGTCGCTCATCTTGAACGTGAGCGCGACGGAGAACAGTCCCGGATTCACATAGTTTGCCTGCATGTTGAAGTTGGTGAACGTCCTCTCGCCTATATAGTTGTTGGTGTATTCCGACCCCTCCGTCCATGCGGAGCCGAAAGTGGAAACGAAGCGAAAAAGCCAGCGATAGTCAGGAGAATACTGGACCATCATGCCGCCCCTGTTTCCGAAGTAGCTTGTGTCGTAGTCGATGCATGCGCCAGCGTTGTTCGCATCGTAGAAGTACCAGTTGTTGCTTTCGAGGTCGAGCGACACCTTCGCGTTCACATTGTCGCTCGCCGTCGAATCGATGCGGCTGCTTACATGGCGCACGAACCCTTCCTCCCTCAAAAACAGAGACATGACCTGGGGGTCGAAACCGGGCTGATACTGGCAGGCGTAGCTGTTGAAGTGGTAGCCGACCGTCGCGTCATCCACAATCTCCACAAGCGGATAGGCGTCGAATCGGCCGGCATAGAATTTGAATTTGTCGGTGCCTACCCAGCCGTTGTAAAGGCGCATCCCTATGTCCTTGCTCATCACTTTGAGTTTCGCTTCAACTCCGGCAAACCTTCCGTCCGCCTTGAAAGTGATGAAATCGTATGTTCCACGGCTGGTGTACTGCGCGCCGACCTTGTTGTCGAAATAGTTGTCGCAGAAGAAGAAACCGTCATCAACCTCGGTTTCGTTTGGAGTTTTCGCATATGTCGCAAGGTTCTGTCCATAGCGTGCGGAAATATTCAGCGTTACTGCAGAAGCGCTGCCAGACAGCATCAGCGCGGCTCCGGCAATCGTAAAAAACTTTTTCATAGTCATCATCTCCTCTTTGTTACAGCGTTATATTGAATGTCACCGGAATCTGGACTGAAAACGTCCGTGGATACACATACGCCCAACTGGCGGACGAGGCGTTTGCCCAGAGCGCCTTTGGAGTGTCGTCAAGATTTTCGAGAGTAAGCTCAAGACCCGCCGTCAGTTTGCAGTTTTTGATTGGTTCGTATGTGACGGACGGCGCAATCGAAATGCCTGTCTCCGCCTTGCCGTAACTTTCGCTGTTCAGGTTGTAGCTGCGATAGGTGAGGGCGGCCTGCCCCGTAAGCATGGAAGTCAGCTTGCGTACAGCGGTGAAACTCGCGATTTCACCCAGATATGGTTTCCATCCGTACTTGTGCATATCCGAGACAGCCTTCGAATACTCGCTCAGGAAAATGAGCGTGACCTGGTTCGCGAGGGTGAACGTCCAATCTTTGTACTTGTATTGCGCTCCGAGATTGAGACCGTGCCCCCAGTACGCCTTTGAAAAATCAGAATTCTCGCCGTCCTCTCCATACAAGCCGTTCTTGTTGTCGTCGGTGGAGACGTTGCCCGTCACATTTCCACCAAGGTTCAACCCAACAAGCGAGTAGCCTCCAGAAAACAGCCAGTCTTTGACGGACTTGGTGGAAGCGGCGATGCACACTCCTATGTCGGCTTTTTTGGGGCAGTTCTCGTCATCGCTGTCATTTGAATCCGAAAACCAAGTCTTCAAACCTTCCATCTTGAATGTGATGGAGGCTTTGTCCTTCTTGTCTCGGCTGACGTAGTTCGCCTGCAGATTGAAATCGGTGAATCTACTCCAGCCGAAATACTCTCCGCCGGTTTTCGTGCTTGTGCGGTCATTTATCAGCACACCCCTGAAAGTGAACAAGTTCCATTGATAGGAAAGCCCGAATTCATGGCCTCCATCCTTGTTCGCCAATGGAACACCCGCATTCGTTATATTGTATCCGTTGTAGATGTAGTCATCATAATCTTTTGTAGTGCGTCGGCTGCTTGTATCTTCGTATTCAAGCTCCCACTGGTAAAGCGATTCGGTGTAGTACCACAATCCATACAATTCCCCCAGGTGATCGGTAAGGTCACCCGAGCCGCCAAGTCCGTTTCCGGCGAAGCCGACCCGCAACTTTCCATAGTCATAGTAGCCGGAATAACCATTCGACGTGGCGATATCCCTGTTGAATTTCAACGATATGCTGGCACCATAATTGGGACCTTTCACAGACATACCGGTGTAGCGATTTTTGGAATAATCGTCATTGAAGAATCCCCAGCCGGATTGCGAACCGACAGAATCGCCTACCTCGTCCTGCTTCGAGTCATCCGCTGCGCGATAGGTTACCAAATCTTGCCCCTGCAACACGGAAACGCTCGTGGTTATGTCCGCAAAAACGCTTCCAGTAAGGAATACCGCAGCAAGTGCAGTTTCCAAGACTTTTTTCATGTAGCCCTCCTTTTTTTATTTGCCATGGCATTTTTCATTATGAATGAATAAACGAAGTCAACCTAAAGCAATCCGTCTCATAACTACACAATTCCGTCAAAAAATTGCAAAGTTAATGAAATTCTCGTAAATGCGGGATTGTCCAAGCGTGGGCGTATTTGATAAAAATGCGTATTTACGCATAAATATCAAGTATGGGTGGATGTGGGACAGATTACGCTGAACGGCAAGAACAAAGAAGGAACAAGCGAACGAAAAACCATTGAAGTGGATTTTGTCTGCAACAAAGGCTATGAGCGCGTCTACATCCAGTCCGCATTGAATCTTCCCACCGCAGAAAAACAGGCGCAGGAGATGCGCCCCCTTCTTTCCATAAAAGACAGCTTCAAGAAGGTCTCTACTGCAAGTCTTCAAGGAAGGGTATATTTATTCCGCTGTTCGCTTCTTTGAGCTGTTTGTATTTCAGGCGTTCAAATTCGATTCCTTCTTTGGGGGAATTTTCATACTTGCCTGAGACAAGCTGCTTTTCGAGATTCCCGCAGACATAGGCGAGCACGAAAATAGGAGAGTATTCGCTCGAAAGGATTTCTTCCGGCAGAGAGCTTGGATCAATAGAGATTTTTACAGTTTCGTTATTCGAGGCAAAATCAATGATGCAGGAATAATTCCTCAAATTCTCCACGGAAAAGTCCTTGTCATTTTTAAAATCGTTGATTTTCTTTAGAAGTTCCTTCTTTTCTTTTTTGCTGATTCCAGAAGTGCCGTCCGCTTTTTTCAGCGATGAGAGGTCGAATTCAAATACAAAATCTTCTATTGTATCGTCAACACCGTCAGACTGCCCTTCATTCAATCCAGCCCAACCGATTTGCGCCGTTACGGTCACTTTGCCGTTTTCAGGAAGTTCCGCTCCGAAAATCGCAGTCTGCATTATGATTCCTGATTTTTCATTCTTTACGAATTTTTTTGCAGCCGGATTTTTTTCAACGAGTTTGCTTGAGTCCACAAGCACGGTCTGCGGTTCAATATTAAAACCGATTTTTTCTTTCGTGGTGGCGGCGTAGCTTTTGCCGTCGATTTTGAAATCCCTGAGTTCCTGAATGTACAATTTCTTGTCATTTTTTTTGAGCTTGGTTATTTCAAAGAAAAAAGCGAGGCCTTCAACATCCTTCGATTCTCCGTTTTCTCCTTCCGCAATGCCGGAAATTTTTTCGATGGAAACCGGTTCAACTTTTGTTTCTTTGCTTTTCTTTGACTTCAATTTTATTCCCGCCGCGCTTGCGTCAAATAGCAGAATCGACATTAAAAAATACAGAACCAATGATTTTACTTTCATTATTATACTCCTTTCGCTTTTTTGAGCCGGATGGCAATACACCGGCAAAACAAAACAAGCGTTCGCTAGCACATTTTAAACGGAATTCCAAGATTCTTAAACAAAATTCTCACTTGCCCCCTAATTTTTCTTAATCCCCGATGAGCGTTTTCTTAAAGCGCATTCATTCGAGTCTAAAGTCCATTCGGCGAAAAAGGCGTATCCTAAAATCACAAAGGGGAACTGAAGCTCCCCGTAGGCAAAAAAGGCATCGATTTTGAACATAAGGAGATTTCTATGAATACAATGAAGAAAATCACGGCGGCTTCGGTTTTGGCGTTGGCTTTGGGCGGTTCCGCAATGGCGAAGACGGTAGTCGCGGTTTCAATGCCTGGGATTCAGGTGGCTTACGAGAACGGAGGGGACAGCGGAAAGCAGAAGATGCAGGAAAGGAAAAGCTCCGAAACTCCACAGCAGGCTCCAAAAATCGAAAGACGCTCGGAAAGAAGCGGCGACAACTGCCAAGCCCAGAAGGGCGGAACCGGCAGAAGCGATAAAGACGGATGGAACGACCGTTCCAAGGAGCTGCCCAGAAGATAGACAACCAGAAAATGACCTCCTAATGAATAGACCTGTTCGATAACTATGTTATCGCCCAAGTCGACGAGAAAGGAATCGAAAAGACAGCGCGATTCCTTTCTCGCATTTCAAAGCAACCTGTTCCGAAACTGAAGTTTCCGAACAGGTTCAATGAGGACCGGACGGAAAGCAAATCCGCCCGGTCTTTTTTTTCCGCATCGATGTCGTTGAAAAATTGAAAATTTCCGTGAAACGCTATGGTGTTTTTCCAGCGGAGAAATATCATTGATACAAACTGAAACAAGGAGAACTACATGAAGAAAAACGTTTTTTCAATTTTTCTGCTAGCGTCTTTGCTGGCGGGTGGCGCATTCGCAAGCGAGGGGGACGCAGACAGGTCTGTGGGGCTCAGCTTCGGCGCTTCGTTCTGCAAAACAAATTTCACGATGGGGAGCGCGGACGGAGACAAGGACTCGGAAGTAAAGGGAGTCTCGCTCGACATTGCGAACCTCGACATGCGGTATGTGAACAATGAAAACAACATCGCAGTGCTCGCGGGATTCGGGAGCGGGATTCTCTTCTCGCCAAAGGTGGCGGTCGGAAGCGAGAGCGTCTCGGATGCGCTTGACGGCTCAACAGGAACCTACATGAACCTTTTCGCTGGTATCGGCTACAGGTTCAAGCTGTCGGAGCGTTTTTCAATCACGCCGGGCATTGTCGTGGGATTCGAATACACGAGCATTGACGAGAGGAGAAAGGACGACGACTACAAAGGTGTAGAAGCGAAATTCTTCGAGGAGCAAATCGGCGCCGACATCCACGCGGACTTTCTCATAAACGAAAAGTGGAGCGTTTTTCTTGCGGCGACTGGGAAGTTCAAGTTCATGGGGTGGTATAGATACAACAAATACACGGAAAATTCCTACGACTTCGAAAGCACATACCAAAAAGGAGACACGGACTTGGGATTCTCCATAAGCCCGAAAATCGGTCTTTCGTACCACTACTGAAAATTTTCTTTTGGACAAGTGAAGTCGGAAATGCTCAGATTCAGGTTGAAGTCGGAGTTGACTTGGGGGAGGTATTTCTCGACTTCATCGTGCCAGCCCATGTACTCAAGGTTGATGAACGCATTCCGAAAGTGCCATTCGCCTTCCTTGATGCGGCCGAGTTTGCACAAACTCCACGCCTTGTTGAAAATATGGAAAGGATAATGCAGGAGGCACTTGTACTCGCTGCATACGCGGATGCCCTGCTCGGCGAGGCTCAAAGCTTCCTCATAGAGACCAGAAAGCCCTTTCCAATTCGTCAGATTGAAGATGATGAGGGGCAGCCCCTCGGCTATCAGGCTTCTATCCATCTGTCTGGTCTCGTAGTAGTTCTTGAGGAATTCGAGTATCAAAATCGCAGTTTTGTCGTCGCCAAGCTCGTGTTTTGAGAGGGCGATGTTGTTCAATATCACAAGCTCCATGTTCGAAAGGAGCTGCGCAGTAGGAATCGATTCCCGCTCGTAACTGGGAATGGAACAGCGCAGAGCGTCCTCGAATTTTCCAAGAACCTTTTCCATGTCGAAACCGTGGTTGAATTCGTAGATTGCCGAGTAAAAAAGAAAGCTCTGCTCCTCAAGTTTGTCCATATCTCCAAGGGACTCGTACTCGTCCAGGCTGTCCTTGAATTCAAAATTCCCACCAAAAACCGAGTCCCGAATTTTTCTCTCCAAAAGCCACCTCTTCATGTCCACCGCGTTCATCGGAACATCGCTCAAGGATGCGGTTATTCCCATGCGGCTCAAAAGCGACTCCGCGAGTTTCTTACTGGGAACGCTCTGCGAATTTTCAATTCTTGAGAGAGTGGAAACAGCGCAGATTCCAAAACTCAATTCCTCCTGCGAAATCTTTTTCCGTTTTCTGAATTCGCCTATCAACTTTCCTATGATGTAAATTTCCATAGTTCCTCCCTCGCCTGCCCACAATTGAAATTTTAGATTTCAAGAAAATTTAATCAACAAAATTTCTGAAAATTTCTGAAAATTTTCCAAAAACGCTATGGTGCTTCACTTTTATGCTGGAGCCAAGTTATGAAAAGTGTTAAACACCAAAGACCATGCACGTCCGCCTTTCGTGTGCGGGCGGACTTTTACGGTTGCTCGAAACCGATTGATGGAAATTCATTTTTCGCGCAACGGAACTGCTCTTCTGCAAGTTCCCTTTTTTCCATTTCCACCATAGTGCGCACTGCATAGTCTATGTCCTGTTTGCATTTTTCCATGTCGCCGAGCTTTCCATATGCCCAGCCGCGGTTCATGATGAACAAAGGAAAATGATCGAGTTGGCCGAAATGCAAGCACTTTTTCCTTCCTGATTCCGCAACTTCAATTGACTTTTCGTAATCGCCCTTCGTTTCATACCAGTTGGAGAGATTGAACAGGATGACCGGAAGATTTGTAGAGCTGACAGATGAATTTGTGTTGTCTTCATAGTATCGGCGCAGAAATTCCTCAATTCTTATTGCCTCATCAAGATTCCCTAATTCGAATTCAGTGACCGCAATGTTGTTTAGAATCAGCCTCTCGGTTTCGGTCAGCAATGTAAATGAAAGTTCTTCGCCCAATCTGAATTTTGGAATCGAATATCGCAATGCTTCTACAAAATGCGAAAGAACGAGTTGTTTGTCGTTTTCACAGTTTTTTTCGCATATCGTCTTGAAAAATAAAATTTTCTGACATTCGAGATTGTCCATTTCACCAAGGTCTTCGTAGGCTTTCACCATATCGTCGATGTCGCAATTTCCTGAAATTATGTACTGTGTTATTTTCTGTTCAAGATTCCATCTTTCGATTTCGATTTTGCTCATGACGACATCGGAAGAGGGAACCGAAACTCCAAGTCTGCTTAACAATGCTTCCGCCGTTTTTTTGCTCGGGATTTGCTTTCCGCTTTCGATTCTTGACATTGATGAGACTGAGCAGATTCCGTAGCACAACTCTTCCTGTGAGTATCCCTTTCGTATTCGAAATTCTCCTATCAGTTTGCCGATTATGTATGCATCCATATCAGCCTCTTCAATCAATTTAAGTTTAATTTAGTAAAATTTCCGTAAAACGCTATGGCGTCAATATCAGTGAAATTTTAAAATTGCTTGAATCAAAAATCAAGCGAAGAAATTTTTGAAAGGAACATGACAGAGCTGTTTTTAGCTTAAGTTTATTAGAATTTCCGTAAAACGCTATGGTGTATAAGGCTATGGCGGAAATAGAATTAAGGGAAAGTATTTTTTTAGGGAGAAGTTTATGAAAATCCAATCAATCACATTGGCATTGTTGTCCGCGCTCGCGCTCGCCTCGTGTTCGTCCATTTCGACGGAAATCGGCACGAACGAGATGGCGGACAACTCCTTTCCGGTGGAGGGGGAAGCGGTGGAAGAAGGCGACATCCTCTATTACAAGACGCCGAGCAGCTCGGAGCTGTTCCCGAAGAAGAAGCCAGAAATCGCCGGGAACGACATATTAATGGAAGGAAAGCTCACAAAAACGACAGGAATGGGAATCACGAGGGACTTCCTTTTGGACACGTTCATGTCAAACGCGCGCGTGTACAGCCAGATTTGGGAAGGAAGAATCACGTCGGAACACGAGACCACGCTGGTCAAGTTCGACACGCACGTCGGCTTCATCTCGGACTCGACGAAGGACTTCATCTTGAAGTCGGCGGAATCCCCGCTCGGAAAGCTCGAATTCATCGACCGCTATTCGTCGCAGGAAATCCAGACTCCGTACAAGACCGCCACCTTCATGCCGAACGGAGGGGGAAATCTCGGAATCTACGCCACAAAGCAGCGGTGGTGGAGAATCGAGAGGGGGAAGAACGCCACGGACGAGCAGTTCGAGAAGGTGAACAAGCAGCCGGGAATGAACATGAAGAGTGCTTTCAGGGAAAAAAGGCAGGTCTTCCAGGTGACGGACGAAGAAGGAGCCGTGATTGCGGATTTCACGAAGAATTCGTACAGGATTTTCCCGAAAGGCGAGGAAAGGCGGGATGAAGCGCGTTCTGCGCTGTCGCTCTTCCTCGCATGGATTTGGGTCTGCGACGAGACGCTTGAACAGGACAACCAAGGAGAGAAATTATGAGAGCCATCAAAAAAATTCTTGCTTTTTTTATCTATGCGATTCCGCTTTTCGCGCTCGCTTCGTGCTATGTGGGGGGAACGCCCTGCATAGAGTCCGCAGAATGGGAGTCCGACAAGGAACTCTCTCTCTGCCTTTCCGGCCAGCCGTCCGACTATGATTTGGCGGTGGAGGTTAGCGTTGGCGGAAAGAAGGACGGCTCGTACAACATAAAGTACACTGTCTACAACCCGTTCACGTTCAAGATAAAAGTCACCCTCAACAAGTCTGTCCCGAAGGGCGCGTTCGTAACAGTCATGACCACCGAGCACAGTTCCGACCTGAACGGCTCCGTCACGTTGGAGAAAAAATGACGAAACCGAAAAAACTTCTGGCTTTCTTTTTCATCCTGCTCCCTTTCGCCTCATCGGTGAATGCAGAGGAGGAGGAAAGAGACTTCAAAAAAGAGCTTTGCGCATCAATAGGCGCGAAGGCCGAGAAAATGACAGAGAAAGTCTACTCCAACGGAAACATGACAAGCGAACTTGTCTGGGCGGATACGGTCGACGCCGTGTTCGATGTCTCGCTAGACCTGAATTTTTGCGGAGTGTTCGCGGATTTGGGATTCTCCGCCGGTGTGCCGCTGAAATCAGGAACACTAGAGGATTCGGATTTTTCAGGCGGAAGCAGGACTCATTTTTCAGAGCATTCAATCGTCATCGACAGGAACTTCGCAGTATCGGCAAGATGCGGTTATGAATTCCAGTTCTGGAAGGTTTCCCTCGCCCCTTTCATAGGATTCGAATACAGGACCACGAAGTTCTCGGCGCGGGACGGACAATTTGAATATCCTGACGAATCAGGCGACTTGTGCGGAATCGTACTCGATTACGAGCAGGAATTCTTCGTTCCCCAGCTTGGGGTGAAATTATCGCTGACCCAAAACGACTGGAGATTTCTTGTTGATTTCGCGTTCCATCCTTATCATCAGAATCAACACGACCGACAGCCACTTTCTGCGAAGCGTCCAGTTCTATGACACGTTCAAGAACTGCCTCGGCTATTCGTTTGACGTAGGAGTTCGCCGCGGAAGCTTCTTTGCGAAAAGCGGCATCCGAATGATTTTTGAAAAAGAAGGCGAAACATCGTCCTGCAACATCGGCAAGTCCGACAATTCATTCATTGAATCCAAAGATATCTCAAGCGGACTCAAGGACATCTACTACACGGGAAGCATAGGCTGGATTTTCTGAAAATTTCCGTGAAACGCTATGGTACTTTTCTGGCGGAGAAATATCATTGATACAAACTTGAAACTAGGAGAACTACATGAAGAAAAACGTTTTTGCAATATTTTTGCTAGCCGCGGCGGCGATTTTCCTTTCTTCCTGCGATGCCGCGCTCGATCCGTACATCACTGGAGCGGAATTTGACGGGGATGACTACAAGACAGTCCTCGTTTCCTACGACTCGAAATTCGGAGACCACACGGTTTCGGCGGTTGTTTACGGAAAATCCGGAAAAATAGACAGCGTGAACAGCATCAAGAAGCAGAGCTACACGTCCAGCAGCGGAAAAACAACGGTCGTGCTCTACGAGGAAGTCCCTGTTGGAGGAAAAATAGTCATAGAGCCTGCGCTTGGCAACACGGAGCTATCAGGCTCTGCGGAGATTTCACGGAACTGACAGGCAAGACGGACAAGGAGAACTACATGACGAAAAACGCTTTTTCAATTTTTCTGCTAGCCGCGTTCTCCGTTTCTCTTTTTCTCCTAGTCTCCTGCGCAACGACGTTCCCGGCCCACGAGATTCACCCCGATTTTGAATGCGCTGATTCCGACCGAGAACCGATTGTAATTTCCGGCACACTGAAATCGAAACCTCTCTCCGCTCCGTCCGATTGGACAACTTTTTTGGCCGACATGTTTTTGCTCAGGAGCGAATCGATGTTTGACTACAACGGAACAGTTTGTGTCGGCGAAGAACGCACAAATTACTTTCTCAAAATCATGGAGTATTCTCCGTTGTTCGCGGACGACGATGGAGAGAGACTCACAAACATTCTGGAAATGGATTGTGGAAAAATAAAATATGTTCCTTACGGAGCATTGGCGAATAAAAAACTCTCTCCATTGAGCGAACTCGGATATTTTTGGATTGAAGGACAAAAATTCTTCGTCTATGCGTCAAGCAAAGACAAAATAAACTATGCGGAAGCCGAAAAACGTCCAATGGATGTGATATTCGAAATAGAGAATGAAAATAGCGACAGCAAGATAACATTGTTTTCAAGGGAATCAATTATGGACACATACAGATTTTCAAAAATGAAATCAGATTCTAGCGATTCGGAATCTGACCGAGAAATGCTGATTCTTGCGGGAATAACGGCTTCGTTCTACAAATCCAGCCTGCACATCATGAGCGTGAAGGAAAAATGAAAATTTCCGCGAAACGCTATGGTGCTTTATTTTTCTGCCGACTAACCTTTATTCAAAAGATTCAAAACGAGTTTTTCCAAGATGCGCATGGAAAAGCTCGTTTTTCGTAAAACTGATTTACAAATCATCTACTAAAACAACATTTGCTTCTGTCACTTGTTTGAGTTGATTGTCATTGGTCAAGAAGATATCGCAATTGAAATATATGCTCGTGGCAAGATGAATAGAATCCATTCCTTTTATACCGGGATATTTTGCGCGAATTTTTGCTGCCATTTTTGAAATTGCACGATTCGGTTCAAGAATTTGAAAAGTGAAATCACGCAAAAACGCTTCATACGCAGAAACTTTTTCGTCGTCATTTTGTCTGTAGGGAAAAACAAGGTATTCGGTATCAGTAATAGTAGATGTCAAGAAAAAATCATCTTCATTCTGATGATTAAAGATAAATTCTGCGACTTTATCGGAAAAGGGTTTCTCGTCATCAAGAAAATAAATCAGAGGTGTGGTGTCAAAATATACTTTTCCCATTAATCCGCTCTCAGTTCTCTCACATAGTCAACTGTAGAAATTCCTTCTGGAACAGATTTTCCGCCTCTCATATATGAGCGAATTTCTGCCAGTGATTTTTTTTGAGGAGTTTGTACAGAATCGTCAAGATATGTGATTATGACTTTCTGATTTGGTTTTACCATGACGGTCTCTTCCGTAACGTAATTTGAACCATCGTAATAAGCCGTGACACTAAGCATTTTTTGAACCTCCAATGGCCTATTATTATACATCAGAATCAACATTGTGTTTTCATCTTCTTATTAAAGTTTAATTTAGCAAAATTTCCGCAAAGCGCTATGGTGTTTTTCCAGCGGAGAAATATCATTGAAGGAGACTTGAAACAAGGAGAACTACATGAAAAAGACAATTGCATTGTTCGTTGCGGCCGCGCTTTCCGTGTTGGCGGCGCAGGCGGAGAAAAGGGTCGTCATCTCGGTTAACGCCTCGGTGCCGATAGAGAACCAGAAGTGGGTCGACGAATCGTATGACGAACGGGTGCAGATTCGGGGACTGACCTTCGACTTCAACTTGATGACGGTGAGGGAATGCGGATACTCGTTCATCGTGGGAACGGGAATCGGAGGCGCGAAGACGCAATCAGACAGCGGCATACTGGGAGAAACCGACCTGTCAGGTCTGAGCACAAAGTTCAAGATTGGGATGGGCGCGGCTCCCATAAACCGGGAAAACACGGTTTTGGCTTTCCACGGCTTTCTCGGTCTGAACACGAAATTTCTGCTCGGCATAACAAATGAGCCTGTATTCTACGACGACATTTTCTGCGTGAACGCAGTCCTTGTCGCCGGAATCGATGCGGTGTTCGTAAAAAGATTCTCGGACACGGTCGGAATATTCGCGGGAATCGACATCTCCACGAATTTGATAGGCACGATGGTCTACAGCCCCATGGAAGACGAAGAATGCATCACCGGCACATCCTCGGACATCTGGGGATTCGGAATCGCTCCCGGCCTTGTGAACGTAGTCCCGCGGTTCGGAATCAGCTGGCTCCTGGACTGACGCAGACGGAAATCCATCAAAACTGTTCGGAAACTTCAGATTCAGAACAGGTCAGTTCACTTGTAGAACACAAATCCCGAATATTCGAAATTTCGGAAAAGCTTCCTCTCCTCGTTGTATTCGTAGTCTATGTTCTCGAAAAGGAATGTCGTCTTCTCGTCAGGACTGTACCAGATGGGGCAAGTCGCATCGCCGGAATCCTTTTTTGGAGCGAGGGAGAGGAAAAATTCCGTAACATCGTAAGTTCCGTTCTGCGTATCGATTTTGACCGAAGGATACTTGTCGGCATATCCGTATGTCGATTTATATTCATGCAGCTCTTTCATCCGCCTGAACGGAGCGATGTCGTATGTCGTTTTCATATTTCCAACACCGCTTTTAAAACAAACGAGTTCTTCGTCCTCCTTCCGCTCCTTGATTCCAAAAAGCTCCTCGAACGGAAGAAGATCGGCATTCTTCGATTCCTTTTCGTCAATCTTCCTCATCCACTCAGGAGCCGGAATCTCGCTTATCCAGACGACATAGCGGTAGCTTCCCAAAAGACGCTCCCTGTCCTCGTCGCCAATCGTATTCTCAAGCTCCTCCCGGTCGTATTCCGTGAGCGCGCCCTTTTCCATGTCGAACATCGAATATTTTTCAAGCACGCCGAGCATCCGCCCGTACTGGCTTTTGTGCGCCATGTCGATGAGATTGAATGGAGAGACCGAATCGAAGAGAATCAAAGCCGCAAGAAGCGGGAGCGAATATTTGCAGAAGCGGCCTTTTTTGACGAACGTGAGCGCGATTGTCAGGACCGAAAAAATTATGAATAGCAGGCTCGAATACCTGTAGCCCGTGAAGCCGTAGGCGTCCACCCGGATGAAGAATGCCGGAATCTGCACGCAGATTAGGGGAATGAAGGCGAACGCCCCAAAGCGGTAGAAGACGCGCACGACGGGAAGGTTCTCGTACTCCCGAAGGATAAAATAGAAGACGATGTAGAAGCAGGAAGCGAAGGAGACGAACCAGTTGATTTGCCCGTTCGGAAGCTTGAGCAAAACGAGAGCCTTGACGAGGTAGGCGTAGAGAATCAAAAGCAGGACGGCGAATACCGGAAGCAGAATGTAGAGCATGATGATTCTGAAAGCCTTGCCCGAAGAAGCCTCGTTCCGCTTGTAGAAAAGATGGTAGGCGAAGGAGTTGACCGCGACCACCAGAAAGCAGAAGGCCACGCAGCATTCGTAGATGAAAGATTCACTAGTGTCCAGAATCAGGTTCTGCACCGCGTAAATCAAAAGGCACATTCCAGCCAGCACGACGAGCGACAAGAGCGAACAGAAAAAGAAATGCTTGAAGACGAGGGCGAAATAAGCTTTTGAATCCGTCTTTGGAATGAAGAGGAAAATCGAAAAAGCAATGACGGCGAAAGCGATTCCAAAATAATAGAGAGAATCGTACACGCCAGGCTCCCGCCAAAATCCGTCGCGGGCGAAATAGCCGAGAACAGAACCCGCGACTCCCGCCGCAATCTGGAAAACGTATTTTTTGAAGGCGGATGATGAAAAACGTTCGGAAAGCAGCGTCGCAGGAATGGAAAAGACGCAGCCAAGAGCGAACGAGTAGCAGACATGCAAGAGCGTCGTCATGTCGAAAAAGTGGCGGAAGAACTCCGGCAACACATCGTAGACCTGATAAATCTGGAAGACGTAAAAAAAGAAAGCGAGCAAGGAGAACGCGAAGACGACTTTCTTTTCCGAAAGATAAAGCAATATTTCCGAAAGCGCGGATTTCACGCGAAGAGAGAATTTTTCCATGCACACAGTATAGCAACAGCGCAGGTGACGAAACAATCTTCCATAGCGGAGATGCTCAAAAACAAAGCGTAAAGTCGGGAAAATCAAACAAACCAGCGGATTTTTAAATTTCCGAAGATGTACAATTTTTCATATATAAAAATTTGGAGGATTCAATCATGAAAAAACTACTCGCCATCGCCTGCGCCGCACTTGTTGGAATATGCGCCGCCTACGCTGAACCACTCGCAATTGGCACTTTGTGGGAAACCACGACTTATGTCGAAAAATACGGAGAATCTGGAGCGAAGGTCGGAGAAGGAGTCTCTTTCGGAGCTGTCGAACTCGGAAAGAACGTGAAGGCAGTGAACAAGGGAGCCGGAGTCGCGGGAACAATCGGAGCCGCCACAAAGGGCTACGTTCAGGTCTCAAACGGCGATGCGGGTTCACTCAAAGTGACAGTTCCGGCGGGAACATCAAAAATCACAATCTGCGCAAAAGCGGTGAAAGGAAAGGCTTTCCAGGTAAAAGAAGGCAAGAACGTTCTCCTCACGGCAAATGGCACCTGCAAAAAGGATTACGAAGACCATGTAATCACAAAGAAATTCGATGCCGACACAGAGCTTTTGATTTCAGGAGCCGCTGACACAAACTGCAACATCAAGGCAATCAAAATCGAATAGATTTCAGGCAAATGGCATCGGCAAAAACAAGCCGATTCCATGAAAAATGCCCTGGCGGAATTGAAAAAATCCGCCAGGGCATTTTTTTCACCAGCTGAACATTTGCCGTGAACCGTTGCGTCCACAAAGCAAACGTCTAGGACACAACAGCACCCCGGCAACGTCCGGAGAGGTACGCGCCATGCGCGTGCCGTGAACCGTTGCATCCACGAAACAAATTCCTAGGACACAACAGCACCCCGGCAACGTTAGATTTCTATCTCGCCCTCATAGCAGACGCTGGTCGTGCCGGTGAGGAAGACGGTCTCGCCCGTGTATTTGACGATGAGAGAACCGCCGCGGACTTTCACCGTGATGTTCTCGTTCATCGGGCAGAAGCCGTTCAGGACGGCTGCGACCGCGGCCGCGCACGCGCCTGTACCGCACGCGAGGGTCTCGCCGTTTCCGCGCTCCCAAGTGCGCATCTTCAGCTCGTTCGCGCTCACGACACGCACGAACTCGACGTTCGTCCTGTTCGGGAAGACCTTGCTGTTCTCCTCGATGAGAGAGCCGATTTCCTTGACCGGTTCCTTGTCCACGAATTTGCTGAAAATTACGCAGTGCGGGTTTCCGACCGCAAGTGAAGTAACGTGGTAGTCGATGGCCTTGACCATGAGAGACACGTTCACCACGGCCTCGCGCGGAAGCTTTGCGTAGTCGGCGACGGACTTCTTGAACGGAATGTCGTACTTGTTGCCGGCCGTGAAAGCGTTTATCGCGACAGGCTCAAGCGTCGTCGGGATGTTGGCGGCCTTGAACTTCGGCGCGCCCATGTCGACAGTGACGGAAGAGACCTTTCCGTTGAGCTTGTAGAGGTCGAGATGCTTGATTCCGGCCTCCGTCTCCACGCTCACCGTGGCCATCGGAGCGTTTTTGTCGCCGTGCTTTCCGTCGTCCTGAACGCCATTGATGTTGTTGTCGTAGATGTACTTTCCGACAGCGCGGATTGCGTTTCCTGCAAGGCGGCTCTCTGTTCCGTCAAGGTTGAAGAAGCGCATCTTCGCGTCCGCCTTGTCGGATTTTTCGATGAGGACGAGCGAGTCGGCGCCGATTCCGGTCTTCCTGTCGCAGAGTCTCACGGCAAGTCCAGCCGGGTTCTTCACGTCCTGGTCGAGAGATTCGATGACGATGAAGTCGTTTCCAGTAGACTGCATCTTCGTGAACTTGATTTTCTCCTTCGTCTCGCGGAGCGAGTTGATGTCCACAAGCTCCACGTTCTCGGCAGAGTAGTTCGACTTCAGGCAGTCGGCGATTGCGTTCGCGGTGTCGATTGCCGTGAGACACGGAATGTCCTTCTCCACAGCGTGGCGGCGGATTCTGACCGAATCGGCCCTCGGATTTCTTCCCTTTGCGGAAGTCGAAACGATGTAGTCGATTTTTCCAGAATCAAGGAGAGTGAGAACATTGTCGTTCGGATTTTCCCTGACCTTGTTGACGACCTGAACTTCCATTCCAAAATCGGAGATGACTTTTGCAGTTCCTTCAGTCGCATAAAGTTTGAATCCCAAATCGTAGAATTTTCTCGCGAGATCAGGAATCTCGTAGTGGTCGGTCGTCCTTATCGTGAAGAGAACGCCTCCTGAGCGTTTCATTGCGTATCCCGCCGCAATCAAGCCCTTGAAAATCGCTTCCTCGCGTGTGGCCGCGATTCCGAGAACCTCTCCAGTCGACTTCATCTCAGGGCCGAGGTGCGTGTCCACGTCCATCAGTTTCTCGAAGCTGAACACCGGCACCTTCACGGCGAAGTACGGCGGAATCTTGTAGAGTCCTGTTCCGTAGCCCATGTCCTTGAGCTTCTCGCCGAGCATCGCGCGGACCGCCAAATCGACCATCGGAACGCCCGTGACTTTCGAGATGTACGGAACAGTTCTTGAAGAGCGCGGGTTCACTTCGATTATGTACAAGTCGTTGTTGTAGATGAGGTACTGGATGTTGACCAAGCCCTTCGTTCCGAGCTTTATCGCCAAGTCCTTAGACTGCCTGATGATTTTTTCCCTGAGAACATCGTTCAAGTTCCAGCTCGGATAGACCGCAATCGAGTCTCCAGAGTGGATTCCAGTGCGCTCGATGTGCTCCATGATTCCAGGGATGAGAACGTCCTCTCCGTCGCAGATTCCGTCAACCTCAAGCTCGATTCCCATCATGTACTGGTCGATGAGAACCGGATTCTCGATTCCCTGCGCCAGGATGATTTTCATGTACTCCTTCACGTCGTCGTCGTTGAAAGCGACAATCATGTTCTGTCCGCCGAGGACGTAAGACGGGCGGAGGAGGACTGGATAGCCGAGGTTCTCCGTGGCTTCGAGAGCCTCCTGCTCGGTGAAGACAGTAAGTCCACGCGGGCGGTTTATCTTCAAGTGCTCGCAGAGTTCATCGAACCTCTCGCGGTCCTCCGCCAAATCGATTGCGTCCGCGCTCGTTCCGAGAATCCTGATTCCCTGGCTGTCGAGGAAATTCGCGAGCTTGATTGCCGTTCCACCACCGAACGCCACGACAACGCCAATCGGCTTCTCGGTCTCGATGACGCTCATCACGTCCTCAGGCGTGAGCGGCTCGAAGTAGAGGCGGTCTGCCGTGTCGAAGTCCGTGGAGACAGTCTCCGGGTTGTTGTTTATCGTCACGACATCGTAGCCGAGTTTCTTGAGAGACCAGACGCACTGGACGGAAGCGTAGTCGAACTCGATTCCCTGTCCGATTCTGATAGGGCCTGAGCCGAGAACGATTATCGTCCCCTTCTTCGACTTCTTTCCCTGCTCCTCGCGCTCCTTCAAAAACAGCTCGGCCTCGTTCTCCGTGTTGTAGCCCGCGTAGAAGTAAGGAGTCTCCGCGCTGAATTCGCCGGCGCAAGTGTCCACCATTTTGTAGGTCGCAGGAATGTGGGCGAGCTTTCCTTCCTTCAAGAGAGCCTTCGCCTTTTCCGCGTCCTTGAGTTCTCCGCCGGAACCGACGATTTTCACGCCCGAAAGCTGCTCGATTACCTTGTCTGGATAGCCGAATTTCTTGGCATCCCTGTAAAGCTCAAGAGAAAGCTCTCCGTTCGATTTCTTGATTCCGTCGAATTTCGCCTCCATGTCGGCGAGCTTCTTCAAATGCTCAAGGAACCACGGGTCGATTTTCGTGATTTCGTTGATTTCTTTTACAGAAAGAATGTTCCTCTTTATCGCCTGGAAAATCGCGAAGATTCTCTGGTCGGTGCATTCGCCCACGCGCTCCTTGATTCTCTCGTCGTCCTCTTCCTCGAACACTTTCAAGTTCAGGCTCTGGACGCCGATTTCGGCACCGCGCGCCGCCTTCATTATCGCCTGCTCGAAGTTGAATCCGATTGCCATGACCTCTCCTGTCGCCTTCATCTGCGTTCCGAGTTTCCTCGCCGCGTAGACGAATTTGTCGAACGGGAATTTCGGGAATTTCACGACAACGTAGTCGAGGACAGGCTCGAAGCACGCCGCGGTCTTCTTCGTGACGAAGTTCGGAATCTCATCCAGGTTGTATCCGATTGCTATGAGGGTCGCGACCTTCGCGATTGGATATCCCGTCGCCTTCGAAGCGAGCGCGGAAGAGCGGGAAACGCGGGGGTTCACTTCGATGACCGCGTACTCGAACGAATCCGGCTTGAGGGCGAACTGGCAGTTGCAGCCACCTTCCATGTCGAGGGAAGAGATTATGTTGAGCGCCGCCGAGCGGAGCATCTGGTATTCCTTGTCGGAAAGCGTCACTGTCGGAGCGATGACGATTGAGTCGCCGGTGTGCACTCCTACCGGGTCGAAGTTTTCCATTGAACAGACCGTGAGGACGTTTCCTGAATGGTCGCGCATTACCTCGAACTCGACTTCCTTCCAACCGGCGATGCACTTCTCCACGAGAATCTGGTGGATTGGCGAGCGGTGCAGACCGTTGTGAGCGATTTCGTCGAATTCCTCCCATGTGTTCGCGATTCCGCCACCTGTTCCACCGAGGGTGAACGCCGGACGGATTATCGCCGGAAGCCCGATTCCGTTCTTTGCGAAGTCGAGCGCGTCCTCGTAAGAAGTGACGACCTTCGACGGAATGCAAGGCTCGCCGATTGACTCCATCGTGTCCTTGAACATCTGCCTGTCCTCGGCCTTGTCGATTGTCTCAGGCTTGGCTCCGAGAAGTTTCACGCCGTGGCTCTCAAGAAATCCCGACTTCGCAAGCTCCATGCAGAGCGTAAGTCCCGTCTGTCCGCCCAAAGAAGAAAGAATCGAATCCGGCTTCTCCTTCTCGATGATTCTCTGAATCGTCTCCGGGATGAGCGGCTCGATGTAGATGTGGTCGGCCATCTGATGGTCGGTCATCAACGTGGCAGGGTTCGAGTTCACAAGGACGACCTCAAGTCCCTGCTCCTTCAACGCCTTGCACGCCTGTGAACCTGCGTAGTCGAACTCAGCGGCCTGTCCGATGATGATAGGCCCTGAACCAATAACCATTACTTTGTGGATGCTTGGATTAAGTGGCATTTTATATATAACTCCTAAATGTTTTTTTCAAAAAAAAACTGAATCCCTTGAAAAAGAAATTCAGTTCGGAAATTCAGAAATAAAAACAATATGAACGCAAGTTTTTTCCGCGAGAATAGAATCCATGTCAAAAGCCCCATTGTCCATACTAAAAGTCTAGTATAGCGAAAATCGACTTCTTATGGTAGGAGGTGGAAGGGGATTTTGAGCGAGCATCAAATTTTCAGCCGGAAAACCTTGGAGCCGCGCTTGGGATTCCAGAGTTTCCGCCGCTCCTCTGGAAGAGTCTCTATGGAGTCGGGGACGAAGCCGAGCTTCTCGAACCAGTCGGCGGTCTGCGTCGTGAGTATGAAGACGCTCTGCAGGTTGATTGTCTTAGCTTTTTCTATGAGGTACGAAATCATCTTGGGGCCGATTCCTATGTGGGCGCAGCTTTCGTCAACGGCAACGCCCGCTATCTCAGCCTGCGTCCTGTCGTAGATGTGCAGGGCGGAGCACGCCCTCACCGCGCCGTCGAGCTCGTAGACGATGTAGTCGTTGTAGGTCGCCTCCAGCATCTCCTCCGTCCTCGGAAGCAGAATCTTCTTCGCGACGAACGGACGGATGAGTGAGAGAACGGCAGGAATGTCCTCCCTCCGCATGGCGCGGAATTTTCCGTAGTTGGAAGCGTAAATCATCGTGCCCGAACCGAGGTCGCTGAAAATCTCGCACGGCAGAGTCCCCTCAAGAGAGCCGTTCAATATGTGCACGCGGGTGACTCCCGACGTGACGGCCTTTTTCGCGAGCTTGACCATGGAGATTATGGTCTCGAAGAAATCCTTGTCCAGGTTCTTGTTCTCGCTCGTGTTGAATTTGGATTTGTCGGGCTTCTTGTTCAACGAAAGGAACGAATCCAGCTCCTCGATTGTCATGGCGGGAATGCAGCCCTCTGGAGAAAGCCCAATCTCCGCCGGAATGTTGAAGTATTTCTCGGAAAGTTCAGCATCGGGAAGCAGGTAGAAGAGCTTGTCCGCCTTTATGTGCACGGCGAGCTGGTTCGCGAGCTGCACGGACGATATGTTGTATGGCTTTCCGCTCAGACTCCAGCCGATGCACGGAAAAATCGGGATGAAGCCGCTGTCGAGTACGGTCTGAAGGGTCGAGTCGTCGATTTTGTCGATTTCCCCGGCCGAACCGTAGTCGACACCGCCGAGTACGCCCTTTCCGCGCGCGCGCACCCAGTTTCCGATTACGGCCGTCAAATGCTCGCCGGCGAGGCTCGTCATCACCGCGTTCGAGACGTCGAAGGCGGCGGTCTTTATGAGCGGCATCGCCTCGGGAGATGTAATCCTCGAACCGTCCTTTATCTTCCACGGAATCGAGTGCTGGCTCAAAATGTCGTCTATCATCTGGTGCGCGCCGGGAACGATTATCACGCGGAGTCCCGCCTCGTGAATCAGCGAGATGTCCCGGATGTGGTTCGAGAAGAGCTGAGAGTCTATCACGCGGTCGTCGATGTGGATTACGACCGCTGCGTTCTTGAATTTCTTTATGTATCGTATTACGTCCCTGATGCGCTCCGCCTTGTCCTGAATCGAAGCGGAAGACGCTGCTGTCTTTGATGATTCGTCCATGAGTACATTCTAGCACAAATGAGTTCCTGAAAAATCACCTCCGCACGCTCCTGTCGGTTGAAAAAAGCTTTTTTTTGAAGTAGATTATCTACAATTGTTAATACACATTTTAAGATTTTTTAAAGGAGTTGTAAAATGGCAAATTTCAAAAAGTCGGTTGCGTTTTTGGCCATCCTCATAGCCGCGGGAAGCCTCTTCGCCGCATCCAAAAAAGGAGGGAAGGACACTTCCACCATGTACGCTAAACTTTCGCTCGGATATGCAGGCGGAGAAATCGAAGGCGGCGACTTCGACTATTCGGGCTTCGAGATTGTGCCGGCGTTCGGCTTCGTCCTGCCGGTTTTGGAAGACACGGAGCACTTCACGCTCGCGATTGAGCCTTTCCTCGGCCTCACGTTCGGAGATGGCGAAAAAAGAGAACGAGTCGGCGATTATCATTACAACTGGGACTACGACGTGACTGTCATAAACCCCGGAGCGATGTGCATCCTGAATTTCTACTTTGGAAAAGGAGCTGCGAAGGGACTGCGAAAGCTCGTCCCATACGGAGGAGCTGGACTTTCAACTCCAATAAGGATTCAATCTTTCGAATATGATTACTACACCTACGACAACGATGGAAAACAGGTAAGCCACTACCATGACGAATGGAGCAAGACAAAATTCAGCGTGAAACTCAACTCCATGGTCGGAGCCAGGTACGACTTCACCGACAACTTCTCCGCGCTCGTCGAGGCGAACATCGGAATCTTCGGCGACTGGATAGGCTCGTTCAGAATCGGCGGAATGTACAGGTTCTAAAAAACGCGCACAAAAGCAAATACCCCCGGAAGCAGAACGCAATTGAGCCTCCCGCTTCCGGGGATTTTTTTACCCCTGCTCGGCGATGGACTCTACTTCAGCAACGGAAAGTCCTGTTGCCTCCGCGATTTTTTCGACATCGCAGATGTTCATCGAGAGCATCTTCTTAGCGATTTCAACTGCCTTCTGCCGAAGACCTTGCTCCAAACCTTGCTTCACGGCGTTCTGCATTATTGTGTTGCGGTCGCGCTGGGCAATGAAAATGGAATTCTGGCGGACCCAGTTGATTTCATCCTGACTGACAGTGCACAGAGACGATTTTGCGTTCATGATTCCCTCCTCGCTTTTTATGAGACCGTCGATGTACTGCGAATACCGCTCGTCATCGGCGTAGGACAGGAACAAGCCCCACTTCTCAAGCTTGGACAGTTCCTCCACAGGCTTTCCGAGCAGGGCGTGCACCTTCACCAAATCGAAGAAAACCACGTTCAGCCTGCCGGAAAGTCCACCGCCAGTCCAGTGGCTTGCTTCGCAATTGCTCCACGCCCTTGCGCGTTTCCTAGTCTGTCAGGCTTACTTCTCCGTCAGAGCAGGTCACTTTCGAAACATCCTCATTGCCAAGCCAGTTTGTGCCCTTTGTAATGGCATTCCACTGCTCAATAGTACCGGCAAAAGTAATGGCCGTAAGCTCGCTTGCCTCGAAGGCGCTTTCTCCAATAGATTTCAGGCTTGCAGGAAGGGAAATTTCAGTGATTGGACTACCATTAAAAGCCATCTCCCCGATGCTTTCCAGCTGACTGCCTTCTTCAAAAATAATGGTCTGCAAGGGACCCTTGTAAAAGGCACAGTCTGCAATTGCTGTAACGCTGGGAGGAATGATGATTTCTGCAGGGCCATTCCATTCTCCACCCAGTATATTGATTGTCGTAATTTCAGTTCCTTCCTCAAAGCGCATGGTCAGCTTTGAATTGTAACCAATCGGAAAGTCCATCATTACAGTTACATTTTTTGGAATGGTAATGTCACTGAGCCCCACACCCACAAAAGTTTTAGAAAGCAGTGCGGTAAGGGTTTCCGGCAGGGTGAGTTCCACAAGATTTACCGGCATTTTAGCATTATAAGCCCCCCTGAGCTCAGACCAGTAAGATCACAAAAAGCCGCAAAAGGAAGATAGGTAAGAGCAGTTTCGCTTAGGTCAAGGGAAATTGCCATGCCGCTAAAGGTAAAGTCACAATAACCAGTTTTACTGTTCATTTCCATAGTGGTCTCTCCCTGAACGGCACAGATGGCTTCAAGAAGCGTGCTAAAGCGCTCATCGGCATATTCAGAGAGGGTAGTCATGCTATTTTCATCGTTCATATCGAGAGTAGTCCAGTCCATGGCTTCTTTTGCGTCGGTCATATCAGTAATTTTTACGGTTACAAAGTCAAAACCGGCTTCCTGCTTTGCCTTCAATGTGTCCTGAAGTCCCTCAATTTCGCTGGCCTTAATCGTAATCAAAGAAGGAATGGTTCCTTCTGCATAGGACTTAAGAAAAACACCGCCGTTACAGAACTGGTATTTAGGATGAGCAGTCTGGATTTCGCTGCGCTTGTATTCTTTTCCGTCAGCAGGGTCCCGGCTAAAAAGAACGCCGCTTTTTTTGTAGGTCAAAAGGTAATGCAGAGAAGATGAACCGGACTTTATGATTTCGATACAGTAGTCGCTGTCAGAAAAGCCCTGGTCAAAAGAAGAAAGGCTTGTAATGTCTGTAATGCCAAGGCCGCTTGCAAGACCTGCCAGCAGTTCTTCTGCCTCAGTGCTGGCCGTGGCAAGCATTTTAAGGCTGGCACTTTCTGCCCAGGTCGTCTTAAGCTTTGAGGCAATCAGTACCGGGTTTGAGTAGCCTTCAAGAAATTCATAATCACCGCTTGCTTCCTCTTCAGTAAACTGAACTTCAGAATAGAAGCGGTTAGCCGTCTTTTCGATGTCGCTTTCTGCAATCTGGCCTGTTCTTGTCAGAAAGTAAGCCATTGCATAGGCTCCGCAGGTGCTGGAATCATCTTCCTGGGCGGTGTAGACCGTGGTGTCTGCCACAGGATCAGGTGTGCTGTCTGAGTCAGAATCATTACCACAGGAAGTAAGCCCAAAAAGAAGCGATGCTGCCATAAGGAGCACAGCAGCTTTGACTGTCACAAAGTGAGTTTTGCTGATTTTCATCATTTTCCCTCCGAAAACATACTTTCCTGTAGTATATCCAAAAATACGCTTTAAGAAATATAAAACAGGGCAAATGTCGAGTTTATGCATACTGAAAAATGCTTCCGCTATGGGACTGCTACTGGCAAAACTCGAAGTTCGGGCTAAAATAATTGGGGCTGTCCATTTCTTTTGGGACAGCCCCCTCGCGGGCACTCTGTTGCCCGCTCCCCACCCTCCTAAGGGAGACTCGCTCAAAACTTGCCTCGCAAGTTTTGACCCTAACGGGTCGTTTCCTCCCCCTAAAACCCCGAAGAATTCCACATTGGCGTTGTTTCAATGTCACTAATAATTAGTTCAAATCGCTTGCGCTAAGTTTTCCGACACCAACGTCAGTTGGAACAGACGCTGGATAGCTTGTCGGCGCGGTGTATGTGTATTTTGGCGCAGAAACAGAGCCTTCGCTGCCATTTGCAGTGCTGTTGTTTTTTGCCACCCATGAACCGGAAACATTACCGTAAGCCTTGCTTGTATCGGCAAAGAAGAAGCCGATAATGTAAGAACCTTTCGACACTGAATCTCCCGTTGTTTTTGAGAAGTTAGCGAAAGTGTTTCCTTCAATATAGAGTTTGCTTCCCGCACGAACATTGATACAGCTTGCAGAACCGCTTTGTGTGCCGGCATCAAAATAGCAGTCATATATGTGGCCCGTTCCGTAGCGGAAGAGCGGCATACGGGCATTTATGTTCTTCCAGTAATTGTGGTAGAAAGTAACTCTCATATCTTCGTCTGTTGCGCCTGTTGTAGTGTTCTTGTCAGGACCGTCATCTCCAGAAGCACACAGACAAGCCTTGTAGTGGTCGTGGAAGTAGCAGTTGGAGATTGTAATCCATGTCGAGCCGTTCTTGATGTCGAGCAAGCCGTCGTAAAAATCTTTTGCCCAATCTTCATCTGTTGAGTAATAATCATGTCCAGATGTAATCTCATTTCCGTCCAAATCCTGCGGCGTCAAATGAGACTGGAATTCGCAGTGGTCAACCCAAACGTGTGTCGCACCGTTCAAGGAAAGGGCATCGTCCGCTCCGCTCTTCGTGTAGCCGTCCCAGCTGATTACTTCACCGAACATCATGTTGCGGATAATCACATTTTCGCCCTCAACGACGAATTCGATGTTCTGCAACCGGCCTTGACTTGAAGTGTCGCCGTAAATTGTTGAATTTGAGCCGATTGTGTATTTTTCGCTCAAAAGCGGGTTTGCATTGTCTTTTGTCGAGATTGTTCCGCTGATTGTGATGATTTTTGGCTCGTCAGATGAGAGAAGGACTTTTTTGGCAACCAATTCTGCATAACTTGCGATAGCTACCGTGTTAGCCGCGCTTGCTCCCGCGCCGCCTGTTATTGTGTATCCGTCGCCTGCGTCAGTCGTAACGCTTGCGTATCCCACCAATCCGCTTGGTGCGGTGTAGCCCTCTGGAATGAAGTGGGCGAAGATGTATGTTGCTGATGAAACGGTAATTTTGTGAGGATTCTCTTTTGAGCCGTCAGACCAGCAGTCGAATTTCCAGCCAGCATTTGGAGTTGCCGTGAGCGTGACCTCCGAATTTTCAGCGACAGTCGATGCTTCTACAGAACTCGTGACAGAACCCGCCGTTGTATTTTCTGAAGCATAAGAGAGAGTTACATATTTCGTCGTGTCTGTTCCATAATCGATTCCCTTGCCGTTTACGATGAGGTAGTCGACATAGTTGAGGCAACCTGAATTTCCATCTGAAATTGTTATGGCATCACCCCCCCCCTACAGGTGTATACGTCCCTGCAGTTGCTCCCGTGATTATAATCGAATTTGAACCAGCCTTTAGGGAAACATTTTCAAGATATGCAGTATCAACCCATCGTTTAGCGACGGTTTCGGCGGAAGAATCCGTCTTATTGCCCTTGAATGTGTATGTCATCGAAAATGGGCTGTCCTCGTTCAAAACCGTTCCGTTCACAGAAACCAAAGCTCCCCTGATGCGACTCGCTTCCGTATTGCAATAGTGAATTGCAATTTTCGCATCGGTAATCGCTTCTGTTGCCGAGACTGTATATACGATATTTCCTCCATCTGTAATGCCGTCAAGGTAGCCGTTCCCCGTATAACCTGCAAATTCGCTTTTTACGCTTCCAGTCGTGCTCACAAATCCGCTGCCGTTTTCCTGAATTTTCAGCGTAGTCGTTCCGTCAGAATTCTCTATTTTCTCGCTGTTGTCGGTCGGAGTGTCGCTTCCTCCGTCGCTGTCGCTTGAGCACCCCGCAAAGAACGCCCCTCCAGGAATGCAAAACAGAACCGCGGCGGCGAAAGCGATGGCCTTCGCCTGCCAAAAAGACTTTTTCATATGTTCCTCCCTTTTTACAATTGAAATCTGTCCAAAAAAATTTTCTGGACAAGATATCTGATTACTTCAGTATATCGTAAAAATCAAAATTTGTGCGGATATATGAAAAAAGCGACTTAAAAAGGAAGGCTGACAAAAATTAAAAGGTCGAATGTCGAGTTTTCACAGTGCAATGGCAGAAACGAGCGGAAGCGGGGTTCCGTCCATCAAAACACTAAACATCGCAAGCGATGTTAACGCCACCGCGAAGCGGTACTGCCGTTTTGGGCAAGACTGCGCAAGCAGGCTGCGGTT
>JAGBIY010000030.1 GCA_017934745.1 Treponema sp. | reverse complement strand
TCCTCAATGTTGTTTTCACTGTTCTTAAAAACAATATTGATTACGTTCCAGTTTTTCCTCCTGACGTTGACGTCTCAAAACTTGCTGAAAAAGCATTGAAAAATGCTTCGTCAAATGATTGACATTTCATAGCAGGTCTTAGATTACTTCTATATATGCTGGATGCAAATCCAATTGTTTCTTAATATCAGCAATAACATCTGCATCTGTCTTAAAAACTGTAGGGTCAAACATGAAGATTTGAGAGTTTGTAATCAACTGTTTCTTATCAAGAAAAAAATTCTCTGTGCAAACAAGTTTTGTTTTATCAATGATAATCAACTTTCCGCCTCCAACTTGTTTTTTTACTTTATTATATGGAGTTGAAGATTCTTAAACTCCATATAATAAAGAATAATGGTGGCTAAACTCCATGTCAATAGAAAAATTTAAGAAATTCTTTACTAGAATGAGTGCATGGATTCCTTTTTTGAAGCTTTTAGAATGAATATCAAATTTTATCGTGAACTTCGAGGGCTGAATCAATCGGAACTCGCGATTCAAGCTAATAGTTCAAATGGAATGATTGGTAATATAGAATCAGGCAAAGCTTATCCGTCGTTTAAAAATATTCTTGCAATTGCTCAAGCACTGAATGTACACCCCGCAGATTTATTTTTGAGAGATGCCTCGAAATCAAGAGATGAAATTAAAAATATTTTGAAAGACAGAATAGGAATTGAGATAGACCGAATCATCAACGAAAATTTTTGAAAATCGAAATCAAAACGGAAAAGTTTGTTTTCGCAAACGAGGATGAAAAATATCAGAGGGGGCGTAAAAGACAAAATAGAAAACACAATCGCTCTCGTAATCGATAGCATACAATTTTATAACGATTCGTAATGTCCTTTGCAGGCTGCAATCGCAACGAAGTCATCAATTTGTTTGTACACGATTCTGTTTGCAGCATCTATTCGGCGACTCCACCAACCGCTAAGATTACCTTTTAGAGCTTCTGGTTTTCCTGTTCCCTCAAATGGGTTCCGTTGTATCTCTTTTATGAGTTCGTTGATTTTTTTTAGGATTTTCTTGTCGGTTGTTTGCCATGAGCAATACTCTTCCCATGCTTTTTCATACCATTGTATTTTCATGTCAAACTTCAACCAGCTCATGCTCGGAAAGCGACGCGCGGCCGGAATCGATTTCCGCAGTCACTTTTTCCAGATAGGCCATGTTTTCATCAGAAAACCACTTTTCTTTTGTTTTGCTTTTTCTAGCTTGCTTGGCCAGAAGAAAATCCAAGTAATCCAAAAGCGAATTCTGAAATTCCGCTGAAAGCATTCCGATTTTCTTCTCAATCGCAACGTTTGTCATATTAACCTCCATAACAGAAGCTCGCACTCACAAAAACAGGCCGCACACGACGTGCGGCCACACTTTGCAGAATCTTGTTTTCACAAAGAGGGACGTACAGGATGTACGTCCACACTTTAGCAGAACAGCTTTGCTGTTCTGCGTAGTTTTATATGGCACGGATGCCATATAAAACTACTTACTCTGTCGGGCGTTTCTTCAGGTTCTTGCTTTCGACGATGGCGCGGCCTTCGCCGACTTTCTGTTCCATCATGGCGCGGACCTTGAGCGGGAGTCCGAAGAGCGTGATGAAGCCCTGCGCGTCCTTGTGGTTGTAGAGTTCGCCGGTTGTGAACGAGGCGATGTCCTCGTTGTAGAGGCTGTACTTGGAATCGCTTCCTGCCGCGCGGATCTGCCCCTTCACGAGCTTGACCTTCGTCCAGCCGGTCACAGTCTGCTGTGTCGAGTCTACGAACGCCATCAGAGCGTCGTAGAGCGGAGTGAAGACTTTTCCGTCGTAGATGAGCTCTGCCAGACGCAATGAAACCTGCTGCTTGTAGTGGTATGTGTCGCGGTCGAGGCAGATGTGGTCCATCATGCGGTGTGCGAAATACAAAATCGCTCCGCCCGGTGTCTCGTAGACTCCGCGGCTCTTCATTCCGACGCAGCGGTTCTCGCAGATGTCCACGAGTCCGACTCCGTTTCTTCCGCCAATCTTGTTGAGTTCGGTCATCAACTCAAGGCCGTTCATCTTCTTTCCGTTCAATGAGACCGGGATTCCCTTCTCCCATTCTATTGTGACGTACTCGCCGTCTCCGGCAGTCTCCGGAACCTTCGTGTTCTTGAGCATGTGCGGGTAGTTCGGCTCGTTCGCAGTCTTCTCAAGCTCCAAGCCCTCGTGGCTGATGTGCCAGATGTTCTCGTCGCGAGAGTAGGACTGGTCCTTTTTCATCGGAACCTCAAGCCCCCTGTCCTCAAGGAACTTGATTTCGGCGTCGCGGCTGTCCATGTTCCATTTGTCGTCTCTCCATGCAGCAATTACGCGGAGGTCAGGGGCAAATGCCTTTATCGCAAGCTCGAAACGAACCTGGTCGTTGCCTTTTCCTGTTGCGCCGTGGCAGATTGCAGTTGCGCCTTCCTGCCTTGCGTATTCAACAAGGATTTTTCCGATGAGAGGGCGGGCAGTTGAAGTTCCGAGAAGATATTCGTCCTCGTAAACAGCGTTTGCCTTGAGTGCCGGCCAGATGTATTCTTCGATGTATTCTTTTCGTGCGTCAACAACGTAGCATGCCGAAGCGCCTGTCTTGAGCGCGCGGCTCTTGATGTGCTCCCAGTCGTCGCCCTGACCAACGTCGATGCAGACCGCGATTACGTCGTAGTCGTAGTTTTCCTTGAGCCACGGAATGATTACCGTCGTGTCCAATCCACCTGAGTAAGCGAGAATAACTTTCTCTTTTGCCATTTTTATCTCCTTAAAATGATTCTCTATTCTAGTTCATTTGATTGCTTTTTGATACAACGGATAGACGGTCTCCGCTATTCCGTGCAGGTTTTCGATTCTGCTTTCGTGGGAGGGGTGGGTGCTCATGAATTCTGGCGTTGAAGTTTTTGACAGAGACGACATCTTCTCCCAGACTTTCACGGCCTCGTTCGGGTCGTAGCCGGCTCTGGCCATCAGTTCCGTCCCCATGTTGTCGGCTTCCGTCTCCTGGTTCCTCGAATACTTGAGCGAAAGAGCCTCCGCAGCGAAATTCACTATCCCGCGCTCGGTCGAGTTCAGCCCGAACGCTTCCGAAATGGCCGCCGTTCCAATCGACTTTATCTTTGAGCGGCTCACCTGTTCCCGCGAATGCTCCCTGAGCGCGTGCGAAATCTCGTGCCCGATTACGGCCGCGAGCTGCGCGTCCGTGAGCTTGAGCGTGTCGATGATTCCTGTGTACACGACGATTTTTCCGCCGGCCATGCACCATGCGTTCACGGTGCTATCAGTTATGACGTTCACCTGCCAGTCCCAGCCGAGCGCGTCCTCGCGGAAGTTCCCCGTCTGCTTGATGAGGGCGGACGCGATTTTCTTCACGCGGGCCGTGGTCGCGGCATCCGTGTTCAGTTTCCCTTCGTTCTTTGCCTGCGCGATTATCTGCGCGTAGGACTGGTTCGCGCTTTCCACCATCTCCTCCGCCGAGACCGTCATCACCTGCTTCCTGTCGGCTCCGACCTCGCCGCCCGATGTCGTCGTCGTGTACTTGAATCCCGCGAACGCCGCGACCAAAGCCACGACGATTGGAATCAAGCTTCCTTTTCTGAATCCTCTTGCCATTTTTTTCAACCTCTTTACAAATGATTTTTTTGTTGATTAAAGTTCGAATTTCCCGACATCCGCCTTGAAAGTCAACATTCTGGTGTAGAAGTGGAGCCAGTCTATTGGCGGAATGTTGTATTTGAGCGTCGGGTGGTGGTTCGCTATCTGCGACTGTATTTCCGGGGAGAACTTCGCCATCTTCTTCCGCTCCTTTTGGTGCAGCTTCAGAAGCTTCTTCTCCCGTTTGCTCATCTTCGGCGGCAGGTAGTTCGAATAGTCGTCCTTCGCCTCCGCCAGCCGCCTGTGCTCGATTTCCTCCTGCTTTCCGCTGTCGATTCCGAGTTTTTTGAGCTGTTCGGGCTTGAGGAACGACGCGAACGAGGAATTCATGCTTTTGCTGAGCTTCTCCTCTTCGATTCTCTCCTTCTCGATTGCCTCTTCCCTTGGTTCGTGCAGCATGTGGAATTCCGGCGTGAACGAGGAAGCCTTGCAGAGCTTGTTGAGGATTACGGCCGTGTTGAACGCGTCCGCCAGCGCCGAGTGCTCCTGCCCCTCGAAAGTTTCGTGGCAGTAGTGGACGGCCGTGCCAAGCCCTATTGAGGCGTGCGTTCCAAGAACCTCCCCGAACGTCCTCTGCAAATCGACGAATGTCTCAAGGTTCTTGAAAAGGTCGTCCCTTTCCTTCGCCTTGACCATCAGCTCCTCGTGGATTTGCGAGTGGTCCATTCCGCTCCAGCAGTAGGTTACGAACTTCTCGCCGCCAGTCTTCTCTTCGATCCACTCGACATAGGACGAGAAGACCGTCTCGAAATCGGCCGCGCCTACCAAGTCGTCTTCCGTTATGCCCGTAAGACTGTTGATGAATTCCGTTATGTGGCTGTATTTGGGCTTCACGAATCTGTTGAACTTGGAGACGAGCTTGAAGTCGCTGTCGAGAATGACCGCTCCTATTTGAATCACTTCGTTTCTGAGGTAAATCATGCCCATTTCCGCGGGCGTGAGTTCGCTCATCTCCAAGTCCATGCAGACGTGGAATCTTATTTCCTTTGCCGCCGTCTCTTCCGTAATCATGCTCCGTGGAAATCAATCAAAGTCGTCACGTTCACAGGAGCGAGGACTTCCCTGTACTTCAAATCCGGCAGCCCGATGATTCCGAAAATCTCGGTGACTTCGGCCTGTCCCTGCGATATGAGTTTCTTTCCGGCAGTGAGTGTCCCGCCCGTTGCGATGAGGTCGTCGATGAGGAGGAATTTCTGTCCCGGCTTGATGTCCGCCTTGTGCACTTCGATTTCCGCCGAGCCGTATTCCAAATCGTAGGAAGCCCTGTAGACGTCCCCCGGAAGCTTTCCCTTCTTTCTGATGAGGACGAGCGGGATTCCGAGCTTTTCTGCGAGCGGAGCTGCGAACAAGAATCCCCTCGACTCCACCGAGGCTATCGCGTCGATTTTTCCCTCGTCGAACTTTGCCTTGTAGATTTCGTACATCTTGTCCAGGCACCACTTGAATGCCTTCGGGTTTGTGAGGACGCTCGTGATGTCGTAGAAGAGGATTCCCTTCTTCGGAAAGTCCGGCACCCTGCGGATTGCGTCGTCCAAAATCTTGTTGTCAGTCATTTTCTTCTCCTGATTCTGTAGTTGGTTTTAATTGCCTCGATTGTCTCTACTTTGCGATTGTCCGTATGCTTCCCATCGCGAGCCGCTTTTCCCTCGTCTCCTCAAGAAGCGACATGAGCTTTTCGGAATCCTCGTCTTGTATCGCTTTTTTGAACGCGTCGATTTGCCTCTCGAAGTTCTCTATGTGCTTCACGAGCTTGTCCTTGTTCGATATGAAAAGCTCCGTCCAAAGTGGCGCGTTTATCATCGCTATCCTCGTCAAATCCTCGAAGCTTCCGCCGCCGAACGCCGTTATGGCCGGGTCCTCCGCGCTCTCGACAAGCGCCGACGCGATGACGTGGCATAGCTGGCTCGTGAATCCGATTTTGTAGTCGTGGATGTCGGTGGTCGTCTCCGTTATGCGGGAGAAGCCCATCGCGGAAATCAGCTCCCTCATCAAGTCCAGGTTCTCTTTCTTGTTGAATTTCTGCTCGCAGAGGATGTAGTTGTGGTTGACGAAGAATTCTGCCTTCGAGTTGGCGTATCCCTCTTTCTCTCCCCCCGCCATCGGGTGTCCGATTACGAAGTCCACGTCGTCCCGCAGAATCGACGGCAGCTCCTTCTCGAAGATTCCCTTAACGCCCGAAATGTCAGTCACGATGGCTCCCGGCTTGAAGAATTCCTTGTTCACTTTGAGGAAGTCGAGGGTCGCGTGCGGATAGAGGCAGACGAAGAGGACGTCGCACTTGGGAAGCATCTCCTTCACTCTGTCGCTGGTGAACGTCTCGTCAACGATTCCCTCCGATTTTGACTGGGAAAGGCACGCCGTGCTCCTGTTGCAGGCCAGGATTTTTCCAGTGGAACCGCTCTGGCTCAGGACGTTCAGCCGAATCGCCTTTGCGAACGAACCTCCCATTATTCCCAACCCGACGATTCCGTAGTTAAGCGATTTCAGACTTTTCATTTAATTCTCCCAAAATAGGTCTTGCTCATCTCGCTTGATTTTAACCTAAATGGCGCGAATTTGATAGAACGAATCTGCACTAGGAAAGATTTCTTCTTTTAATTATCATACAAGATACTATTTAGCAATCTTTTTAAGGAGTCCTATAAAATGGCAAAAGACATTTATGACACATTCCGTGACATCGGTATCATTCCTGTTGTCGCAATCGAAGATGCTTCAAAAGCAGCTGATTTGGCGCACGCTCTCGTGAAGGGCGGACTTCCGGCTTCTGAAGTCACATTCCGCACAGCCTGCGCCGCCGAAGCCATCGAGGCCATGATAAAGGCCGAGCCTGACATGCTCGTTGGAGCTGGAACTGTTTTGAACGTCGAGCAGGCCGAGAAAGCTGTCAAAGCCGGTGCGAAATTCATCGTTTCCCCAGGATACAACCCTGATGTCGTCGACTGGTGCTTGAAGAACAATGTTCCTACAATGCCTGGAATCTCCAACCCGTCTGAAATCACAGCCTGCATCAACAAGGGCGTCACACACCTCAAGTTGTTCCCAGCAGAGCGCAAGGGCGGATACAAAATCATCGACGACTTCGGCGGCCCGTTCCCGCAGTGCACATTCATGCCTACTGGCGGCGTTACGACTGAGAACGTCGGCGAGTACGCGAAGCGCAAGAACATCCTCTGCATGGGCGGAACATGGATGGTAAAGAAGCCTCTCATCGAGGGCTGCAAGTGGGACGAAATCACACAGATTTGCAAGGACGCTGTGAAGGCCATGCACAACTTCCACATCGACCACTGGGGAATCAACGCCGCCAACCCTGACGACGCGACTTCAATCGCAAACGGATTCGACGCTTTCGGATTCGCCGCGAAAGTCGGAAACTCTTCAATCTTCGCTTCTGACCAGATTGAAATCATGAAGCAGAACGGACGCGGAACTCACGGACACATCTCTGTGGTCTGCAACAACATCGAGCGCGCTTTGGCTTACCTCGACAAGTTCGGCTTCAAGCCGGTCGCCGGAACAGAGAAGTGGATGGGCAAAGAGAACGCCTCTCCTCTCAAGGTCGTCTACCTCGACAAAGAGGTCGGCGGATTCGCAATCCACTTGAAGAGAGCGTAGGCTGATTGACGCTCTGTCATTGAGCGTTTCATAAAAATCCTCTGCCATTGTGGAGTGGCGGGGGATTTTTTTTGCGCTCCGGCGCGGTTTTGTAAATTTTTTAAGAAAGCTATTGTCTGACTACTTTTTTTTTGTAGAGTGTTTTTGTGGCGGATTTAAGGTCCGCTTCAAGGAGTTTCTACAAATGAAAAAAATCAACAAAATTCTTTCCGCACTGGTCGCTTTGCTCGCAATTGGATTCGTCGCGACTTCTCTCATCGCCTGCTCTGACGACGATGACGACGATGACGACACTGTTTCAACTGTCGCCGTGTACAAGGATTCGGAGGCCACTGCCGATTCTTACGAGACGATAACGTTCTTTTCCGACAACACTGTGAAGGGGCATTCGTACGACAAATATACGGAGGAAGGCTTTTCCGTCATAACTGATTTTGATACGTTCGTTGGAACGTACACAGGAAATCCAAATGCCGACGGCACTGTAAAAATCACTGTGACGAAGATGGCCGACGAAGATGCCGTAAGCGAAGAGGAGATGGTGAAAAAGTGTGAAGCCGCCGTCGCTGCCGGCAAGACAAGCCTGACGTTCACGAACTCGGACTTCCCGCTCGAAGCGGTTTCCGATGTTTCAATCGAGGCTGTTGTAAGCGGAAAAACAGCCACTATCGATTTTGACGGAGATTCAGACACTTATACAAGACAGTAGGCCTGTTCTGAGCGTTTATGAAAATCCCCTGTCATTGCGAAGTGGCGGGGGATTTTTTGTCGCTGCGTGTTTATTTTTTGAACAAATCGGAGTGGGTGCCCATCCTTGCCATTTCAAGAATCAACTCCGACTCCTTTTTGAACTGTGTTGTGAATCGCAGGTTAAGCATTGAGCGCCGCCATGAAATCGCTTGTGGATGTGAACACCGGACTGAGGTTCCTGCCAGCTTCGCTGTCTTTCAGAACCTGCTCTGTGAGTTCGTTCAGCTCGTCTGATTCTGTCGTCATTTTTATGTCTTTGCGCAATGACAGGAGTCGCTTGAGCGCATCCAAAAACTGGTAGTCGACATTTTGCAGTGTTATCGTCATTCTTCATCCTCCATCTCGTCAGTATAGCATGATATGGCTTTTTATCGAATTGAAAAATTCCGCATTTCCACAAGTCGCTTTGAAATTTTTCTTGCCCAACTTTAGGGGGCACTTCACACGGAGGATTCCTCCAGGCGCGTTTTTTTTGTCGTTTTTTTGTTAAAAAATCATTAAAATTCTATGTAAAACTGTGAATAAATGCGATAATTCCTCTATGAACATATTCGCTCTTTATTCGATATTCTTTTGCATTTCAACAGTAATCGGCATTCCGCTTCTTTCGTACCTGCAAATCATGCAGATAAAGGGAAGCTCTTTTCAGGAATGGATTTCCGGCATCGGCACGACTTTGATTCCTTCCGCGGGACTCTCCGTCATCATCGTCGTTCTGGTCTACAGCAAGATGAAGCACCTCATGAAGATGCTCAAGGTCGTGGAGGAGCGGCCTCTGACCGACGAAGAGAAGACGAGGGCTGCCTCCATAATGCGGGTTGTGAACAGAATCTCCACGATTTCGCTCCTGCTCGGCTTCTTCACTGGAAACGGGCTTTCGGTCTTGATAAAGGTCAGCCTCGGAATCCTCCACTACACGGCCACCGAGATGGTCATCATGCTCGTGCTCACGTCGGTCTACGCGTTCATGGCGAGGGAATACGCGGTGGACTGCTTCAACGCGTGCGCCAGGAGCGAGCTTTCAAAACTCGGAATAACGAGCACCGACGGAATAAAGACTTCCGCGTTCACAAGCTCCCTTTTCAGGACGGTGGCGACCTGCATCTTCGCGACCGGCTGGCACATATTCTGCTCAGGCTATGGAGCTGTCCGCAACGGACTTTCTACAGAACAGTTCTTCTCGAACGCCGCGATTTCCATAGCGATTTCGCTCGGAATGACGCTTCCGCTTCTCATTCTCATATTGAAGCAGCTCCGCGCGAGGTTCGAGATAACCGTGGAACAGGTGAAGACCCTCACCGAGACCGGAAACATCCAGAAGCGGCTTTCGATAGGTGCCTTCGACGACTTCGGCGTTGTCGAGAGCGAGATAAACGCCTTGATGGACTTGCTGCAGGTTCATTTGAGGAACCTCACGTCCGAGGCCTCGAACGTGGACGTGGGCGCGAACGAGTTGAAGAACGTTGCCGATTCGTCCGCGGCCGGTGTCACTCAGGTTTTCAGCACGATAAAGAACCTCAATTCTGAAATCGACGAGGAAGGGCAGATTTTGGCCCAGCTCAAGGACGGAATCGTCTATCTTTCTTCGGACGCGGACAAAATCGACGTGGCGGTGAGGAAGGAATTCGACGCCGCAAAGGTGAACGTCAGCCTCATGAACAAGACGAGCGAGAACCTCCGTTCAATCGACGAGATGATAGACAAGGCCGAGTCCAGCTCCCTGAGGCTTTCCGAGATTTCAAAGCAGGGAAACGAGGAAGTGAACAAGACGATGAGCATCGTCAACACCGTGAGCGAGAAGTCGAGGATGATGGGCGATGTCATAAGGGTAATCCAGACAGTTGCGAGTCAGACGAACCTCCTCGCCATGAACGCTTCGATAGAGGCCGCCCATGCCGGAGATGCCGGTTCTGGATTCGCGGTCGTCGCCGAGGAAATCAGGAAACTCGCCGAGTCGTCGTCGAAATCCGCGAAGGACATCAAGGACTTGATAACAGAAATCGTGAACGCCGTGGACAGCTCTTCAAAATCGATGGCTTCAACGATGGAGATATTCGGAAAAATCGAGGAGGAAATCGACCAGCAGAAGAATGTCGTCTCCACAATCTCCGAGTCGATGGACATGCAGTCTGAAAGCGTCAAGCAGACGAAGAACGCCACCGACGAAATCAGCCGCCAGATTGACAGCGTGACGACGCTCGTCCAGAAGCAGGCCGAATATTCAAAGGTCATGATGGAGAACGTGAACAAGGTCTTCGATTTCTCAAGGAAAATCTCCGAATCGATGAACGAATCCGAGGCCGTGATACGGAACTTCTCCGAGACTGTGGAAATCGTCAAGGACAAGGCCGAGCGGAACAAGGATTCCGTCAAGAACATCACGAAGGAAATCGAAAAGTTCTCGTTCTGAAATTCGCAGTTTGCTGAAAAATGCCGCGTCCGGCCAATCCTTTTTGGAGTCCGCCGGCCGCGCTTTTTTTGTCAGCCCTTTAGCGCGCCCATTATGCGTTCGAGGATTTTCTCTTCGATTGCCTGCATCTGCTCCTGCGTGAAAGGCTGGTTCTTGCTCTGCATGAACTGCATGGCGAGATTGTGCGCCATCTGCTTTTGCTCCGGGTTCGGCGCGATTACGTTCTTCTTCTCTTCAAAATTCCGTTTCTGCGCCGCCACGTCCACGTTCGCGCTCTTAATTCCTCCGTTCTGGAACGCAGGCGACTTCATCATCTCCGAGTCGTCGATGTAGCCGAAGCCCATCACGCCCTTCATTCCGTTCATCTCGATTGGCGCCATCTTGACGAAATCCCTGGGAGAGGCGTTCCCCTGTTGGTTCTGCGCATATTGGCTCTGCATTTGGTTCTGAGCGTATTGGTTCTGCATTTGATTCTGCATTTGATTCTGCATCATCTGATTCTGCGCGTATTGGTTCATCATCTGGTTCGTCGTTTGGCTCTGCATTTGGCTCTGCGCGTTCTGGTTCGGGTTCGCCTTTATTATCGCGCTGCTCTGCTGCATTCCCTGCATCATCTGCATCAGCATCTGCATCATCGCAGAATTCGGGTCTGACATCTTGTTTGGCATGTTGCTCTCCTGTTTTTTTGAATCGCTCTATTTTCTCATAGTCTGCGGATTTTTTGTAGGTCAAATGTCGGGTTTGTGCCTGTCTCAGTTGCGAAACAGGCTTCCTGCGGAAATTCTGATTTGAGAAACCTATGGGAATAGTATGAAATGTTTGTTGACAATATCAAATTAATAGTAGATTGTTGACTTGAAATGAACAAAACAAAAATATTGGACATGACGGACGGGAAAATCGTTCCCCTCCTCATAAAATTCTCCATTCCTCTGTTGGCGGGAAATCTCTTCCAGCAGCTTTACAACATCGTGGATTCGGTGGTTGTCGGTAATTTCGTCGGAAAGGAGGCTCTGGCGGCAATCGGCTCGACCAACCAAATCATCAACTCAATTCTGGGATTCTTCATGGGCTTCGCCACGGGTGGAAGCGTTGTCGTCTCGCAGTTCTTCGGCGGAAAGAACATTTCCTCGATGCGGAAGGCGATACACACGCTGATTTTCTCGACGGTCGTTCTTGGCGTTGCGTTCACGGCTTTCGGAATCGCTCTCAATCCAACGTTCCTCTCACTCATGGACACGCCTCATGACGTCTTCCACGACGCGAACCTCTACCTGACGATTTACTTCGAGGGGATAATCTTTTTGATGGTGTACAACATCGCATCGGGAATCCTCCGCGCCTTGGGGAATTCCAGGCTTCCGTTCGTCGCGCTCGTGCTTTCGTCCGTGCTGAATGTCGGACTCGACGCTCTCTTCGTCATCGTTCTGGATTTTGGAATAGCGGGCGCGGGCTACGCCACGATAATTTCGGAGGCTTTCTCTGCCGTCTTCGTTCTCTTCTTTCTCTTCCGTACGAACGAGGTGTACAAGCTTTCGCTCCGTGAGATGAAAGTCGATTTTCCGATTCTCAAGCGGATTGTGAAGCTCGGACTTCCGGGCGGCTTCCAGATGTCGCTCACTTGCTTCTCGAACGTCTTCGTGCAGGGCTACATCAACAAATTCGGCTCGGACTGCATGGCCGGCTGGGCTTCGTTCAACAAAATCGACCAGGTCTGTCTGCTTCCGATGCAGAGCCTTTCGTTGGCTTCCACGACTTTCGCTGGCCAGAACTTCGGCGCGGGCAAGCTTGAGCGGGCGGAGAAGGGGATTCTGGCCTCCGTTCTGCTCGCCATGTGCATTTCGTTCATCGTCATGCTTCCGACCCGCATCTTCTCGGACGAACTTGTCTCGCTCTTCAATTCCGATTCCGGCGTGGTCTACTACGGAACCTACTTCGTGAAGGTCTGCACCGCATTCTACGTCATCCGCTGCGGAACTCAGATTTTCGCGGGCGGGCTTAGAGGGCTCGGGAACGCGCGCGCTCCGATGGTGATTCTCCTTTGTGGCTTCGTGGCTTTCAGGCAGCTCTATCTCTTCGTCGCGACGCACATCACCGACGCGTTTTTTCCGGTGTCCATCGCGTACCCGGTCGGCTGGACTTTCTGCAGCGTGACGATGTTCGTCTACTATCTGCATTTCGTCCGAAGTCAGAAAAGAAAATCGAATTTGTGATAGGATTCTCTCATCATGAATATCACGTCAAAAAAATCGAGGCTTTCGGGGTCTGTCGTGGTCCCGGGGTCAAAATCTCATACAATCCGCGCGCTGATTCTCGCGACAATCGCCGACGGGACTTCGCACATAAAGAACCCGCTTCCGAGCGCGGACTGCCTCTCCACGGCCGCGGCCGTTCCCTTGATAGGCTCTGGGGTGAACCTGAACCTTTCCACCGAGGGCGTTCCCGGAACTGAATGGACAGTGCAGGGGGCCGGAAAGAACCTTCATCTGCCAGACGATGTGGTGAACGTGGGAAATTCTGGCTCTCTCTTGTATTTTCTTTCGCCGATTGCCGCGACTTTCGACGGCGACACCGTTTTCACAGGCGACGAATCGATAAGAAAACGCCCTGTCCTCCATGTAATCGACTCCGTGAACCAGCTTTCCGACAAAAAATCCTTCGTGACGGTTCCAGGAAAGAACGGCTGCCCGATGGTGATTCGAGGCCCGATTCATACAGGCACCGTGAAAACCGAGGGTGAAATCTCTAGCCAGTATGTGACGGGACTCATGCTTGCGGGAATCTTGATGGAGGGCGGAATAAAAATCGAGCTTTCAAATCCGAAAGAGACGCCGTATTTGACGATGACGCAGAAGTGGTTCGAGAAGGTGGGCGTTGAATGTTCCATTTCCGACGACTTCAAGAGAATCGAGGTAAAGCAGAACAGGAATCTGAAGGGCTTCTCCACGACGATTCCGAGCGACTGGGAAGGTGTCGCCTATCCGCTCGTGGCGGGACTCGTGGCCGAGACAGGCTCCAGGATAACGATTGAGAACATCGATGGAAGCGGAACCCAGGGCGACGACGCGATTGTGGAAATCCTCCAGTCGATTGGCGGAAAAATCGTGTGGGACAAGGAGAAGGAGACGATTACGGTCGAGCCATCGAGGCTTTCCACCGAAAATCTGCCAGGAAAGACCCTGCGCGTGAAGATGTCGCCGTTTCCCGACGCAATCTGCGCGCTTGCCGTTGCCGCCTGCTTCACCGAGGGAACGACAATCCTTGAGGACGCGGAAGTCTGCCGGAGAAAAGAGACCGACAGGCTCAAGGTCTTGAACGTGGAACTTTCCAAACTTGGGGCGGAAATCGAGGAGACTGATGACGCGCTTGTGATTCACGGGCACTCGCCATTCCTTCCGAACGGCGGCAGAAATCCCGAATTCGCGATGCACGGCGGAGTCTGCGACAGCTACCTCGACCACAGAATGGCCATGTCGCTTGCCTGCCTTGGAATCGGGCTTCCAGCCGGGGAGAAGGTCGTGGTCTGCGATGCCGAGTGCTGCTCCGTGAGCTTCCCGAAATTCTTCGACGTGATGAGGAATGTCGGCTGCGACTTCTCTGAATGCTGATTTTGAGCGGGTCTGTTCAAAAAAAATCGTCCGATTTCCGTTAAAATGGAAGTCGTATAAAAAAAATTACAATAAATACGAGGAATAAAAATGAAACTTACTTGTGGTATCGTTGGATTGCCGAACGTGGGCAAATCCACAATTTTTTCCGCTTTGACAAAGGCTCCTGCCGAAGCCGCGAATTATCCGTTCTGCACGATAGAGCCGAACCACGGCGTGGTGGAGCTTCCAGACGAGAGGCTCGACTTCATGGCTTCCGTTTTCCAGCCGAAAAAGAAGATTCCAGCCACTGTCGATTTTGTCGACATCGCAGGCTTGATAAAGGGCGCGTCCAAGGGTGAGGGGCTTGGAAACCAGTTCCTCGCCAACATCCGCGAGACTTCCGTAATCGCCCATGTCGTCCGCTGCTTCGACAACCCGGACATCCAGCACGTCCGCGAGGACGCGAAGACGGACGCTCCAATCGACCCGGAGAGCGACATCCTCACGATAAACTACGAGCTTTGCCAGGCGGATATCGACACGATAACGAAGCGCGAGGAGAAAATCGTGAAGGAAGTGCGCGCGCTTGGAAAGGAGGCCGAGAAGAAATACGCGGGCTACAAGAGCGCAATCGCGAAAATCATGCCGCTCCTGCAGGACGGAAAGTGCGCCCGTGTCGCAGACCTTACCGACGAGGAGAAGGCCGGCATCTACGACCTGCATCTTTTGACCGTGAAGCCGCAGCTTTTCGTCTGCAACATCGACGAGGACACAATCGCCGAGGGCACGAACAAGTATGTTGAGGCTGTCAAGAAAATGGCAGCCGAAGAGAAGAGCGAAGTCATCGTGATTTGCGGAAAATTCGAATCCGACCTCGCTGACATCACGGACGAGAACGACCGCAAGGACTTCATGGACAGCGTGGGCTTGAAAGAGTCCGGCCTCACCGTCCTTGCCCGCGCCGCCTATCACCTGATGGGGCTGCGCACTTTCTTCACGGGCGGACCGGACGAGTGCCGCGCATGGACAATCCACAACGGAGATTTGGCTCCACAGGCCGCAGGTGTCATCCACACGGATTTCGAGAAGGGCTTCATCAAGGCGGAAGTCTATTCTGTCGACGATTTGAGGGAATTTGGTTCCGAGGCTGAAATCAAGGCCCACGGAAAATACCGCCAGGAAGGCAAGGAATATGTCGTCCAGGACGGAGACTGCATCTTCTTCAAGTTCAATGTCACCAAGTGAGCGCTGCTAAGAGCCGAATGAGTCCTAAGCATTGCTAGTTGGATGCAGCCGCCGCAGAGAATCGCGAAGCGATTCTCTCGCATTTGTGGATTTATGGGGATTTCCGTTGTCCATGTTGAGAAAGCACTTGCAAGTTGGCTGCAAGCTCGCAGAGAATCGCGAAGCGATTCTCTCGTACGGGCGCTGCTGGGAGCCGAATGAGTCCTAGGTGTTGCTAGTTGGATGCAGCCGCCGCAGAGAATCGCGAAGCGATTCTCTCGCATTTGTGGATTTATGGGGATTTCCGTTGTCCATGTTGAGAAAGCACTTGCAAGTTGGCTGCAAGCTCGCAGAGAATCGGGACGCTGCTGGGAGATTGATGAGTCCTAAGCGATTGCCGGTTGGCGGCAGCCGTTGCCGAGAATCGCTTTGCGATTCTCGCACATGGGCGGGCGGGGCTCGCTGGGAGCTTGTTTCAGCCACTGCAACATGCGTAAGCGCGGCTTTCGGCCTAATTTGGAAATATTCTCAATAGTGATGATTTCTATTTTTTGTCAATTAGACTACGCTAACAAAAATTGATTTAGATTAACAAATGATTTTTGTTGATTGAAAGGAGAACTAAATGGCAAAAACTACAATCGTCAAAGTAATCGGACGCGAAATCATCGATTCCCGCGGAAATCCAACTGTGGAAGCCGAGGTGCATCTGGAGGACGGAACTGTGGCTTTGGGCGCGGCTCCGTCTGGTGCGTCCACCGGCGAATTCGAGGCTCTTGAGCTTCGCGACGGAGACAAGTCCAAGTTCGGCGGAAAGGGCGTCTCCAAGGCCGTGAACAATGTGAGCACAATCATCAACGAGGCCGTGAAGGGCTTGGACGCGCAGGACGTGTACGCTGTGGACGGAGCCATGCTCAAGGCCGACGGAACGAAGGACAAGTCCAAGCTCGGCGCGAACGCCATACTCGCGGTCTCAATCGCTTCCGCGCGCGCGGCTTCGGTCTCTCTCGGAATACCGCTCTACCGCTTCTTGGGCGGCGTTCAGGGGACTAAGCTCCCGGTTCCGATGATGAACATCCTGAACGGCGGAGCGCACGCTGACTCAGCCGTGGACACTCAGGAATTCATGATTATGCCGGCCGGCGCGCCTTCGTTCAAAGAGGGGTTGAGATGGTGCACGGAGGTGTTCCACAAGCTCCAGTCCCTCATCAAGGCGATGGGCGACGTCACTGCCGTGGGCGACGAGGGCGGATTCGCTCCGAACAAGCTCAAGTCGGACGAGGAGGCAATCGAAAAAATCCTTGAGGCAATCAAGGCCGCAGGTTTCGAGCCTGGAAAGGACTTCTTCATCGCGATGGACGCCGCCTCTTCCGAGTGGAAGTCGGAGAAGGGCAAGGGCTTCTACCACCAGCCGAAATCCGGGCGGGACTTCACGACCGACGAGCTAATCGACCACTGGGAGAAACTCGTGGACAAGTATCCGATTGTTTCGATTGAGGACGGACTTGACGAGGAGGACTGGGAAGGCTGGCAGAAGATGACGGCAAGGCTCGGAAAGAAAGTGCAGCTCGTGGGCGACGACCTTTTCGTCACGAACACGGAGCGTCTCTCAAAGGGAATCTCTTTGGGCGCGGGAAATTCAATCCTCATCAAACTCAACCAGATTGGCTCCGTCTCCGAGACTCTGGAGGCGATAAAGATGGCGCACAAGGCCGGCTACACGGCGATTTCCTCACACCGCTCAGGCGAGACCGAGGACACGACAATCGCCGACCTCGCCGTCGCCCTGAACACCTGCCAGATAAAGACGGGCGCCCCAAGCCGCTCCGAGCGCGTCGCGAAGTACAACCGCCTCCTCAGAATCGAAGAGGAACTCGGCTGTGCCGCCTGCTATCCTGGGAAAGGGGCGCTGCCGTTGTCTTTGTGAGTCCTAGGCGTTGCTGGTTGGCTGCAGCCGCCGCCAAGAATCGCTTTGCGATTCTTGCGCACGGACGCTGCTAGTGTCTTTGTGAGTCCTAATCTTTGCTGATTGTGTGCAGCCGCCGCCACTCCATCAATGCGCAAGAATTGCTCCGCAATTCTTGGCGAGGCTTGCATCCAATCCACATCTCTTAGGACTCGTTTGGACCTTGGCAAGCCACCGATTCTCGCGCATTGGTGAATTTGTGGGGGATTGCCGTTGTCCAGGTGTGTCCTAGTCATTTGCTGGTTGGCTGCAAGCCCGCAGAGAATTGCCTAGCCTCCTGATTCCCCTGTTGCAAAACCGCTTGCGTTTCCCATTTTTTTTACAAAAAATTAAAAAAATCTGTATTTCCAAAAATCTGCGTTATGATATTCAAAAAGATGACGGCTTTTGTCGCCATTTTGAAAAGGAGGCGGATTCATGGAAGAACGGAAAACATTCAGCAAATCCCTTGACATGAATTTACTCTCCGTGCCAGAATCACAGCACAGCTATAACTCTGCCCGAATAGTTTTTTCGGGCTACACGTATTTTAAATCAAACTCACAAAACAGCCGAACGGCTGACACTTTCTCACTCTGGAAAACTGCCCATGATGCAGGCAAAATTGCGCCCTGCACATGGGCTTTTCATATTTTAAACCATATTCAGGAGGCATTTTATGCAGAAACTCAAAAAACTCTTCCCGTTGGTGGGCGCGCTGCTTGCGCTCGCATTCGTCTCGTGCGGGTCGGATTCTGACAGCGATTCGAAGACGGCCGGAAGCATAAGCTACGCCACCACGACCGTAAGCAAGACGACAGCCAACGGGGTTTTCACAAATGAACTCACAAAGACGGGCGACGGCACGGTCACCTACGCCTCAAGCAAAGAAACTGTAGCCACAGTAAACGCAACGACTGGCGAAGTGACCATCGTGGGAGCGGGCGAGACCACCATCACGGCAACCGTAGCAGACAGTGACACATACACCTACGCCACAAAGACGGCAAGCTACACGCTTACGGTAACAACTGCAATTCCCGAAGGCTTTGTGAAGGTTTCGGGAATGACAATAACTGGAGACGAGACCTGGACACCAACATCAAACGTTTTTGTAAGCGAAAGGAGCCTTACAATTTCTGATTTGTATGTATGCGACCACGAGGTGACAAGGGGCGAGTTCAAGACGCTCATGGGAGAAGACCCGAGCACGGCAGCTGCCTATGACAAGGCCGGAAACGAGCTTACGGGAGACAACGCACTGAACAATCCTGTGAACTATGTGAACTGGTATGCGGCAATCGCCTACTGCAACAAGCTTTCAATAAAAGAAGGCCTTACTCCTGCCTATACCGTCAGCGGAATAACGGACTGGAAGAGCCTTGCATATTCAAACATTCCGACTAATAGCAACGATGACTGGAACGCCGCTACCTGCGACTTTACTGCCAACGGCTACCGCCTGCCGACAGAGGCCGAATGGGAATGGCTCGCCCGGGGCGGACAAAACTACACCTACGCCGGAAGCGCCACTGTAGGAGAAGTGGCATGGTATACAGACAACACAAACGATACAGGCTCAAGGGATGTGAAGACCAAGGCCGCGAACGGCTACGGCCCCTACGACATGAGCGGAAACGTATGGGAATGGTGCTGGGACTGGAACGATACTATCACGGTGAGCACGCCGGCGGCTGGTGCGTCTTCCGGCTCGCGCCGCGTCGCTCGCGGTGGCTCTTGGTGCGACAGTGCGTCCTCCTGTGCCGTGTCCTACCGGCTCAGCATCTTCCCGTACATCCGCAGCATCAGCTGCGGTTTCCGTGTTGTGCGTTCCAGTTCTAACTAAGCAAAAAAACGGTTGCTTTAAAGAGACCGCTTAGGCGGAAGAGCGAATCCGTGCAGTAGCACCCTAGGGGTCGCTGTGGAGAGCAGGGCTTAGGAAAGACAGACACGGTAGTGCGTCTTTGCTTCGCGGAAACTGTAACCACTATTGCCCGAAAATCTGATTTCCAAGGCGAATTCTTCTTTAAAAGAGTTCGCCTTTTTTAGGTTAAGGAGTAGCAGAGCGGTAGGGGCAAATGTTTAGCGTTTTTCATATAAATATTTTCGTAATTTATTTTCGTAAAACTGTATATTTTCGTAAAATGTGCTAATATTTTCGTAAAATGGTGTTTTGAAGGAGTGATAAAAAATTACATCCGTGTAATTTTTTATCAGAGCAGTTTTTGCCGTTGTCAAAAACTGCGATTTTGCACATCCTGTGCAACCGCTAACGCGGAGTTTTTATGGAAAAAATTATGCAGGAATCTGAATTAATTGAACTGATTACGAAAATCAAAGAAAGAAAAACCGAAACTTCAAAAATAGAATTTAAAAGCGCGAAAGGCGGAACTCCGGAAAAGCTTTATGACTCTTTTTCAAGCTTTTCTAATACTGAGGGCGGAATCATCATTTTTGGAATTGATGAGAAAGCCGGATACAAAGTCTGTGGCATTCAGAATCCAGACGAACTTGAGAAGAAGGTCGTTGAACAGGCAAAAGAAATGGAACCTGTTGTAAGGCCTTTAATCAGTTTTTGTGAATATGAGGGAAAAACTGTTGCAGCGGCGGAAATTGCCGAAATGGATTCAATCAGTAAACCCTGCTATTACACCGGAAAAGGAAAAAGCAAAGGTTCCTATATCCGAATTGGCGATGCCGACTTACCGATGACGGAATATGAAATCTATAGCTATGATGCATTCAAATACAAGACTGAAGACGAGCTTAGAACAAACAGAAGAATTGATGATTCTCTGATAGACCAGATTCAACTGGACGGATTTATTGCAAAGGCAGTTTCCGTAAAACCGAATCTTATGAATATGGACAAGAAAACTCTTGTCACATTAAACGGACTTTCTGATAAAGAAGGAAATCCTACAGTCTGTGGAATAATGCTGTTTGGAAAATATCCTCAGTACCTTTCTCCAAATCTTGATATTGTGGCTGTTGTTTGCGCATCCAATACTTATGCAGAGGAGGCGGTTACTGGTGAACGTTTTCTTGTAAACAAGAGACTTGACGGAACAATCCCGCAGATGCTGGAAAGCGCACTTTCTTTTGTTCAGCAGAACATGAAAATCTCAACCGTAATTGATGGAAGCGGCCATCGGAATGATGTTTATGAATATCCGGTAAAAGCCATTCGCGAAATTATTTTGAATGCTCTGATTCATCGGGACTACAGCATTCATACAGAAAACGAACCTGTCCGAATAGAAATGTATCCGAATCGAATTGAGGTTTCAAATCCGGGCGGATTATATGGTCGGCTCACTCTTGATGAACTTGGAAAGACAAAAGCAGATGTCAGAAATCCATTTATCGCAGCTGCTCTGGAAATCTTAAATACGACAGAAAACAGGTATTCCGGCATTCCTACAATCTATGCAGAAATGAAAAAGGCGGGATTACTGGAGCCGAAATTTGAAAATGCAAGGGGAACTTTCAAGGTCACTTTGTATAACGAAAAAAGAGCTGAAAATCGCTTTGCAGACGAGGTAATTGAATTCTGCAGAAAGCCAAGAACGAAGGAAGTTCTTGCCAGACAGTTCGGGTTTGACGAAAAACATCCTGCATACTTTGTTAAGAATTACATAATTCCGCTTATCGAAGAAGGTAAACTGAAGTATACGATTCCCGAAAAACCGCGTAGCAAAAATCAGCAGATTGTAGTCGCGGAGCAGGCCACCTTCTTATAGGTGGCACGGTTCCCAGCAGCCAAATGCGCGAGAATTGCCTAGCTTCCAGATTCCCCTGTTGCAAAACCGCTTGCGTTTGTTATATTGTTTTTAATGAAAGCAATCTTAACTGCGGAGCGGGCGAAAAAAATGCGGGGAAATTTCGGAAAAACTATTGACAGTCTCATGACGAATCGCTATCTCAGTTCAGTTCAGCACAGAAACAGAAGGGCACCGGCCCATGCAAGAACATTTTTGCGTGGGTGCGGTGCCTTTTTGCGTTTGGATAAATAAACAGGAGAAGAAAAAATGTGAAGATTCTTTGGGGCTTTCGCGCTTACTTTGTGCGCGGCACTGACTGCGAGCTTTGTTTCCTGCTCATCAGGAAGCAGTGATTCCGAAGGAAATTCAGGGACCACAGCTGTAACCACTGAAAGTTCAGAAAACGTAGCTGTAGCGACTTACACTGTGACCTTCGACAGCGACGGCGGAAGCGAAGTCGCAAGCCAAACAGTGGAAAGTGGTAAGACCGCCACAAAGCCAACAAACCCAACAAAGACAGGCTATTCATTTAACGGCTGGTACAATGGCGATTCGGCCTTTGATTTTGCCGCGGCAATTGAAGAAGATGTTACGCTTAAGGTAAAGTGGTTAACTGTTAAGGACTTTGTAAAAGTTACCGGCACCACAATAAAAGGTGATGAAAGCTGGACCCCTTCATCAAAGGTGTTTGTAAGCGGAAGGAGCCTTACCATAGATGACCTGTATGTTAGCGACCACGAAGTTACCCAATCTGAATACGAAAAATACTGCAAGTATGGTTCAGAAAGTCCTGATGATACCCGCGGACTTGGCGACAATTACCCTGCCTATTATGTAAACTGGTATGATGCTGTGGTCTACTGTAACCTGCGTTCTATTGACGAAGGATTGACCCCGGTATATTCACTGGGAGGTGAAACAGACCCTGCAAAATGGAGCGGTATTGTAGGAGATGCAGAAACAAAATACTGCGGGCCTTCAATCACAAGTTCTGCATGGGACTATAAGGGCGAAAGTGACGAAGACGGCGGAATAATAATGAACACCTCTGCCAACGGCTACCGCCTGCCAACAGAAGCAGAATGGGAATACATAGCAAGGGAAGCCGGCAATTCTACCACAACTTACAGCGGAAGCGATACTATAGGTGATGTTGCATGGTATAGAGAAAATTCCTATAACAAAGGAAGTAGTGACCCAGATTACGGAACACACGAAGTAAAAACAGATAAAGTTACTGGCACAGATAGTGCAAATGCCCTGGGCATTTACGACATGAGCGGAAACGTATGGGAATTGTGCTGGGACTGGTCTGGAACAATTTCAGATTCCACTGCCGCCGCCGGTGCCGCTTCCGGCTCTGTCCGCGTCGGGCGCGGCGGTTCCTGGAGCGGCGGTGCGGGCGACTGCGCCGTGTCTCTCCGGAGCTGCGGCAGCCCGTACCGCCGCTTCGACTTCCTTGGTTTCCGTGTTGTGCGTTCCAGTTCTAACTAAGCAAAAAAAACGGTTGCTTTAAAGAGACCGCTTAGGCGGTCGAAAGAAAGCAACCGTAAATAACCGCGCAGTAGCACCCTAGTGGTCGCTGTGCAAGGCAGGTCTTATGAAAGGCAAGCAAGGTAGTGCGTCTTTGCTTCGCGGAAACTGTAAACCCTATTGCCCGAAAATGTGATTTCCAAGGCGAATTCTTCTTTTTACTTTTTTTGCCGTTTTGCTTCCCCGTTGGACTTTTCGCGTGTTCCCGTGCAAGACCTGAGCGCATTTCGTTATAATGTTCCGTATGCGTGCAAAAATTTTTATTTATTCGGTGATTTTTTCATTGGTGTGCTTCTCCTGCGGGACGACGAAGGCGGAGATTGTCGACACTCCAGAGACCACATTCGTCAACACCACATGGTCGGAGGACGGCGGGATATTCACGACGTGCGTGTTTTCCGAAATACAGTCCGTCGGGAAGATGGCGATGGACGGCCCGGACGGATTTTCCGTGTTCGAGAAGCTTTCCAAGACCGGAGGCGAGCGCATAGACTCGTCGGCTTTCGAGTATGACGAGACAACGTGCGAGATCAAACTCAAGAGCGACGCGGACAAATCCCCGAACAATGCGTTCCACATAAGGGGCGTCTACCAGAACCCTCCCGTTTTCGTCCTTCACGGAAACACTTGTCCAGACCCGCTTGTGCTTCTGGAGGGAAAACTGCTGAAAGCGGGTGTCGACTATGCGTTCGACGTTTCTTCTTCAAGAATTGAATTCAAGGACAAAATCGACATAGACAAGACCTCGTTCTCTGTCTACTGGCTCACAAAAAAGCGCGAGTGCGCGTTCGGCAACGACTACGCAAAATTCGGGACCGAGTACGACAGGCTCCATTCCGAGTGGATAAAGAGGTACGAATAGGCTTCTTCCGCTGTCTTGAAGTGGGCTTTTTTTCTGCGCTGTGGTGATTTCCATGTTATAATGTAAGACCATGGAAAAGAAAATCAAAAAGTCTACTGGTGTAGCTGTCCCTTTGGGCGCGTTGAGAACTGAAAACTCTCCTTTCATCGGTGAATACACTTCTTTGAAGCGGTTCGCTCTGTTCTGCAAGAATTCGGGACTTTCCGTGATCCAGCTCCTTCCGGTCCTGGACACGGGAACTCAGAGTTCCCCCTACAGTTCGTTGAGCGCGTTCGCCCTCCATCCAATCTACATAAACCTTCCTACGATTCCGATGTTCGACAAATGCTATTCGAGCGACGCGGAATTCAAAAAGATGTACGACGAGCTTCTCTCGCTTTCCGACGACACTAGATTCGACTACCGGAGAATCCTCGACTTGAAGGAAGCCCTTCTCAGGAAACTCTTCAGGACTATGCGGAACGTGGAGAACGAGACCGTAAGCAAGTGCAGGGACGACTTTTTCGATTTCATAGAGCGCAACGGCAAATGGATGAAGCCATATTGCGTGTTCAAGCATCTGAAATACAAATACATGCAGGCGGGCTGGAAAAACTGGGCGGAAGAGGACAAGAACCTTACCGAGGAGGAAATCCTCAGACGGTGGAACGATGAAAGCCTCGTGCACAAGCACAGGTACTACGCGTGGCAGCAGTTCGTCGCGAGGAAGGAGCTTTTGGACTCGGCCGAGTACGTCCGTTCACTGGGATTGACGCTCAAGGGCGACATTCCGATTCTTTTGAACGAGGACTCGTGCGATGTCTGGGGAAATCCGGGGCTTTTCAACATGAAGATGCGGGCTGGCTCTCCCCCCGACGGCGACAATCCGACAGGACAGAACTGGGGCTTCCCCGTCTATGACTGGGAGTCGCAGGAGGAAAACGGATTCAGCTGGTGGCGGGACAGGCTCAAGAGCGCGGGCGAATATTTCGGCGCGTACCGGCTCGACCACATTCCCGGTTTCTTCCGTTTTTGGGCTGTCAACGAAGGCGAGGAGACGGCTGAGCTTGGCTGGCAGGTTCCGTGCTCCCCGATTTCCGAGAAGTCACTTGAGACGCTCGGTTTCTCTAAAGAGCGCATAAGGTGGCTGAAGGAGCCACACATCGCCACGGAGATGATTTTCAAGAAGACTGGCGACCTTGACAAGGCCTACGCGATTCTCTCGTTGTTCTGCGAAAGAATCGGGCGCGAGGAGCTTTGGCTGTTCAAACGCTCGTTCAAGTCGACTTCCGACCTGAAGAAAGTGTCCCTCGAAGGCTTCGAGCTTGACGAGGCTCTGCAGGACGACATCAGGTGCCTTTTCTGCCGGTGGTGGAAGAACAGGACTCTCATCGAAGTGAAAAAGGGGCAGCTCGTTCCGAATTTCAAATTCGGTGAGACGCGGGCGTGGGGCACCCTCAGCCAGACCGAGAGGGACGCGCTTCTCTCGGCTTTCGACAAGAGCGGAAAGAAGCAGGAACTCAAGTGGAAGAGGCAGGCGGAGAAAATCTTCTCTTCGATAATACCGGCCACAGGCATGGTTCCTTGCGGAGAGGACCTTGGCGTTTCCATAGGATGCATGCAGAGTGTCCTCGACGAATTCGGAATACTCGGGCTGAAGGTCGTCCGATGGTGCAGGGACTGGGCTTCCGAGGGGCAGCCGTTCTTCGATTTCGGCTCGTACAGGGACTTGAGCCTTGTCACGACGAGCGTCCACGATTCTTCCACGATTCGCGAATGGTGGAACTCCGAAAAGGATTCCACGAAGGCGTTCTGCCAGTCGATAATCGAGCGGAGAAAGGCGAAGCGCAGCGGAGGGAGCGCGTGCGCTGTGGAGGAGCAGGACGCCGCCATCTGGGGCAGGAGATTCGACCCCGCCGTGGCCGATTTCGTCCTTTCGAACTGCGCTTTGACGAGCGGAGTGTGGTTCGTGAACCCGCTGCAGGACTGGCTCTATCTCGACGGCTCTCTCTACCTTGAGAGGGCGGAGGACGAGAGGATAAACATTCCGGGCACTGTCTCCGAATTCAACTGGACTTGGAGAATGCCGACAACCGTGGAGAATTTGAGCGGAAACGGAGAGCTGCTTGAGAAAATAAACAGAATCGTGAGAATCCATGACGAACAATGACGAATAAAAGAGAGGAAAAATATGAAAAAGTATTCTTACAATGAATTCCACATTTCCGCGTCCGTGCGCGACGCCTGCGGCTTTTCGTCCGAGCTTTACCAGTCGAGCGGAAACGTGATTTTGGCGAACATCGGTGCTGTGCGCGCGTTCGCTGTGAAATTCAACAAGTATCTCGTCAGTCAGAACAAGACACAGGTTTCGGCCGGCACACTCAACGCGATGGGGCTTTTGGACGAGATTTTCCACCTCGCCTGCTACGTCTACAGAAGACAGAAATATCCGAACGCTTTCAAGGAGCTGCTTTCCGATTTGAAGGCTTCCTTGGGCGAGGCGGAAATAGAGAAGATGCTTTTTCAGTTCTGCTCGGAATTCCCCCCGACCTGCGTCTACAAGGGCGAGTGCTCGATTGAGGAATATTTGAACACGGAGATGACGGAGCGGAAGACCGGCCGCGTCAGGACGAACCGTGAACAGACCCTCGAAGAGATGGTGATGCTCCACATCGCGAACGAGAACCCGGCGTTCAAGCCTTTCGGAATCCTATTCGACGAATCGAATTTGAAGGAGAACGAGACGTACAACAAGGCGTGGAAGCAGATTCAGGCGTTCTTCAAGAAACTTCCGTATTTCGGAACTTTCGGCCACGACTTGATTTCGTTCCTGCGGGAGCCTATCCTCTTCGCTCCGGACAACCTGCAGCAGCAGCTAGACTATGTGCGCGTCCACTGGGCGGAGCTTTTCCTTCCGGGCGAGGGCGAAGGCGAGGACTACTGGCTCCGCCGCCTCTTTGGAGGAATCGACATCCTGAGCGAGGAGTGGAAGCCCGAGTGGCATCCGACGAACGGCGGCAGTCCAGACATGTCGCCTCCGAACTACGACTATCTCATGCGCGAGTACGAGCGTTTCTCCGCCGACTCGGACTGGATGCCGAAAGTCGTCTTGATGGCGAAGACCGTCCTCGTCTGGCTTTACCAGCTTTCAAAGAAATACGACAGGGACATCCATAGGCTCGACCAGATTCCCGACGAGGAATTGGACATCCTCCGCGACGAGGGCTTCACGGCGTTGTGGCTCATCGGGCTTTGGGAACGTTCAAGCGCAAGCCAGCGCATAAAGCAGATTTGCGGAAACCCGGAGGCGGCGGCGAGCGCGTACTCCCTCGAAGACTACGAAATCGCGGAGAACCTTGGAGGCTGGAGGTCGCTTGAGAACCTTCGGACAAGGCTCTGGCAGAGGGGCATCCGCCTCGCTTCGGACATGGTGCCGAACCACACGGGAATGGACGCGAAATGGGTCGTGGAGAAGCCTGACCTTTTCGTGCAGAGGCGCGACAATCCGTTCCCGCAGTACACGTTCAACGGAGTGAACCTGAGCCACGATTCCCGTGTCGCAATCTATCTTGAGGACCACTACTATTCTAAAGAGGACTGCGCCGTAGTCTTCAAGCGCGTGGACACGCAGACGGGCGACACCCGCTACATCTACCACGGAAACGACGGAACCGGAATGCCGTGGAACGACACCGCCCAAATCGACTTCTTGAACCCGCAGGCGAGGGAGGAGGTCATGCAGAAGATTCTCCATGTGGCCAGGAACTTCCCAATCATCAGGTTCGACGCGGCGATGGTTTTGGCCAAGAAGCACATAAAGCGTCTCTGGTACCCTGAACCCGGCAAGGGCGGAGACATCGCGACGAGAAGCGAGTTCGCGTTGAGCGCGCGGCAGTTCGACGAGGCGATTCCGCAGGAGTTCTGGCGCGAGGTCGTGGACAGGGTCGCGAAGGAAGTGCCTGACACGCTCCTTCTCGCCGAGGCTTTCTGGATGATGGAAGGCTACTTCACGCGCACATTGGGAATGCACCGCGTCTACAACTCCGCCTTCATGAACATGCTCAAGAAAGAGGAGAACTTCAAGTACAGGGCGACTGTGAAGAACACGATACAGTTCGACCCACAGGTTCTCAAACGGTATGTGAACTTCATGAACAACCCGGACGAGGAGACCGCCGTGGCGCAGTTCGGAAAGGGAGACAAGTATTTCGGCGTCTGCACGCTCATGTACACGATGCCGGGCCTTCCGATGTTCGGACACGGCCAGCTCGAGGGCTTCGAGGAGAAGTACGGAATGGAGTACACGAGGGCGTACAGGGACGAAACCCCGGACGGCTACCTCATGGACAGGCACAGGAGGGAGATTTTCCCGCTCCTGCACAAACGCTATCTCTTCTCCGGCGTGGAGGACTTCCTCTTCTACGATGTGTGGAACAACGGAGTCGTGAACGAGAACGTCTTCGCATATTCTAACAGGGCAGGCTCCGAGTATTCGGTCGTCTTCTACAACAACAAGTACGAGAGGGCGAGCGGCTGGATAAAGCAGTCTTGCGAGTACGCAGTGAAGACAGGCTCCGGCGACAACGACAAGAAGCTGGTCTCCCGCTCAATCGCCGAGGGGCTGGGGCTTTCCTATGACGGCGACTACTATGTCGTTTTCAGGGAGCAGCGTTCGGGGCTTTGGTTCATCAGGAACTGCAGGCAGATACACGAGCAGGGAATGTTCATCGGCTTGAACGGTTTCGAGACGCAGGTTCTCCTTGAATTCAGGCAGCAGCAGGACGTGGACGGAAAACTCTCGACACTCTGTTCGTTCTTGGACGGACGAGGAATCGCGGATTTGGAAATCGCATGGCAGGAACTCCACTACAAGGAGCTGTACGGTGAATTCTCGAAGATTTTCACAAAGGAATTCGCGGATGCCGTGTGCTCTCTCACCCTCACCACGAAAGAGCTAAGAAAGGCGAAGATGAAGCGGGCGAACGCCAAGTCGATTGCGTCGATTGTCGAGGAGCCGCTCGTCGGTTTCTACGAGAAGGCGTTGGAGACTGCGAAAGCCGAGACCGAAAGCGGAAAGAAGAAGCGGACGAGGAAGTTCCCGTCGTCGGGGAAAATGTTCGCTTCGTTCAGGAGGAAGCTTTCCCAGATTGTCGGCGCGGCCGTTGAAATCAGGAAGAATTCGTCGGTCGTGGAGCGGAAGATAGCGGTGAACACGAAATCCGCAAAGACGTTCCTCGCGGGCGGCTTTATCGAACAGAAGGAAGGTGTCGCATTCGCGGTTGTCTATTCGATGCTCTCCGAATTCGCTCTCCGTGGATTCGCTTCAAAGTGGGCGCTCTACAGGAAAATCTCGGAGCTTCTCACTTCGGCGAACGTCTCGGAGAAGACAATCTACAACTTCTTCCAGAGGGAATTTGCGCTTGCTTCGTCAAAGCTTCCGAAACTCAACGCAAAGGAGACCGAGCTTGAGTCGAGCGTGCTCGTTTCCGACTCGCTGACGGACGACAGATGCGCGTGGCTCTTGATTGGCGCGAACGAATACGACGGAACCGTGTGGTTCAACAAGGAATTGATGGAGTCTTCGCTTTTCATCGCGCACGAGATTCTGATGCTCGGTTCTGGAGCCAAAAAGGCTTCGAGGATCCTCAAAATGTACAAGAAGATTTCGCTTTTTGCCGAAAATTCCCAGTACAAGGTCGAGGAATTCAAGAAGTCGTTCGACAAAAACGGAAAAAAGAAAGAGAAATCAGCTGAATAGCAAGAGGAGTTTTTTATGAAGAAAATCATCGTTTCGATTGCGGCTGTCGCTTTGGCGGCTTTCGCTTTTGTGTCATGCAATGAAAAGAAAAGTTCGGGTTCGTCTGTTGCTTCCGAGCCTTCCGCCGAACAAAAGGCCGTCGTGAAAGTCGCGATGGTCACTGATTCTGGCGACATAACAGACCAGTCTTTCAACCAGACTACATACACTGCCAGCAAGGAATACTGCGAGGCCAACTCGCTCCAGTTCAACTACTACAAGCCGGCGGGCGATTCAACAGCAGACCGCGTGGCTTCAATAAACGCGGCGATTCAGGACGAGTACAACGTCCTCGTCCTTCCGGGCTACTTGTTCGCGGAGGCCATCGTCCAGACCGCCGAGTTGAACGACGACGTGACGTTCATCGGTCTCGATGTCGGAGAATTCGACATCATGTCGGCAGCCGAAGCCGCCGGAAAGAAGGATTGGACTCTTCCAAAGAACGTTTTCTGCGCCGTCTACAAGGAGGAGATTCCGGGATTCATGGCGGGATACGCCGCCGTGAAGGAAGGATTCACTCATTTGGGCTTCCTCGGCGGAATGGCTGTTCCTGCCGTCGTCCGCTATGGATTCGGCTTTGTGCAGGGCGCGAACAAGGCGGCCGAGGAGATGGGCGTCGCCGACAAGGTGACTGTAGAGTACGTCTACGGAGGCCAGTTCTACGGCGACCAGCAGATAAAGGCTTCGATGGACGGCTGGTACAAGAACAGGGGCGTAGAGGTCGTTTTCGCCTGCGGAGGCGGAATCTGGATGAGCGCGGCGGACGCTGCCAAGGACTGCGGCGGCAAGGTAATCGGAGTCGACACAGACCAGACCGCGCAGATAAACGCATACGGCGAGGGAATGTGCGTCACTTCCGCCATGAAGGGGCTGGGCGCGACTGTCAAGTCTGTTCTTGGGGCTGTTAAGGACGGAAACTGGGAAACATATTCAGGAAAGGTCGAGTCGCTCGGCCTCGTTTCCGGCACCGACATCGAATCGAACTATGTCCAGCTTCCTGTCGACACTTGGACGATGAAGAATTTCAGCGTCGAGGACTACAAGAGGCTCGTCTCCGACATCTTCGAAAAGAAAATCGAAATCTCGGACGCCATTGCCGATGTTCCAGCCCATTCGATAACGTTGAACCAATATCCGAACATCAAATGACGGGCGCATGAAAATGCACGGAGCTGTTTTCGACTGAAAACGGCTCCTTTTTTTACTTGTCATTGGACTTGTTCGTAAAAATCAGTTTCCGAGCAGGTCTATTCTAGGAGGAAAAATGTCCGAATACATAATCGAGATGCTCCACATAACGAAACGCTTTCCGGGAATCGTCGCCAACGACGACATAACTCTCCAGCTCAAGAAGGGCGAAATCCACGCTCTTTTGGGCGAGAACGGAGCCGGAAAATCCACTTTGATGAGCGTGCTTTTCGGGCTTTACAAGGCGGAGGAGGGCGAGATAAGGAAGGACGGGAAATCCGTCAGAATCGACAATCCCAACGACGCTACATCGCTCGGAATCGGAATGGTGCACCAGCATTTCAAGCTCGTGGAAGTCCTTTCCGTCTTGGACAACATAATCCTGGGCACCGAGCCTACGAAGGGGCTTTTCCTCGACAGGAGGAAGGCGCGCGAGAAAATCGTCGCGCTGAGCGAAAAGTACGGGCTTTCCGTGGACGTGGACGCGAAAATCGAGGACATAACGGTGGGGATGCAGCAGCGCGTGGAAATCCTCAAGATGCTCTACCGCGACAACGAAATCCTGATTTTCGACGAGCCGACCGCTGTTCTGACTCCCCAGGAAATCGAGGAGCTGATGCGCATAATGAGGAATCTGGCTGCCGAGGGCAAGTCGATTCTCTTCATAACGCACAAGCTCAACGAGATAATGGCAGTCTCGGACAGGTGCTCTGTCCTGCGTAAGGGAAAGTACATCGGGACGGTGGACATAAAGGACACGTCCAAGGAGGAACTCAGCCGCATGATGGTCGGGCATTCCGTCCAGTTCAGAGTGGAGAAGAAGGACTGCGTTCCCGGAAGCCCGGTTCTCTCGGTGAAGAACATGTGCGTGGCCTCTAAAATCCACAAGAATCTCGCAGTGAAGGACGTGAGCCTGCAAGTCCGGTCGGGTGAGATTGTCTGCATCGCAGGAATCGACGGCAACGGACAGTCGGAATTCATACAGGGCTTGACCGGAATCGAGGGGCTTTTCGAGCCTGCCGCGAGAAAGACGGAGATTCTGCTCGACGGTGTGGACATCACGAGGAAGTCCATAAGGGAGAAGAGCGTGGCGGGAATGAGCCACATCCCGGAGGACAGGCACAAGCACGGCCTCGTCCTTGATTTTACCCTCGAACAGAACATGGTACTCCAGCGGTATTGGCAGGGCGACTTCGAGAGGTTCGGGTTCGTGAGGAACGATGCCGTGTCGGCGTATTCCGACAGGCTTCGTGAGCAGTTCGACGTGAGGAGCGGGCAGGGCAACAAGACAATCGTCCGCTCCATGTCCGGCGGAAACCAGCAGAAGGCGATAATAGCGCGGGAGTTGGACAAGAATCACAAGCTCCTGATAGCCGTGCAACCGACCCGCGGCCTTGATGTCGGAGCAATCGAATACATCCACAAGCAGATTGTCGCCGACCGAGATTCGGGCGCGGGCGTGCTTCTGGTCTCCTACGAGCTGGACGAGGTGATGAGCCTGAGCGACAGGATTCTTGTGATGTACGAGGGCGAGATTGTCGGAGAGCTTGACCCTAAGAAGACGACCACTGAGGAACTGGGGTTGTACATGTCAGGTGGAAAGAGGGACGGAAAATGGAAAAAATGAGAAAAATACTTGAGTCCGAGTCGTTCAAGTCGATAGCGGCGGCTGTCTTGTGCGCATTTGTCGGAATCCTGCTCGGCTTCGTGGTTCTGTGCGTGATAAACGCGGAGAACGCTCCAAAAGCCATGTCCACGATTCTGAAGAATTTCATGTACTACAAGAAGCCGAAGATGCAAGTCTACTATCTTGGAATGACTCTCGTGAAGTCGGTGCCTCTGATTTTGTGCGCGCTCTCGGTTTTGTTCGCGTACAAGTCCGGGCTTTTCAACATCGGTGTGGGCGGACAGTACTGCATCGGAATAGGGGTTTCGCTCCTGTGCGCGCTGCAGTGGCATCTTCCGTGGTTCGTCTGCGTCATCGCGGCGACTCTCGCGGCCTCCGTCTGGGGGGCCGTCTCAGGCGCGTTCAAGGCGTTCTTCAATGTGAACGAGGTCATCGCCTGCATAATGATGAACTGGATTGCGCTGTATCTCGTGAACGTCCTGATGCAGAACGAGAGATTCATGGATTTGAGCAAGTCCGAGACTTTCCACATCGCTTCAAAATCGCCGGGTTCGATTCTTCCGACTTTGGCTCTGGATTCCCTCTTCGCCGGCAACCAGTACGTCTCCATAGCGATTCCTCTCACCGTTGTCGTGGCCGTTCTGGTTTGGGTCGCGCTGAACAAGACTACGTTCGGCTACGAGCTTCGCGCGACAGGATTGAACAAGAACGCCGCCAAATACGCCGGAATGAGGGACAAACTCAACATCGTCCTGACGATGGCGATTGCGGGCGCGCTTGGGGGGCTTGCTTCGTCCCTTTTCTACCTGACTGACATCCAGTCGTGGAAGACAGCCGCGTCCGTCCCCGGAATGGGATTCTCTGGAATAGCGGTCGCGTTCCTCGGCGGGCTCCATCCAATCGGCGCGATTTTCGCGGGACTTTTCATAGAGCACATAACGCTTGGCGGCAGCTACATAGACATGAGGTACTACAATCCACAGATTGCGGACTTGATTTCTTCGATAATCATCTACATGTGCGCTTTCGTTCTGTTCTTCAAGTATCTCATATCAAAAATCTCTTCAAAAACGGGGGCTTCAAAATGATTCTTGTCCAGTACACTTTGATTTACGCGTCCGTCTTGATTTTCGTGGCTTTGGGCGGAATGTTTTCCGAGAGGAGCGGCGTCATAAACCTGGGGCTTGAGGGCACGATGGTCTTCGGCGCGCTCGGCGGAGCGTTCGTCTTGTACGCGCTTCCCCCCGGAACAAACGGAGCCTGCGTTGTGTCGTTGGTGATTGCCGTTGGCGCGCTCTCTGGAATGCTGTTCTCGCTCCTGCTTGCCGTTGCCGCCATAAACTTCAAGGCCGACCAGACTCTTGTGGGAACGGCCATGAACATGCTCGCGACCGCCCTCGCCACCGTAGTCGTCAAGTCGTTCAACAACGCTGTCTCCGGCGGCACGAATCCGAGCGCGATACTCGAATACATCGAGAACAGGAAGGCTTTCGCATTCAAAATCGGCTCACTCGAACTTAGCGTCTACACTGTATTGACCATCGTGGTGCTCGTTCTGTCGTTCGTCGTCCTCTACAAAACCCGCTTCGGACTCAGGCTCGTCTCGTGCGGCGAGCATCCCCAGGCGGCGGACAGCGTCGGAATAAACGTGTACAAAATGCGCTATGCAGGCGTGCTGATTTCGGGTTTTTTGGGCGGAATCGGAGGAATCGTCTACATAAGCGCGGTGAATTCCCAGTGGGATTTCGTCTACGGAGTCGCGGGCGCGGGATTCCTCGCTCTGGCGGTCATGATTTTCGGCCAATGGCATCCTGTGAGAATCGCGCTGGCGGCTTTGCTCTTCGGTGTCTTCAGGGCGGTGGCGGACACGTATTCCAGCTTCGATTTCCTCGTGGAACTCGTCCCCGGAGAGGCGTACAAGATGCTTCCGTATGTGATTTCCCTCGTCGTCCTGGCGTTCACGTCCAAGAAGTCGCGCGCGCCGAAAGCGGAGGGAATCCCATACGACAAGAGCGCAAGGTGAAAATTGAAAAATGAAAATTGAAAATTGCATGGAGGTGAAAAATGAAATTCAGGACTGAGGACAAAATCATATTGAAGGCCGAGGATTTGGACGGCTATCTGACGGAGAAGGATTTGAGCGACATCGATTTGCTCAAGAGAATGTACGACGACACGATGAAGCACTTCGAGCCGCTTGAAGAGGGGAAGGTGATAGAGAACTTCGACAGGATGGGAAAGGAGCTACAGCGCATTGTCGCGGAGAACCCGAACCTCAAGGTCTATCCTTTCGTGGCGGATTCTGCCGACCAGGCCGAGGCCAGCCGCTTGATTTCCAAGCTCCGCGACTTGGACACTTGCCACGAGGAATTCGTCTACTATTCCCAGAGAGCCTACGAGATGCTCTTCAAACTCGCGTACACGCAGCCTGCCGAGTCCAAGAAGGGGCACATCGTCGTGAAGACACCCGTGAACAATCCGTGCCAGAACTACGCTGTTCACAAAATCCCGGACATAGACGAGAAAATCGGAAATTCCGTCATGTGCGTCATGCTCAGGGGCGCGCTTCTTCCGAGCATCATCATGTCCAAGGAAATCGAGGAGTATTCCAGCGAGAAGTACGTCACTCCGTTCGCGCTGTTCAAGATTAACCGCGACGACACGAAGCACGAAGACGACATGGAATATATCCTCAACTTGAAGAAGTCCTTCTTCGACTTGCATGAACTCGACGGCAAGGATTGGATTTTCGCCGACCCGATGAACGCGACGGGCGGCTCCCTCGTCACTGTCGTGAAATACCTTCAGGCGCAGGGGATAAAGCCCAAGAGCATAAAGTTCTTCAACGTGATTTCCGCCCTCAAGGGAAGTCTCCGCGTCATACGCGCGCTGCCGAACTGCACCTGCTACACCCTCTGGCTCGACCCTGTCCTCAACAGCAAGGCGTACATCATGCCGGGTCTTGGGGACGCGGGCGACAGGCTGAACGGCTGCGACAAAAAAGAAAGCCCGCGCAACATAATCCGCCTCATAGCGGACTACGGCGCGAGCATTTCCACTCTGTACCACAACCAATTGATGAAAATCGAGCAGACTGTCCTCGACTAGGCGGCTCGATTCTTCTGGCGGAGCTATTCCGTCTTGAACGCGTCGATTGCGGCGGCAAGGTTCTTTGCGTTTGCGGTCAATTCTTCGCTCATCGCAGCCAACTCTTCCGCCGCGCTCGCGTTCTGCTGCACCACCGAGTCCAGCTGGATTATCGCCTGGCTCACCTGCGCCGCTCCGTTGTCCTGTTCCCGGCACGCGGTCGAGATTTCAGCAACGAGCTGCGCGGTCTCCGTTATGTGCGGCACGACCGATTCCATCTTTTCTCCAGCGTTTTCCGCAGACTGGAGCGTTTTTTCAGAAAGCTCAGTTATCTCTCCCGCCGCAATCTGGCTTCTTTCCGCGAGTTTTCGCACTTCGGATGCGACAACTGCGAATCCTTTTCCGGCTTCCCCCGCACGGGCGGCCTCTATGGCGGCGTTCAGGGCGAGCATGTTCGTCTGCTTGGCGATGTCCCCGATTACGTTTATCTTCTCCGATATCGCCTCCACCGATTCCACCGCCGTGTGCACCGCGTCTCCGCTGTCCTTGCTCTGCGTTTCTGTCGTTTCGGCGATTTTTCCCGTCTTCCGGGCGTTCTCCGCCGTCTGCCTTATGTTGGATGCCATCTCTTCGATTGTCGCGCTCATCTCTTCCGTGGATGCGGCCTGCTTGGAGGCTCCGTCGGAAATCGCCTGGCTGGATTCTGCAATCTGCTCCGCGCCGGTCTGAACTTCATGCGCCGTCTCCTTCACGTTCCTCATCGTCTTGAGAATTTTGTCCATCGTCATGTTGAAGTATGCCGACAAATCCGTTATCTCGTCGTTTCCCTTGACCGGAAGCCGCTTCGTCAAGTCGCCGTCTCCTTCCGATATGTCTTTCAGGAGGGATGCAGCGTCGGCGAGCGGCTTCACCACGAGTTTCCCGATTGTGACGGAGACGAAGAGCGCGAGGAAAATTGCTATGACCATGACGAATTTGAGCGTCGTCGAGACGGATTTCGTCATCATCGAGTATTGCGCGTCGGATATCAAGAATATGTAGCTGACAGGGACGAGAGTGTTGTTTGAGGGGCGCACGACTATGTGGAATTTCCCCTTTAGCTCGTTCGTGTCCAGCTCCTCCACAAAGTCCAGCCCCTCTCCCTGCGTGAATGCGGAAAGCCCCTTTATCCCGATTTCCTGCACGTTCTTGAAGATGTTCTCCGGGTGGTAGTGGTCCACGAGGACTTTTCCGCTTGAATCCACGAGAATCATGCCGGAGCTTATTGAGTCGCTGTCGTTGTCCACGTTGCCCACGAGCTTTGAGAGATAGTCGAGGTCGATGTCCCCGGAGATGACTCCCCTTGGGTTCCCGTATTTGTCGTTTATGAATTTCGATATGACGATGCAGGAGTAGCCGGCCGAGGACAGATATGCGTCTGAATAGTGGAGCGCGCCGTTGTCGGCCTTCGCGTTCTTGTACCACGAGCGGGTGCGTGAGTCGTAGTTGTTCGTCCTCGCCTCCGAAGGGTAGCGCGTGAACGAGCCTGTCTCTTCGAGAGACAACGCCAAGCCCAGAATGTCGTAGTTCGATTCGACGAATGTCCGCTCAAGCTCGTATATCTCCGTCTCGTACGGGCCGAAGCTGTTTGGGTCGGCCGGAACCTTCCCGCTTGGGTCGGACTTGTCGACGTATGTGCTTGGAGTGTTGTCCGGCCTCTTTACAGCCTCCATCTCCCCGAACATCGCGACTGTGGAGCCTACGTTCTGGAAATGCGTCTCAAGCGAGATGTCCGTCACGTTCGATATTTCCTCGATGCTCCTCTTGAACTGCTGCTGGTTCAGCTCCATTGTCCTGAAATAGATTGACGGGCCGAACAGCGCGATTATAACGAGGACGAGGACCATAAGTGTAATGGCTATCTTTGTGAAAACTGAATTCTTTCTTATCGTCATCTTTTCCTCCGTATTTTCCTTTTTCCTAAATCGATGAAAGCTGTGCCGCGACGTCAGCGGCGGATTTCACCATCGGTCTGTTCAGGGATGTCGGCCTCATCACGTCGGCTATGCGCTTCGGTGTCTCTGGAGCCTCTCCAATCGTGTGCCGTATGAATTCTCCTGAAATGGCGGGGTGGTCCCTCATCACGAGCACCACGGCCGCTTCGTCCTCCTCCGTCATGTCCGAGCGTTTCTTCGCGGCTGCGTATGCCTGGCTTGTCGGTCTGTCCGCGAAAATCTTGTACTTCATGAAAAGCTCCTGGCAGGCTTCCGTCGTTTCCCTCTCTGAAACTTCCGACGGATAGATGAAGTGCTTGAGCATGAGCGAATTCGCGTTGAACACGTCCTTAAGCCGCTCAAGATTCGACGGGCTTGCGGGGTCGCACGGTTTCCTGTCGTGGACGTCGACGAGCGAGTCCATTATCTCGCAGTTTCCTTGCGGGTCGGTCTTCAGTTCGTCTGTCGTCGGGCAGATGAAGCCGTTCACAGGAAGCGAGAGTTTCCAGCTGTACAGTCCCGCCACGAGGTTCGAATAGTTTCCTGGTGCCATCGCGTAGAAGATGTCTCCGTAGACCTGCTTCTTCATTCTGGAGAACGCGAACGGATAGAAGAACGATTGCGGTATGAGCCTGCCGATGTTTGCAGTGTTCGCCATAGTCAAGTTGAATTTTTCGACGAGAGTCCTGTCAGAGAATATTTCCCTGACGATTTTGTGGCAGTCGGCCTCTGTTCCGTCCACCTCTATCGGAAGTACGTTGCCGCCGTTCCACACGAAATCCTCCTCCTCGAGTCCCCGAATCATGCGCGCGGGCTTCGTGGGGTAGAGGAGGACTGCCTTCACCCGTTTCTTCCCCCTGATTGTCTTAGCGACGCTCGCCCCAAGCTCTCCGATTGTGGCGTCGAGGAGCACCGCGCTCTTCCCCCTGAGCGTGAGGATTGTCTCCAGCGCGTTTATGAGGTAGGAGATTCCGAAGTCCTTGTGGCTTCCTGTCGGCGTGTGGAAAAGTTCAAGCGTGAACAGCTTGTCGTCGATTTTGTTGAGTTTCGGCTCGAATGTGAACGCGTTCGTCGCTATTGACTCGCAGATTATCGGGCTGAATTCTTCGTTTATGAATGCGGAGGTCAACGCTCCTGAAATCGATGAGAACGTGGTGTCCTCGTTTGTGTATAAAATCCATCTGCGAAGATCCGCGCTGTCCTCTGGAACGTAAAGTCCACCGTCTGTCGGCAGACAGTCGAGGACAGCCTTCTCGAAATTCGCAGAATTTTTTTCGTTTCGTGTGCTGATAAATTTCATGCGCAAGATTATAGCATGAAAAACGCACTGCGAAAAACTACATGGTCATTTCGCCTGTATCTTCGCGTACACGGATGTCGAATTCATCACCTGGAAGACGTTCTTTATGTTCTCGTAGATTCCGTATTTCGTGTAGAGTTCGTCTTCGATTCCGATTCTGACTTTTTTGTTCAGGGCGAGTTCGGCCTGCACGTTCGTCACTCCAATCAAATCCCAGCCGAGCTGGGTTCCGCGCTCTCCGTTTCCGAGGTACTGGAGCTGGTCGTAGAAGTCGTACATCGCGTATCCCCTGAAATTCACGCCGATGTTCGAGCCGTTGGCCTGCTTGTACTTCGCCATGAGCTTCGTCTCGAAACCGATTGTGTAGTTGTACGGAGCCGTGAGCCCGCTTTTTCCGTTCGTCTCGTCCGTGTATGTGGAGTCGAAGTCCCTTCTGTAATAGTAGAAGTCGGAAGTTCCGAGAAGGATTCCCGCAAGGTGCGCCTGCCATTCGAACGTGGAGTCGTCTTCGTTCGTAATCCTCTGCTTTATCGCGAATCCGGGGGCGAGGGAAGAGATGAGGTAGTACGAGTGCCAGTCGAAATCGTACTCCATGACCATTCCAATTGTCGTGTCCCTGTCGTCTCCGAACGAGGGAGCGCGCGCGAACATCATTCCGTCCGAGATGATTCTGATGTTGTAGTAGATTTTCTTGTCGAGTTCCGCGAAGTTGCAGTCCGCGCCGTTTCCTGAGCCTTTTCCGATTCCCGCCTTGAACAGCAGCGAGAACTGGCTGTACGGGTCGTTCGAGTCGTGTCCGTACGGGTCGTTGTAGACGACGTACAATTCTGGAGAGAAGAATATCGGGTAGATTTCGGTTTCGTCGTAGTCGCCGTCGTAGTCGACGAGGTTCACGTGCGCGGCCGCCGTTCCAAGCGGAAGTCGCAAGGACAGCTCGTTTATGTGCCCTGTCGTTCCGAGCGGTTTCTGCCGTGTGAAGAGCTGCGTCCAAAGCCGTGCCGGGTTCACCGCGAATGCCAGAAGCTTTGATATCTCGTCGGATTCCAGAGAGAGCCGGTACAGCATCTCTCCGACCGAGAACGCTCCGACAGTCGTGTACACCATGTCGTTCTTTGACGGAGCGTTTGTCTCGCAAAGGTATTCCCACGACGCAGAGCCGAGCACTGTGAGCAGGAACGACTCCATCTTGTTCAAATTGGAGCCTCTTGCGCCCATGTAGTAGAAGGCTCCCTGGTACGGATGGAGGACGAAATTCGTCCAGTACCAGTCCTTGTCCCATTCCATCGAGCGTTCCCAGAATCTGTTCCACTCGCTTGGACCGACCTTCGCCCAGTCGCGTCCTCCGACGTACCTGTTCCACGAGCACAAAAAGACGTTGTAGAAGGCGACGAGACCCAACGCCGTCAGGTAGTGTTTTTTTCCGTCGTTCTCGTGGAGCCATCCGTTCGACTCACCTTCCGCAGCCGACAAATCGAATGTGATGTCGCCGCTCTCTGTCTCGGCGGCGTTTTCCGATGCGGCCTGCGAGAAAGCAAGATTCGCGATGAAAGCGAGCAATAATATTGAAGAAAAAAGACGTTTCATAGGGAAAAAATACTAAGTGATATTTTGCTTTTTTGGTAGTAGAATTCTTGTCATGGATATCGAAAAATCAGAAAATGAAAAAAAGTTGGAAAAAACGAATAAGCGAAAGTGTCTTTTGTGCGTTGCCGCGATTTTCATCGTGCTTTTTACGTCCGTGCTTGCGTTCCTCGTGTTTCACAAAAGCGGGAAAAAAGCGGGGGAGGGCATCGTCCTCAGACTCTCGGAAGTGCATTCCGACGAATATCCGACATCGCTCGCCGACAAGGAATTCTCCAGGCTTGTGTACGAGAGGAGCGGAGGGCGCATAAAAGTTGAAGTCTACACGGACGGAAGGCTCTTCTCGGACGAACCGGACGCGCTCGCGGCTTTGCAGGCCGGTGAACTCGATTTCGCCCGCATTTCGTCCGCTCCGATTTGCAAATTCGTGCCCGTTCTGAACGTCGTGAATCTTCCGTTCCTCTACCGCGACGACGCTCACTTCCTGAACGTCATCACAGGCCCGATCGGGCAAATCTTCCTCGACTCAATCGAAAAGGAAAATGTCGGAATCGTCGGGCTTTGCTTCTACGACTCAGGTTCCAGATCTCTCTACATGAAGAAGGAAATCCACAGCGTCGAGGAGCTTGAGGGAATGAAAATCAGAATCCAGGTCTCTCCGACAATGAACGACTACCTGCTTTCGTGCAATGCGACTGGAATAATAGGAATCGCGACCCACGAGGTCTACGACAAGATTCTGAACGGCATCGTCGACGGCGCGGAGAACAACATTCCGACGTACCAGACGATGGGGGACTATCTTGCGGCTCCGTACTACATAAAGACGAACCACGCGCGCGTTCCCGACATACTCGTGGCGTCCTCCTCGCTTTTCGAGAAACTCCCCGAAAGCGACGTGGAGCTGATAAAGGAATGCGCGATGGAGACGGAACTTTTCCAGATAAAGAGATGGGCGGAAAAAGAGGAAAAGTCGGCGGAAATAATATCTAAGGCCGCAAACGTCGTGGAGTTGACTGACGAGGAGCTTTCCGGCTTCCGCGAAAAGGCGAAGGGCGTTTACAAGCAGTACGAGGCGGAATTCGGGGATTTGATAGAGATGATAAAGAACGAGGAACCTTAGAAATTTTCGTTTTTTGGTATGCCCGGTTTCTTTTTCTTTGCCATTCGGCGGTATTTCGGGTATATTTCTAATAGTCCACAAGCGGGTTTTCTGTTCAAATCCGCTTGTTTTTTTCAATTTTGTAAATTTAAAAAGGAGACTTCACATGATTCTTAACGAAGAAGGGAAGAAGGAAGCTGAGAAAAAAGAAGATTCGCTTTCAGAGAAATTTCTCAAGACGCGTCAGATACTTTTGAGCGGTGAAATCAACGAAGAGAACGCGGAGAAAATCAACAAACAGCTTTTGCTTCTTGAAGCGGATTCAGACAAGCCGATTTACATCTACATCGACTCTCCTGGAGGCTCAATCGATTCCGGATTCGGAATCTACGACATGATCCGATTCATCAACGCGCCTGTCTACACTATCGGAACTGGACTCATCGCGAGCATGGGGTCTATTATCCTTCTCGCCGCTCCGAAAGAAAGGAGATTCGGTCTCCCGAACAGCCACTATCTCATCCACCAGCCGTTGATTGGCGGTGTCGCCCGCGGTGTCGCGACCGACCTTGAGATTCAGGCTGTTGAAATCGCCAAGTCAAAGGACAAGCTCGTGAAGCTCATCGCGAACGAGACAGGAAAGTCCGAGGGCGAGGTTCGCGCCGACTGTGACAGGGACCACTGGCTCACGGCCGAGGAGGCTGTCTCCTACGGTTCAAACGGTCTCATTTCTAAAATCATCACCAAGCGCAGTGATTTGTGCTGAGCCGGGTAGAGAATGTTTGAGCTGACCGAATCGAGAATCGCTGAAATTTTGTTCGCGATGGAGAATCAGAACGAAGAATTCGCATTGGTCGCGGACGCGGACACGTTTTCCATCGTTCCTCTTTCACAGATTGATTCATCCGATTCTGAATCGGCCGGCTTGAAAATAAATCCAGATGACTTGTATTCGCTTCCACGGTGGTTTTCGTCGGACGGATTCAATCTTCTGGAAGAATTCACCGAAAGCCTGTCGGAGTGCCCGGAAAAATCCGAGCTGAAGGGCGTTTTGGCGAATGGAAGGGGGGTGTTCAAGAATTTCAAAATCGTTGTAAAGCGCCATCAAGGATTGGAAAGCCGCTTTCGATTGTTCAAAGAAAGAAAAATGAAGGCGAGGATACTTGAGTGGTACGCTTCGCTCCGGGAAAACTGGGGCCTTGAAAATGGCGAAGCGGATTTCGAGTCCGGTTTGCTTTTGGAGGACTTTGTTTTCAGAAAGTACGATTTTTCGACGGACGGAAATTGTGTCTTTGAGGAGAGCGGAAAAATTTCAGATGAGTTGAAAGGTGAGAATCCCGGCGATGTCGGTCTTCTGTTCGCGGATTTGTGGAATGAGAAACAAAAACAGAATCTTGAAGGTTCTGGAGGTTTTGTTTGCCGCACTTTGTCAGAGGATTTCGTCGGCTGCGTCCTTTACCGAGTAGATTCACGATGTCCGACAGTTGCAAGAGAGTCAGTAACTCTAACTACCTGTTTTGTGAACAAGAATTACCGCGGTTTTGGAATCGCTCGGAGGCTCGTTTCCGAATGCGTTTCCGATTTGCGAAAAAGCGGTTTTTCAACTTTTTTTATGGCAGATGCGCTGATGCCCGAGTCTTTTGAGAGAATATTGACGGATTTGGGATTTGAGAAAATTCGTTCAGCGTATGTCGCAAGATTTTAATTTGGGAAGAAGCCCCATAGGAGTTTTATTATGGCTTTCAGACAGCACGAAGAATTGACAGAAGAGCAGATCAGGGCGTTCCTCAAGGACGCTGTGGCGAAGGTGAAGGAGCATCCGGAGGAGTACGAGGAGTACAAGAAGATTTTCAAGGAAGAGACCGGATTGACAACCAGGAATTTCGTTGCCGCCTATATTTTGAAGCAGGCGAGCGGTGCCATCTACCGCTTCAACAAATTCAAGGACAATGGCGATGAATTCCGCCCGCGCAGAAGATTCGAGAGGAACGGCGAGAGCGAAAGTCCTGAGAATTCCGAGAACCGAGAGTTCAAGCACGAGCGTTACCAGCACATCGAAATCGATTCCGACGTAGCCGCCACTGTTTTTGTGGGCGTTGGAAAGAACAGAAGGGTCTACCCGAAGGACATCGTGGGCCTTTTCATCAGCGTGGCTGGGCTTGAGAAAGAGAGAATCGGCGACATCAAGGTCTACGCGAACTATTCTTTCGTGCAGCTTTTCAAGGACGACGCGGACAAGGCGATAAGCGCACTGAACGGATACGACTACAGGGGACGCAAGCTGAGCGTCAGCTATTCAAGGCAGAGGGGCGTCGAGAGCGAGAACGGAGTTTCTGAGACTTCAGCCGAGACTTCCGAGACAGTTTCTGAGCCTCCGGTGTCTTCGCCCGTGGCCGAGACGGCGGCTCCTGTTGAGACTCCTGTTTCAGAGCCTGTGTCTGAGCCGAAGAGCGTCGAGAGGAGCTTCACCGAACTTTCCGACGAGGAAATCCTTGCGATGAGGGCACCTCGCTCTTCATCTACAAGCGACATCCAGTAGTTTTTTTGAAATTTTCAAGGACGGGCTTCATCGAGGCCCGTTTTTTTGTTGGAGGAAAAAATGCCGCCGATTGTAATCCATACAGGTCCATTGCGCGTGAACACGCTCATCGTCCCTCTTTCCGGTAATGATGTGTTCATCGTCGATCCGGCCGGATGCCGGTACTCCGGCGATGAAAATTCCGTCCTCGGCAGGTTGGAGGCTGAATCCCTGAATCCGGTCGCGGTCGTGCTGACCCACGGACATTTCGACCATGTTTCGGGTCTGCCCGCAATTCTGAAAAAATATCCGTCGCTTCCTGTTCTGATACATGCCTCGGATTCCAAAATGATAGGTCCAGACTCGGCCGTTTCCCAAGGCGAGAGCCTCGACTGCATGGGCTTCGGTGAATTTTTGCCTTATGTGTCGGAACTTCCTTCCCAGACGGCTTTTCTGCAGGACGGAAAGACTCTTCTCGAATGCATGGGCGGGCCGGCCGGGCTTGATGAAGACACCGCGGCGGCTCTCGGACGGTGGCTCGTGATGCACACTCCCGGACACACAAGGGGGAGCGTCTGCCTGCTCAACAAGGTCGAAAAGGTGCTTGTCTCTGGCGACACTTTCTTTTACCGTTCTTGGGGCAGAACCGACCTTCCGGGAGGAAACGAGGATGATATTCAGAAAAGTCTGGCTTCGATTCTCTATGAGATAGACGACGACGTGAGGGTTTTCCCCGGACACGACAGGTTCGGGTTCACCAAAAAAGATTGACTTCCTTGGACGGTGGCACGAAGGGGGAGAATTCCATGTCGCCTTCTTTGTTCCATTTGATTTCGAAATAGTCGAATTTCACGGCCGAGTTGTCCGCCGCCGATTTTTCGATTGTAACGATGGCGAACGTGTGGGGCAGGCCGCCTCTCGGCAGCGAGCAGCTTCCTGGATTCAGCAGCGATATCTTCGATTTCGTCTGCGAATTCGTCTTCGTTTGGGCGTTCGCTATGTGCGTGTGCCCGTAGAACACGATGTCGGCTCCAATCCGCTCCGCCTCCGCTTTCAGTTCTTTTGTTCCGATGTAGACGTTGTACCTGTGGCCGTGCGTCATCATCACCTTTTTCCCTGCCGCCTTGAATTCTGTCTGCTGCGGAACCGTTATCGCGTGCCTGTCGTCCGTCACGAGCTGGTAGTTTGCGTAGTCTCCGTTTCCCTGCACGAAGACCACGAGCTTGGGAATGCGCTCTTCGTAGCCGTCGATGTTCCTGAAGTCTTCGATGACTCCCAGCAAGTCCGGCATTCCGTCTCCGCAGAAGCACACCGCATCCGATTCTTTTCCGTACTTCTCAAGTATATTGAAAAGCACGCTTTTTCCTCCGTGCGAGTCTGAAATCAAGAGTATGCGCGCTGAATCTTTTTCGGCGAAATCCGCTACAGATTCATCGTCCGCAATCATCAAATTTGGAAGTTGCTCAAAATTTCTCATTTATCAGTTTTCGAATGTAAAATGGTTCATCGCCGGTATCTGAGTTTCAGAGTCGACATACCGGGAAACCGAGTGGCCCTCTCCGATTATCTCCTTTGCCGTGTCGATGAGGGCGTCGTTCGTCTCGAACGGACCTTTGTTCCTTATCATCGCCAATATCGTCCTTGAGATGGCCTTCGCTGTGTCGAAATTGGGAATGACATGGACGGTTTCGTTCTCCAAATCCTCCGATGACTCCGAATTCCCTGAATAGTCTATCACCAAGTCCGACGTGTACTGCGTTCCGAGAATGTCGTCCTGTGGGAAGAACGATACGACAGGGAACGGGAATCTTCCGCTTTCCTGCTCGTCCATCATTTCTGCCAGTGTCTTGTTCGTCTTTTCAGGAGCGCCGAAGATTACCAATCCCGCCAATTCCTCGTTGTCCTTGATGTATGATTCGATTTTTGATATGCGCTCGTATTTTCCGCTCATGAAGTCGTCTGGAAATACGTAGACCGACACGAATCCGCCTTCGTCGTCTTTCTTCAATGAAAATTCCGAATCCAAATCTGCCTTTATCTTTTCGACGGTGGTGGCTTCGTTGAATCCGTATCCGAGGACAATGACAATCGACTTTCCCTCTATGTAGCCCACGTCGCTTTCGTCAAGTTTCCGCAAGCTCGGTGGAAGGCTCATGTTCTCCGGCCGTGTCTTTTTTTCCTGGCTTTTTTTGCATCCCGCAAACGCCGCCAACAACGCTGCCATGATGGCAACCGCAAAAATAGTATTTTTCTTCATTGTCTTCGCTGTCAAAAATAAAAATGCCCGACATCCTTTTGCGGATGCCGGGTCCGAAATCCATTGTATATCCGTCAGTCGTCCCATTCGACTGAAATCGAGACGCTTCCTTTCGCTGGTGAAGGTGTAGCTTTTTGTACGTCGGTTTTTGTTGCCGTGGAGCCGCTCGCCGCGGACGATGAAGTCGCCTCTGATTCGCTCGCGCTTGTCGTCGCGCTGAACGATGTCGCGGTTCTTGTGGCGTTGCTCGCGGCGGATGCCACGGTTCCATCGCTTGAGAATCCCGCCGTCTGGCCTTTTGTTACGGTGAACGCTCCGAGCGGTGCGCCGTCCGTGATTGCGCCTACTGAATTCCCTGCGGTCGGAATGAACGCCGGTGCGTCGTCCTCTGCCTTTGTGGCGACCTGCGCCCCCTTGTTGCTCGACTTCCACACCGCGACAGAACCTGAATATGTCTTCACGTCTGTCGCCCTGAATTTGTTGCTGACTTCAAGCTCGGTTCCTCGCACGGAGGCCGTCGCCACCGGGGAGCGTACCTTGAAGCCGACCGCCCTGTCCTCCGTCTTCTTCACGTTCGACTTGATGGAGCCTGTGTCCAGATAGATTCTTGTTTCGTCCTTCTTGTCCTTCGACACGAGCTGCTCCAGCGTGATTCTTGTGAGCGGAGCGACCGACACTTTCGAGTTCTTTATCTTGAGGACAAGCTCTGACTTGAAGCCCGTCTGGATTACCGCTCCTTTGTCGAGGGGAGTTCCTGCCGAGAGGGGAAGCCATTTTGTCGGGTCAGTCCTGTCTTGGACTTCGACTTTTCCTGAAGCTTTTTCGACGATGGCCTGCATCTGCTCGCTTTCCGCCATGACTGACGAAATTCCGAACGCGGCGACAAATGATGCCAAGAAGAATGTCTTGATTGATGCTTTCATTTTTTCCTCCGTAAATTATTTTGATTCTACACGCAAACCGGGAAAATTTCAGTCCATCAAGGCTTGCGCGCCAAAAAAATCAGAATGTGAGCGCGGCCGCAAGCTCCAGTGTCGTCTTGTTGTTCTCTGATTCGTCGAAGTCGATGAACTGCACCGCGGAGAACTTGAGGCTCAAGTCGGAGAACGGCTGGTACGCGATTCCGCCTTTGAACTGCATTCCGGCCAATCCGAACGAGTCTTTCTCGTCGCCCCTGTGGCTGTCGCACGCGATTTCCGCGGACGCGTTGACGAGGACGCTTTCTGTCGGTTTTATAGTGCCGAACGGGCCTGCGAGAAGGATTCCCGACACCTGCTCTTCGTTCTGCGCCTGTATCGCCGTGTTCGATGTGAATCCGGTGAACTTGTCGGATGCGAAAAGTCCCGAAAGCCCGAACGTGGCGTCCTTGAACGAAGTGAAGTACGCTATCCTTCCGGTCGTCATGTTTCCGACCCCGGTCTTGATTTTGTCGTCGTCTCCGTCGTATGCCGTGTATCCGAGCGTCGACGAGACGCTGTAGTATGTGTTTGCGAACGCTGGACCGGAAATCGAGAGCGTTCCGTACATTCTGTTGTAGCTTTCGCCTTCCGCCCTGAACGTGCCGAACCCTTCGAGGCAGAGAGTCTGGTTCAGAAACAGGTTGTTGAGCGAGGCGGAAACGCTTCCGACAACGTATCTCTCGGCGAACTCGTAGAGCTTGTCGTTGTCTTCGTGGTATGTGTTTTCGTCTTCGCACGAGAGCATCGAGACGGCCCTTCCGTTCAAGAGACCCGTGTATGAGCCGTAAAGCGAAAGTCCAAGGAATGTCGAGTTGTATTTCGCGAGGAGTCCGTCTGCGTTCTGCGTGAAAATTTTCCCTGACAGGTCTGAAAGGTAGAACCGTCCGAGCGAGAGCGAAATCTCCTTCGCGCTGTCGCCCGTCGACAAGTGCTTGAGGAAGACGAGCTTGAAGAGCGACAGGTCAAGGTACTGCGTGTTGTCGCTCTCGTCTCTTCCGTCGATGTTGTGGTCGTGCTCGAATTCGTATTTTCCTTCGGTGATGAGGTAGTTTTCCCCGGATGCGCTGAACGGAATCCTGAGCCAGAGAGACGCGTCGGCGGTCGCTTCTATTGTGGGATTGTCGCCTCCCTTGAATTTTTCCGAGTTGTTGTAGAATTTTCCGTCGCCGCCGACAAGTCCGCCCCATTCGACCGCGAACATCGATGATGCCGCGAGAGCCGCCGTTGTCGCAAATGCGATTGTCCTCTTGATGGATGTGATGAATGCCATTGTCCTGCTCCGTTATTTTGATTCTGCGATGCAGCTGTTGAGTAGATCGAGAGCCTCGTGCCCTGAAAACTTGAGTGACGCTTCTGCCGTCTGCGGTATTATCCCGCGCGCCTTCAATTCCTTGAATGCGTATCGCGGAGAATCCGTTATTCTGTACATCAGGCCGCCGTCTATTTTAGTGGCCTTCATGAACAAGTACGAAGCCTGCGCCAAAGTCGCCTTGTCGCTTTCCTTCGCGTTTTGCCCGAAATATCCTCTTCTCTTCATCTCTTCGAATGCTGTCGTGTAGTTTGAATTGTCTGGAAGGTTGAACCCGCACGTTCCTGCAATGTATGAGAGTTGCGCGAGACTCACTTCGCTTGCGTCGAGAATCTCGGTCAGTTTCTCTGCGCTTTGGGCGTTCGCCGCAAAAACGGTCGCCAACGCAAACGCCGCTGCCATCATGATTTTTTTCATTTTGTCTTCCCCATTCGCATCATCGTGGAATTTTTCTTAAAAAGAAATTATACAGTGTGATATAATTTTTGTCATGGTGAATTCAAAAAAGATAATCGACAAAATTATAGTGTTGGTCGTCATCCTGCTGATGGGATGCGCGTCGTATTTCGGGATTTTCCAGAAATTGGATTTCAGGCTTTATGACCTTCTTCTTGGCTTCAAGAAGGACGCTCCCACCAGAAACGAAGTCGTGCTTGTGGACATAGACGACTATTCTTTGGACAAGCTTGGAGCGTGGCCGTGGAGCCGGAAAGTCTACGCTGACATGCTGGTCAGGCTGAGGGAGCTTGAGGCTTTCGCGTCCGTGTTCGATATCGAGTATCTTTCTCCGTCAAATTCAAGCGTCAGGCCTGGCTGGGAAAAGTCCCTTGCGGATTCTTATAAGAGCAGTGCCGACTTGAATTTCGATTCCGAGGCGTTCTTCAATGCCGTAAAGGATTCTATATTCGTAAACTACGATGACTATTTCGCCCGGTCGATTCAGTTTTTCGGGAACTCATGGCTCACGATAAACGCCGATTATCTTGCGGAGTATTCAGAAGATGACATCTCATATGTGAAGTCACGTTTTCTTTACGATGTCGATGATTCTCGGAATCTGGTTTTGAAGGGCAACATCCAGACCTTGTTCGACAGAGAGAACAAGTCGTTCTTTGAAAAGAGGAGCTTGAATTCAATTGATTTTGTCAACTTCAACAAAAACGCAATCACCAACGACTATGTGAACGAGCTTTCCCCCACCATGAACCTCTTCATTTCGAGGGCGAGCGGTGCCGGTTTCACCAATTCCTTCATCGATTCCGACGGAAGCAGAAGGCGGGTCGAACTTTTGAGCTTCAAGGGGGACGGTTGCGTGGCGCAGCTGGTTTTGGCTCCGCTTTTGGGAATGATTCAGCCCGAGAAAATCGTCAGGAAGCCGCATTCGCTCGATGTAATCGGAGGCAGCGTGCCGGAGATGAATTCGGCCGGCGAGATATTTGCATGGACCAAGAGAGACATATCGATTCCTTTGGACGACGAGGGAAGGATGCTGGTCAACTGGAAAAATGCCGACTACAACGATTCCTTCAGGCACGAGTCTTTCTTCCTTATAAACCAGCTGGATGATTACGAGCAGAACATCTATAAGACTTTGACGGAGCTTGCCGAGACCGAGTGGACCGGTTCCGATTCTGTGTCATACAGGGAAAAGGCCGCCGCCCTCTGCTCCGACTACAAGGACATTCTGGCCTACAAGGAATATCTTCTTTCAATCTGCGAGGGCTTCGACGCTTCGGGGACTGCCATTTCCGGCGGAATAGCAAAGGAGGTCTACGACGAGTATTTTTCCTTGCGGACCAGTTTCTTCTCCAAGGTCTTTGATTTCGCGAATGACTACAAAGGCAAGGAGCTGGCGGAGGTCGAGGCTTTTTTGAACGACAATGCGGAATTCTTTGATGAGAATGTCGCGGCTGAAATAACGACATTCCTCGTTGAGGATTTCGATATCCTGAAGAGCGATGTAAAAGACTACATTGAGAAATTCGCGGAAGCCAAATCTGTATTGAAGAACGCTTTCTGCATAATCGGAAACACCGCGAGCGGAACGACCGATTTGGGCACCAATCCTTTCTCCCGCTCATATCCGAACGTCGGCTTGCACGCGAATGTCTACAACACGATTCTGACGGGCGAGTTCATCGTTCCTCTCGATTGGAAGTGGGGTGTCCTGCTCGCAGGAATTCTTTCAATGTTGCTTGTCGGGTTCGCCCCTTCCAAGAACGCCTGGATTCAAATCCTGTTCGGTGTCGTCCTTTTGTTCATCATCGTCTTGATTCCTGTTCTCTTGATGATGTTCAAACGCTGTTATCTTCCTTCCGTCACCCCGATTCTGATTTCTGGAATCTCATTCCTTGTCGTCACCGCTTTCCGCTTGATGTCGGCGGAGAAGGACAAGGCTTTCTTGAAGAACACTTTCGGAGCGTATGTTTCGCCCGAAGTCGTCAACGAAATCGTGAAGAATCCGGACGTGGCCCGCCTCGGCGGAAAAACCGACAGGATTACGGCACTCTTCTCGGATGTGAAGACGTTCTCTGGATTCACCGAGGTCATCAACAACGAGGAGCGGAAGCGCGTGAAAGAAGAGAACGCCTCTCTTCCAGAAGACGAGCGGAAGTCCGACGAGGAAGTGGAGATGCTCGGCGCCGCGAAGGGTGCGGAGCGTCTCGTCGCCGTCCTGAACGAGTACCTCGGAGTATTGAGCGACGCAATCATGGCCGAGGGCGGCACAATCGACAAGTACGTCGGCGACGAAATCGTGTCGTTCTTCGGCGCGCCGATTCATGACGAGAACAACGCGTACAACGCCTGCGTGGCCGGAATCAGGATGCTGCAGGCCGAGTCGAAGTACAACGACGAGCACAAGGATTCTCTCCCGATAAATCCGCAGACAGGGGAGCCTTTCTACTTGCATTCCAGGGTCGGTTTGAACACCGGAAACATGGTCGTAGGAAACATGGGAACCGACAAGAAATTGAACTACACGATTATGGGAAACAACGTGAACCTCGCCTCGCGCCTTGAGGGCACAAACAAAGTGTACGGCTCTTGGATAATGGTGAGCGAGAGCACTTGGCGGAGCGCGGATTCGGGCGAGAACAAGGGAAAACTCGTGGCCAGGTTCTTCGATGCCGTCCGCGTCGTGAACGTGAAGAGGCCTGTCAGAATCGTGAATATCCTTGGGCTTCGAGACGAGCTGCCGCCTGAGCGCGTGAAAGCCGCCGAGACTTTCAACGAGGGAATGAAGTGGTACATGAAAGGCTCGGACACCCCGGGCGAGTCGAAGGACCCCGAGGACTTCAAGAAGGCCTACGCCCTCTACAAGAAGGCCAACGAGCTCTACCCGGAGGACGAGTCGTCCAAGGTCTTCATGAACAGGTGCGCCGATTTCCTCAAGAACGGAATCAGGGGCGAGTGGGACGGCGTCTACACAATGACTTCAAAATAGTCAGCTTTTGCTCTCTTCGAGTATCAAATCCACGGTCTCGGCCTTCGTCACTTTCACGAGGTCGTTCGGGTCGAGCACAATCTGCTCTCCGCGGACGCCAGCCGAGATGTAGATTTTCTCGAACGAGAGCGCGCTTTGGTCTATGTATGTCGGAAAGAGCTTTTTCATGCCGATTGGGCTGCAGCCGCCTCTGATGTAGCCTGTGAGCGACAGAAGCTCGTCGGGTTTCACCGGCGTGACTTCCTTCGCTCCGCAGGCCTGCCTCGCCTTTTTGAGGTTGATTTCGTGGAGCGCGCTTTGGCAGAAGACCACGAGCTGCTTTGCTTCAGTCCTCATCACGATTGTCTTGAAGCACGCGCCCGGATTTATTCCGAGTTTTTCCGCTATGTTTCCCGCGGCTCCCCTAGAAAGCTCATGCTCTCCGTCGTCGTCGTAGCTCAATGTCTCGTACTTTATCTTGTTCGAGTCGAGAATCCTCATCGCATTCGTCTTTTTCATTTTGAGTTCTCCTTTTTTTTAGATTTTGTTTGCCTCATTCGTCGATGATTTCGAGGGAGTGGCTTGAATACTTCGGGAGGAAGCCCTTCAATTCCCCTGTCTCGAACCTGACGACTATCTTGTATTCACCGCTGTCGCTCTCCGTTCCTTTGACGATTTCTCCGTATCCGTAGTCGTCGTGGTAGATTCTCACGCCCCTGTGGTATTTTTTCGCTATCGGGTCGTTGCCCCCGAACGAAGAATTCGAAAGCCCGTTTTTTCCGTGGACCTTGCTCATGAGCTGCCGTTTTCTCTGCTCTTGGCCTTTCGAGCATATTATTGTGACGTGCTCCGGGTCGATTTCCCGAAGGAATGGGCTCATGTCCATGAATTCCAGGTGACCGTACATCCGCCTTGAAGCGCAGCAGGTCAGGTAGAGTGAATTCCGCGCGCGCGTCATTCCGACGTAGCAGAGCCTGCGCTCTTCTTCGAGTTCCTCTCCCGCCTTGTCCGTTTTTGGGAAGACTCCGTGCTCCATGCCGGTCATGATGACGCGCTTGAATTCCAGTCCCTTCGTGTTGTGGAATGTGATGAGCGTGACCTTGTTCTTGTCTCCCGTCTCTCCGTCGTCCTCGTCGCTGTCCGTGTTGTCGAGCTGAACGTGGTCGAGAAATTCCAGAAGTCCGGCCTGCCTGCACGGGAAGGGGACTGCGCTGTTCATCAGTTCTGTCATGTTTGCGACTTTCTGGGTGCCCGCGATTTCGTCCTCGCTTTCGTAGTGTTCCTTCAAGCCGGATTTTTCGATTATCTGCAGAATCAAGTCCGACAAATTTCCAGAACTTGTTTTTTTTGCCGTTGAGTCTTTTTCTTTTTCGCTTCCGTTTTTTCCGCCGTCTTCTTTTGCTTCCGTTGACTCTTCATCGAATCCCAAGTCGAAAAGCTGCTCGTCAATCTCGCTCTCGTCCGTCGTCTGTTTGTTCGCGCTCTCCTCTTCGTCTTTGCGCTTCTCCATTCCAAGCTCCGCCCTGAAGAAGTCCATCGCCTCGCAGAATTTGAGCGCGCCTTCCCTTGCCTTTTTGGAGAAAGTCGGAGCGAGACGGCGGCAGGCTTCCACATAGTCGATTCCCATCGAGACCGCCCCTGTCTCCGCGTCCAAAAGGAGCGACTGTCTCGATTCGTCTATGATTTTGTCCTGCGTCGTCCCTCCGATTCCCCTCGCGGGCTTGTTGATGATTCTCCTGAAAGCCACTTCGTCCCGTGGGTTCGCCAGAAGCGAGATGTACGCGAGCAAATCCTTGACTTCCTCGCGCTCGTAGAATTTGAGCGAGCCTACGACCTGGTATGGAATCTTGTTCTGCATGAAGTAGGTCTCGAACGTGAGCGACTGCGCGTTCGTCCTGTAGAGAATCGCCCAGTCCGAATATTTCGCGCCCATCTTCACGGTCTTTTTGATGAGGGCCACGCATTCGTCCGCTTCCTCGTCCTGGTTCTTGAGGAATGCGATGACCGGTTTGTTGCCGCTTCCCCGCTCCGCCACAAGCGTTTTTCCGAGCCTGCCTTCGTTGTTCTTCACCACGTCGTCCGCAATCTGGAGGATTTCCGATGTGGAGCGGTAGTTTTTCTCAAGCCTGATGATTTTTGTTCCGGCGAATAGCTTTTCGAAATTCAGTATGTTCTCGATTTCGGCCCCTCGGAATTTGTAAATCGATTGGTCGTCGTCTCCGACAACGCAGATGTAGTTCCCTGAGCCTTCGTTCACTCCGCTCAATTCCTGCAGCAGAAGGAACTGGGCGACGTTCGAGTCCTGGTATTCGTCCACCATCACGACCTTGAACCTGTTCCTCATGCGCTTTCTGATTTCCTCGTTGTTCTTCATGACGAGGTAGGGGAGCATGATGAGGTCGCCGAAGTCCACGTTGCCTGTCTCCCGGAGCCTGTCCTGATACGCCTTGTAGACGATTCTGAATTCCGGGTCGTCGTTGATTTTGTCGAGTTCCAAATCGTCGCTCTGGTAGCAGTAGTCCTTCGCAAGCGAAATCAAGTGCGCGAAGTGGTTCGCCCTCTGCTTCGTGAGCTTGGGCATGGCTTTTTGAATGAGGGACACCGTGTCGTCGTCGTCGTACACCGTAAAATTCTCGGAGACCCCGGCGGCTTCGGCGTTTTTCCGCAAGAACCACGCTCCGAACGAATGGAATGTCTTTATCTGCGTGGACGCCGCCCTCTCGTCCAGCGCGATTGCCCGCTCCCGCATCTCGTTCGCGGCTTTCTTTGTGAACGTCACCGCCAGAATCTGCCACGGGTTCACGCCCTTTTCGCTTATCAGATAGGCGATTTTCGTCGTGATGACCCTCGTCTTTCCAGAGCCTGCCCCCGCCAGAATGAGGAGGGGGCTTCCTTCGTGGGTCACGGCTTCGAGCTGCTGCTCGTTCAAAAGCGACAAGTCTTCCTGGTTCAAATCTGCTCCTGCGCGAATTTAAGCGCGTTCTTCTTTATCGTCTTGTTCAATTCTGAATCCGAGACGAATTCTCCGTTCAAGTCCACGTCGCCGCTAGAGTGGATGTGGACTTTTACGAGCCTTCCCGTCTTCACGGCCTCGGCTTCTTTCGGGTCGCTCCTGTCGTAGTTGACGACGACGCTTCCGTCCACTTCCGGTGCCTGGAACCATGCGCGGCCGATTGCGATTCCCTCGTCTTTCGCTTCGGGATTTTCTGCTAGCACTTCCTCTATCAGAACGTCGTAGTCTTTTCCGCACCTCTTGGAGAGCCTTTCCCTCGTGATTTTCGCCTGAAGCTCTATCAAGGCGTTCGCCCGCTCTTCCTTCACTTTCTCTTCGACTTGGTTCGGAAGCCTTTCAGCCGGCGTGTCCTCTTCCACAGAATACGGGAAGCAGCCGCTCCAGTCCGTCTGGATTTCTTCGAGGAACTTTCTGGAATTCTCCGCCTGCTCGTCCGTTTCTCCGGGGAAGCCCGCGAGGAATGTCGTTCTGATTGCCGCCTCTGGAAGTTCGTCGCGGATTTTCTGGATGAGCGCCTTGTATTTCTCCGCCGTTCCGACCCTCCTCATCATCTTGATGATTTTGTCGTCTCCGCTCTGCAACGGCAGGTCGAAGTAGGGTAGGATTCTCTTGTCGGACTTTATGACTGGGATGATGTCCTCGTTGAAGTGGTCAGGGTGGATGTAGAGGAGCCTGACCGCGAAAGTTCCCTCGATTTTTGAAATCATCTTGAGGAGAGTGCAGAGACCCGATTCCCTGCTGCTCTCGTCGTCGGCTAGTCCGATGAATCCCGGCGTTCCCTTTGGAAGGTACGTCCTTCCTGTTCCGAAAACATTGTCGTCCCTGCCTGTTCCGTATGCCGCCAAATCCTGCCCGATAAGGTTGATTTCATACACGCCTTCCGAGACCAGCTTCTTGATTTCTTCTATTATCTCGTCGGCTTTGCGGCTCCGAAGCTCTCCCCTGATTACAGGAATTGCGCAGTATGTGCATCTGTTGTTGCAGCCCTCGGTTATCTTCACGAACGCGGAGCCTGAGAACGAGAGGAGCATTTCGCGCTCGCCGTTGGAGATTCCCTTCTGCGGAGGGGTGAGCACCGGCCTCTCTCCCTTCATCATCGGTTCCACGACCTTGTAGAGCTGGTCCAAGTCTCCGTTCCCGAAAAATCCGTCCGCTTCCGTGAGCGAGTCCTTCAAGTCCTTCGCGTAGCGTTCGGCAAGACAGCCTGCAAGGAGAATCTTCGCCTTCGGGTACATCTGCCTGGCCGACTGCACGGCCGTTATCGATTCCATTTTCGCCGACTCGATGAAGCCGCACGAATTGACGATTATCAAATCCGCCTCTTCCGCCTTGAAAGTCTGCTCGTATCCTTTTTTCGACAATATCGAAATCATCAACTCTCCGTCGACTTGGTTTTTTGCGCATCCGTGCTGGTCAATAAAAAATTTCAATTGAAGTACCTCTGTTTCTGTTCTTTCTTTTGATTGCTGCTTCTTGCTCTTTGTAAAAAAAAGGTGGTCGTCGAGAACCACCTTTTCCGTCTTTTTGTGTGCTTTAGTCCAATTCCAGGACGACGAGCCTAAATTTGCCGTCCGTCGTGTCCTTTATCCACTTGATGTCTTCCGCCACGACCGCTCCGGCCTTTGAAAGCGGCAGGTCGTAGTTCTTTCCGTTCGCGACGACCTGGAGCTTCGCCGTGTTTCCGTTCGACATCCAGACGCGGAGCGCGTTGCTCGCTGTCAAGTTCAGCACGTCGCCGTTCGCGAGATAGTCCTCCACGGTGTCCTTCCTGTCAGTCCTGTAGCGGAAGAGACAGCCGGCCCTGAACGTTACGTTGAGGGTGAACGGATAAGCCCTCGTGTCAGAGAGGATTTCCGTCCATTTCTTGTCCTTCGGCAAATCTGCCGTGCTCTGTATCTGCGATTCGTCCGAGTCCGCGATTGCCGCGTTCGAGGCGTTCTTTATCATGATGTTGACTTCCGCTCCGTGGTCGTTGCCCTTCGCCGACAGGTCCTTGACGTAGACTACGAGGTCGGGCATCGAGTCTCCGTTCGCGTCCATCTCCATCTGCTCCGAAAGCTCGACGAACTGGACTCCCGCTGGTGTCTCGATTCCGAACACGTCCGTCGTCTGCGCGACAGTGAGGACGACGTTTCCGCCTTCCATTCCGAGGACGAACTGGTCGTTCTTGAAAACCCTGCCGGAGAACGGCTCTTCCGAAAGCTCGTATTTCTTCGAGGCTGATGGCTTGTCCAGCGCAACGTTCGGAGTAGCTGTCTGCGGTCTGTGCGCCTTTATCACCGACACGAGCGCGAACACGCCCGCCGCGACAACCGCGACCACCAAAACGATAAGCAATGGAATGAGGAATTTCGGCCGCTCGTGCGCTGTCAGTGCGGCAGGAGGAGGCGCTTCCTGTATTTTCTTGGCGTTGTAGAGCGAGACAATCTGCTTGCTGTTCAGTCCAAGGTATTCTGCGTAGTTCTTCAAAAATCCGATGAGGTACGGTTCGCTTGGAAAGACGTGCGCCTCTTCGCTTTCCAACGCCTCAAGGTATCTCTGGGATATGGACGTCTCCCTTACAATCGTCTCGATTTCGAGATGCTTCTCTTCTCTTGTATGTCGTAGAATTTCTCCGTAGTTTTCCATTTTTGTCGCCTTGTTTTTTTATTGAACCTGTCCGTTGACTATTCGTTGAACAGGAAGTTGTTGTAGTTGTTCGCCGATGATGGCGCGTCGTAGAGGAAGCGGTTGTCCGGGATGTCCACGTTTATCGCGTATGAACTGAACGTGAAAACGAACGACTCTCCCTGCGGTGTTATGCCCTCGATTCGCCTGATGAGCTTGGACTCTGGGTTTATCGCGAGCTTTATGTATCTGAACGCTTCGGCGGTGTTTTTCCTGCTCAAAGTGAGCTTGATTACCTGTTCTGGGTTGTCTTCGCTCAGCGGAACCGGAGCCGAGCTTTTCTCGTATGCGACGTTGTAGTACCTTCTCATGAGCGAAAGCCCCTGCGAAGTGGCCATGTTCGCGCCGGAATTCGACTGGACGGACTGGTTCAGTATCGCGGAACTGCCGGGAAGGTATATCGTGAGCCTGTCTCCGTTGAAGCAGATGACCTGCTCGCTTGGGGAGGTGAAGTCGATTCTGAGAAGGTCCGGGCGTTTGAACGACACCTTTCCGCTCATCGTCTGCTTTCCCGCCTTTATGTCGACTCTGGCCTCATACGTCCTAAGCGATGCGTAGTATGAAGACACTGAGTCGAAAAATGAACCCGCCGTTACGATTCCGTCCGCAAAGACCGATGCGGACAACAAAATTGAAAGGAATCCTGCGCAAAAATACTTTCTCATAATGTTCCTCGAAGTGATTTATTTTAGTTTAGATAGAAAGCATGGTCAACCGAACGGATTGAGCATCGATTGTTTTGACTTTATAATCGATTCCATGAAGATGTTGTTGATGGGGACGGGGACGAGCTACGGAGTTCCCGTGATTGGATGCAAGTGCGCGGTCTGCACTTCTAAGGACGAGAAAGACAAACGCTACAGGTGCTCTGCGTATATTGAAAATCAGAATCCTTCAGGTTCGGAACATCCTTCAACGAACATCGTCATAGATGTCGGCCCTGAATTCCGCGTTCAGGCTCTTAGGGCCGGGATTGAGCGTCTCGACGCGGTTCTGCTCACACACAGCCACGCCGACCACTGCCACGGACTCGACGACGTCCGAATCTTCAGCCACACCAGGCCCGACCAGACGAAAAACGGTGTCGCCATAAATTCCGCCGACTCCCGCGCGGCCCAGTTCAACTATCCACTTGAGACGAAGGGGCCGGGCCTTCCGATTTACGCGAACGCCGTCACCGTCTCCGATTTGGAGCACCGCTTCGCATACGTCTTCCACCACAAGACCCTCGGTGGCGGTCTTCCCAAGCTGAACCTGCTCGACTGCTCCGAATACGGCTTCGAGAATCCCATCAGCCTGAATAGCGTGCTCGCTTTTCCAGTTCCCATGCTTCACGGTTCGCTCCCAACGGTCGGCTGGATTTTGAAGCCAGTTGATTCTACCCGCTGCATTGCGTATCTGACGGATTGCAGTTTCATACCCGAAGAGTCGCTTTCACTTTTGGAAAAATTCAACACGAACGGAAACTCAATCGACCACATGGTGATAGACGGACTGCGGGTTGAGCCGCACTCGACCCACTGCAGCTTTGACGAGGCCCTTTCCTACGCCGACAGAATAAGGCCGAAGCACACTTGGATAACGCACGTCAGCCACGACATGTCCTATGTTGAAATTCAGTCCTACATCGATAGCCACCTGCATTCGCACAGGAATCTTGAAAAAATCGTGGAGGATGGCGGTTCCGTCTCTCCGGCTTACGACTGCCTTGAGTTGTCCGTCGATTGAATTTGATTTTTCCGATTTTGTTGACACTATAGGACAGAAAATTTATAATCATCGAATCACTTGTAATCTATTGTAATCTATTAAGGTAGGTATAAAATTATGGCAAGAATTTGTGATTGCTGTGGAAAAGGACAGCAGACTGGAAATAAAGTCAGTAAGTCATACAACCACACACGCCGCATTTGGAGACCGAACCTCTTGAAAATCAAGGTTCAGGATGGTACTGGATTCGCTGGAACTATCAACGTCTGCACTCGCTGCCTTCGCACAGCTGACAAGAACGGAACTTTCGTCAAGGGTATGCTCTTGACAAAGAAAATCAAGGTTGTTCCTGCCAACGCAGGTGCAAAAGCTAACTAAGTTTTTTTTCCAAAGTTAGCGAGAAGCCCGCCGATTTCGATTTTTTCAAAGCTCGGCGGGATTTTTTTTTGTCTTTTCGGGCTTCTTGAAACCTTCATTTTTTTCAGTTATCCTCGTTTTCCTAGCGGTTCGAAACCATCCCGCTCAAACAAAACTATGGAGAAAAAAATGGGTCGTTCAGAAGAAGAACTTGAGGGCGTGACGCTGCTCGGAAACAAGAGCACTGTCTACGCCTACGACTACAACCCGGAACTTCTTGAGAGGTTCCCAAACAAACATCCCGGAAATGACTACATGGTCATGCTCAATTGCCCGGAATTCACATCGCTCTGCCCGAAGACAGGCCAGCCGGACTTCGCGGAAATCAGAATCTGCTACATACCCGACCAGTTCATCGTCGAGTCGAAGTCCCTAAAACTCTATCTGTTCAGCTTCAGAAACCACGGGGATTTCCACGAGGACTGCGCGAACATCATCATGAAGGACTTGGTGAGGCTTCTTGAGCCGAAGTACATCGAAGTCGAGGGAATCTTCACGCCGAGGGGCGGAATTTCCATCTACCCGTTCGCGAACTACGGAAAACCGGGCACCGAGTACGAGTCCCGCGCGAAAGACAGGCTCTTCGCAAGCATAGACCGTCGCTCAAGCTGGAAGTAGGCGGAAAATCATGAAAAAAGCTATTGTTCTCTCATCGGGCGGTGTCGATTCTTCGACATGCGTTTCCATTGCCGTGCGCGACTATGGAAAGGAGAATGTCGCCACCGTGTCCGTCTTCTATGGCCAGAAGCATTCTAAAGAACTTGAGTGCGCCCGCGCGGTCGCTGAGTTCTATTCTCTTCCCCATTACGAGTTCGACCTTTCGTCTGTCATGAAGTACTCGGACTGTTCTCTTTTGTCGTCGTCGTCCAAGGAAATCGAGTCAGGAAGCTATTCCGAGCAGAAGTCCAGGGACGCGGACGGAAAAGTCTCGACGTATGTACCGTTCAGAAACGGACTCATGCTCAGCGTATGCGCGAGCCTCGCCCAGAGCATATTCGCCGACGACGAGACGGACATCATTTTCGGAGCGCATTCCGACGATTCTGCCGGGAACGCCTACGCAGACTGCTCCGAGGAATTCGTCTCCGCAATCTCTTCCGCGGTCTCAATCGGCACATACGGAAAAGTGAGTGTCGTCGCGCCGTTCTGCTCGATGAACAAGGCCGCCGTGGTTAAGGCCGGGCTTGCATTGAAGACGCCGTACCACCTCACATGGAGCTGCTACGGCGGCGGAAGAGTTCCGTGCGGAAAGTGCGGGACGTGCATCGACAGGGCGGCGGCGTTCGCAGCGAACGGTGTGGAAGACCCCGCGCTTTTCAAAAATGGAGAAGAAAAATGAAAAAAAACGAAAGCAATTTGACTTTGTGCAACATACTATTTGTCGTTTCCCTCGTGATTTCCAATGTCGTCACTGGAAAACTCATCTACACCGGCGTGAGCGTATTCGATGGCTGTGTCGTGACACTTCCGGGAGCCGGAGTCTGCTATGCGATAACGTTCTTGATGACCGACGTAATCGGCGAGATTTGGGGGAAGAAGGAAGCGAACAGGACTGTCCTGTTCGGGCTTGCCGGCCAGGTCTTCGCGACCCTTCTGATTGTCCTCACCCAGAATCTGCCCGCCGCGAACGCCGAGATGCAGTCCGCCTACGACATGCTGCTCGGCCAGAACTGGCTTTTCGTCATGGCGAGCCTTGTCGGATACGTCTCGGCTCAGCTTTGGGATGTGTGGATTTTCCACAGAATCAGGGACAGAATCATCGCAAAAAGCGGCTCGACCAAGAACCGGTGGATTTGGAACAACGCGTCCACGATGACGAGCCAGGTCATCGACACTGTCGTCTTCATCGGCATCGCGTTCGGGCTTGGCTTCGGCTGGTTCTTCGACGAGAACATGCGCATTCCGCTCCTTTCGATGATGATTGGGCAGTACGTCTTCAAATTTCTCCTCGCGACCGTCGACACCCCGTTCTTCTACCTGCTCACGCGCGGAAACGGTGGCGGAGAGGGGGATAAAGGGACTTCATCCCGCTGATTACTTCCCGTAGGTCGCCACGATTTCGTTTATCTGGTCGCGTATCGCCGCCGCCTGCTCGTACTCAAGCCGGTCGGCGCATTCGCCCATCTCCTTTTTGAGGGCCTCGATGAGTTTTCTGCGCTGTTTCGCGTCGAAAAGGTTCGCGGGTTTTTTGAGGACGGAAAGCTCCACTTCCGCATTCTCGTCCGCGTCCTTCTGCTGGCGTTCGAGTATGTCCTGTACGGCCTTCGACACCGTGTGGGGCGTGATTCCGTGCTCCTCGTTGTATTTCTGCTGGATTTCGCGCCTTCTTTTTGTCTCGGCGACCGCCTCCTTTATGGCTGGCGACATCACGTCGGCGTACATGACGACCTTGCCGTTCTCGTTCCTTGCCGCGCGCCCGATTATCTGAATAAGGCTCGTCGTCGAGCGCAGGAATCCGATTTTGTCCGCGTCCAGAATCGCGATGAAGCTCACTTCCGGAAGGTCGATTCCCTCCCTCAGAAGGTTGATTCCGATGAGAACGTCTATTTCACCTGTCCTGAGGCTCTTGAGAATTTCAACACGCTCGAACGTGTCGATTTCCGAGTGGATGTAGCGGACTTTCAGGTTCAGACCGAGAAGATATTCCGTCAAATCCTCCGCCATCTTTTTCGTCAGCGTCAGAATCAGGCTCCTCTCTTTTTTGTCGATTCGCTCCTTGACTTCCCGGTAGATGTCCTGCATCTGCCCTTCGCTCGGCCTCACGTCGATTATCGGGTCCAAAAGTCCCGTCGGGCGGATTATCTGCTCGACGACCTGCGTGGACTGCTTGATTTCCTGCTCGCGCGGTGTCGCCGTCACATAGATGACCTGGTTGATTTTCTTCCAGAATTCCTCGGCTTTGAGCGGCCTGTTGTCGAGCGCGCTCGGAAGCCTGAATCCGAAGTCCACAAGGTTCTGCTTGCGGCTCCTGTCGCCCTCGTACATCGCTCCGATTTGCGGCACCGAGACGTGCGCCTCGTCAATCATGCAGAGAAAGTCGTCGGGAAAATAGTGGAGCAGTGTGGCAGGAGGCTCTCCTCTTTTGCGTCCTGAAATCGGGCCTGAGTAGTTCTCGATTCCTGAACAGTAGCCCATCTCCTTCATCATCTCCACGTCCAGCGTCGTCCTGGTCTTTATCCTCTCCGCTTCAAGCATTTTCCCCTGCGACTGGAAGAATTCCACCTGCCTTTCCATCTCCTCCATGATTTTCTCTGTGGATTCGACAAGCTTCTCCTGCGGGACGACGAAGTGCTTCGCCGGATAGAACTGCATTTCGTCGAGTTCCTCCTCCGTTTCCCTCGTTATGACGTTGAACCTTTTGATTTTCGCTATCTCGTCGAAGTCAAGCTCGATTCTGTATGCCGTGTCCGTTTCCATGTATGGCGGAAAAACCTCGATTACGTCCCCCCTCACACGGAAATTCCCGCGTTCCAGAACCATGTCGTTTCTCTGGTATTGAATCTGCGCCATCTGCAGCTCGAATTTCTTCGTGTCGAAAAGCTCTCCCTTCTCTATGTGAACGCGCATTTCCTTGTAGAGGTCCGGCATTCCAAGTCCGTAGATGCACGATACCGTGGCGACGACAATCACGTCCCGCCTTTCCATTAGCGAGTAGGTCGCCTTGAGCCTGAGCGCGTCGATTTCCTTGTTCGTCGCCGCGTCCTTTTCGATGTAGAGGTCTCGCGCCGGGACGTAGGCCTCCGGCTGGTAGTAGTCGTAGTATGAGACGAAGTATTCGACCGCGTTGTTCGGGAAGAAGCTCTTGAATTCCCTGTAGAGCTGCGCCGAGAGCGTCTTGTTGTGCGATATGATGAGTGTGGGGCGCTGCACCTTCTCTATGATTTTCGCCATCGTGAACGTCTTCCCCGAACCCGTCACGCCCTTGAGCGTCTGGAACCTGTCTCCCCTCAAGAATCCCTCGGAAAGCTTGTCGATTGCCTGCCCCTGGTCGCCGCTCGGTTCATACGGCGAAACTACCTGAAATCTGCGCATGAAAAAACTCCTTGTCGATGGGCTTTGCTATGCATCTTCGTGTTTTCTAGTCTTCGTCGTCGTAGTCACCCCGGCTGCTTTTCACCGCCGACCAGCCGCGTGATTTTTCCTGCAGCATTTCGCAGTCTTCCCGGCCTTGGAAGCTCGCCCATTGGATTATCTTTGAAGAATCTTTTGAAATGTCGATTTTGTCCTTGTTCTTTTCTTCCAAATCTTCTTTTCCGTTTGCCATTTTTTGTGTTCCTTTCGATGAAAAAATAGCACGGAATCCAGATTGTTTGAAGACTGGAAAAAGTGAGCATGGGCATGAAAAAACTCCTTGTCGATAGAACACGTCTAATGATAAGGAGTTTTTCTTGTTTTTCAAAATGGTTGGAGTATGGTTTTATATTTTCAGCAAAACCTTTTCTTGTTTTTTTGAATTTGCCGTTTTTGGATAGGTGATAATCTCTAATCCCATTCCAAGACTGTCAAGATAGTCTATCAATGTCGAAATCTTTATATCTGTCCTTTTTTCAATTTTTGAAACAGATGATTGTGAGAAATTAGTCATTTCCGACTGCTTTACATTCTGCTCTTCACGGAGTTGCGCAAGTCGGATTGTCATAATATCTTGTTCGGCTTTTATGTGTGCGCGGCGAACTGATTCTTGTGACATGTTACTTTCCATCATTTTTATTGCATTCTTCATCTTCCAACTCCTTTTCATGGTTTTCTACAATTATTTCTGATTCTGCTATCAAATCCTTGTAAAACTTATCTTGGTCTTTTCCTTTCTTGTCTCCGCCTGTAAGCAGAAAGGCATTTCTTTTGGAATCAAAGTAATAGGCAACTCTCAAAACATGCTGCTGAGTCTGATTCCTAAGTTCTTTAAGGTTTTTAAGTTTTTTTGAACCGTGAAGAACATCTGAATATGGACGTGGAAGATTTGGACCAAATTGTTTTAGCAAGAGTACTCTCTGCAATATTGCTTCTTTGCTTTCATCGTCCAATGTCAGAAACCAAGCATCAAACTTATCTGATGATTCAACATTCCACATAGTTTACTATATGAATCAAAGTGAATATATGTCAACATAAAAAAACGGATTCACTCGATGAATCCGTAAAATGGTCGAGTGTGGAAACTTTGAAAAAACTCCTTATCAAACTGATTCCATGATAAGGAGTTTTTCTTGTTTTTCAAAATGGATTTTTATTTTGCCCGTCTCATTCCAGAGCCGCTTATTATCGATGTTCTTCTGTTGTAGGTGTCTTGGCTTCCAGATTTTGCCGATGATGAATCCGCTGAACTTTCGGAACTTGAGTCTGAACTGCTGTGCCTGCCGCCGAGTACATATTTCACCCCTATCTGGAATGAGTTGACCCAGCCGCCTTTCTGAAGTTCATCGTCATCATCCCTTTTGTTTCCGGCAATGTAGTCGGCAAGGTGAAACGCACCCTTCCAGCCGAGAGTGATGTCCAAATCCCTCCAGCGTCCCATCGCCGAAATCATCGGTGCCCAAATCATGTCGAATGGAGCGTCAACAATGTCGTTTTCGGAAGAAACGTAGCCTGCCGCGACCTTGAATCCCCAGTTGAATCCAACCTTCGCGATTCCATTGATGTCGAACGGCAACACGGACCAGTCGAACTGCATGTACGGACCGACTGTCTTTCTTGTGTCCGAGTATGTCGCTTTTTTTGTTGAATAGTAGGAACCGTTGTAGCTTTCGTATTCGTATTCGTACTCGACATCGCGAGAGTCAAACCAAATTCCCCAAGAACGGTTGAAAACTTCACTTGCTGTCGTGAAGCCAGCTGTGAATCCTGTCCCTGAAAAAAAATCGAATTCGAAGCCGAGTGAAAAAGCCGGTATCATCAACAAAAAGAGCAAAAACGAAAGAAAAATCTTTTTCATCTGCAGCTCCATTTATTTTATCTTGAGTTGGATTACTTTAGCCCTGACCGTCACTTTGTACTGGACTTTTCTGCTTGAGCCTGACCCCTCCGCCTTTGTTTCAATCGAATATGTAGGCTCGATGATAGTGTCTCCTCCCATGTCGTATGCAGACTGAATCAAATCGTATTGCGCATTCAATCTGGCGATTGTAAGGTTCCCGGCTTCGTAAGGATTTGATGCTCTTTGCTTTCTTCCTGTTCCTACATAAATCTTGTCGCCGACAAAAGCCTCTTCAGAGTCGTATACATAGCCGTACTTGCCACTGTCACCTGGATATGTCTGTGATGAAGTTTCATATGGCAATATGAATTCGGAAGTTCCGACAGCAGTTCCGATTACATCATACTCGCTTTTGTCGATGAATGTGTTAATCGCAAGTTTCTGAGCTGTGATTTCGTTTGTCGTGGATTCGAATTTCTGGGTCTGGCAACCAAAAAAACGCAATCGACAAAGCTCCCATTGCCAATGCATAGAGTTTTCTTGATGCTTTCATGTTCTTCTCCTTGAAATGAAACTATTTGGGATTTGATGTGTTTTTTAGCTTCATTTCACCTTCGTTAAAGTATAACTTAAACACAGAGAGATTCAATGAAATTTATTTTTAGCGGCACCGCATTTTTTAGTCTTCGTCGTCATAATCCCCACGGCTGCTTTTCGTTGCCGACCAGCCGCGTGATTTTTCCTGCAGCATTTCGCAGTCCTCCCGTCCTTGGAAGTTTGCCCATTGGATTATTTTTGAAGAATCCTTCGCCATGTCGATTTTGTCTTTGTTCTTCTCTTCCAAATCTTCTTTTCCGTTTGCCATTTTTTGTGTTCCTTTCGATGAAAAAATAGCACGGAATCCAGATTGTTTGAAGACTGGAAAAAGTGAAGCTGGTGCATAAAAAACTCATTTCCAAATAAAAAGACTTGAATAGCGATAAAACATATTCAAGTCTTTTTATTTGCTTTCTAAAAATTTAATTTTAATCGTTTTTCGAACAAGTTTAGAAATCTGTGTAAAAAACGATTTCTTTTAGGCTGTCGTATCTTGTTGAATGAAAACCTGAAACATACGATTTCGTCCAGTGTCCTGTATATTCTGCTCCGCCAAAGTAATCTTCGCCTTCGCCTTCCCATGTTACTGACTGACTTTGACCATAATAAAGAGTGAACGATGAGGGAGAACCTCCATTTTTTATTGTTACATCGATGCTATCGATTCCTGAGGCGGAATGCTCGAATGTCCATGTGGAATCCTTTTGAAAAACACTGCAGGACGAAAGCGAAATACAAAATATAACTATAATGATTGGAATTACGCTTGTTATTTTCTTTTTCATGATTTTGTTCCTTACCTGTTAGTGTCCACTTTTAGTGGAGCATCACTGTTCTTGTGCGAAAACTAGGAATCCTATAGATGAAGATTCCTAGTTGTTTTTTTAGTGCCTTCTATATCTGAAGTTTCGCCATCAATCCGTATTTCTCGTTCACAGGATCGACCACTGGAGCGAACGAGAACATCATCATCGGAGAACCACCGTTGAGTGCGTTCTGCAGAGTCCTGTTGTATTTGTTTGCGTATACAAAAGGCCTGATCCAGCCGAATATTTGACCAATCGACATTAAAACCGCTCCAAAGCCTATTGCGCCTGGCTTGATTTCCTCTCCGCTGACTCCTGCCAAAATGAAAATCCAGCCAATGCCCTCTGTTGCGAACTGGAAGCCCCAGCCGCCCAAATCTCCCTGAACGGCCGAACCGATACCCAGTCCGATGAAAAAGTTCAATGCAAAAGGACCGCCTGCGCTTTTCTGGTATGAGTTGAAAAGCATCATCTTTTGGGTTGCATTCAGTTGCGGCGACATCTGTGCGATTTGCATCTCGTTTTTGAACAATCCCCCGTCAAGGAGCGTCTTCACCTGAAAGAAGACGACATCGGAGCCGCTTCCCTGATTTTGCTGTGTCTGCTGCTGGTTGTAACTAGGCTGTTGGTTGTTTACTACTTGCTGCTGCTGTGGCTGCTGTTGTGCCTGTTGCTGAGCCATGAGGGCCTGCATCGCCTTGTATGCCTCATCTTGAGCCTTTGTGAGCTTTGATTGAAGCTGGTTCACCTTTGCCTGTTTTTGTTGCAAATCCGGGGAATTCTGCACATAAGCCTGATATGCGTCGGCCTGTGCGTTCTGCAATTCTGTCTGCAATCTAGATACTTCCGCCTGTTTTGCGTCTACTGTAGCCTGCGTCACGGTCTGCGACCATGCGATTGATACAGAGAGTAAAGAAAAAAGTGCGAAAAACAATCCAAATTTTTTCATATAAAACTCCTTGGCAAAAAGAAAGCAGGGTCTTCATTTTTAGCTTCATTTCACCTTCGTTAAAGTATAACTTAAACACAGAAAAATTCAATTAAATTTATTTTTATGTGTTTAAGATGATAAATTTTAGAAAGGAATCCCTAGAAAATTGACTCATGGGTATTAGGCACGTTTTTATTCAGAACATGAAATTTTACAGAAAGCAGGCAGGTTTGACGCAGGAAAAACTGGCGGAAGCCATCGGGATGAGCACTGCATATATAGGCGACATGGAAGCCAGGGAGCGTTTTCCGAGCGCGGAGACAATCGACAAAATAGCTGCGGCTTTGAACATTCCGTTGACGACATTGTTCGATGAGAACAACAATCCCTGTGGGTTGAAGTCGAAATTCTCTGAAAAATATTCCAAGTCGATACAGGATGCGCTTTCGGAGCGCATTCTGAAAGACATACGGGAAGTGTGCGAGTTGATTTGACGCTTGCCGGATTTTGGACAGGCGTTGTTTTCCAATTTTTTTCTATGCAAAAAAAAGCCGCGCTCAAAGGCAATCCCCCAAGCGCGGCTTCTTTCATCTACGAAAGAACCTTAGTTCTTTGTCAACAAAGATGTTTTTGTGTCGAGCTTGATGCCGGTTGCGACATCCTTCTTGTCGTGGATTTTCAACACGTCGAGAGTGACTCCGTCTTTCTGGTTCAAGTGGACTACAGCCGCGAAATATTTCTCGAAAGCTGCTGGAACCGAGTCAGAGAGCTTGTCGCCTTCGGCTGTCGCTGAAGCCCAGACAGTGACTTTCTCGGCCGCCGCATACTGTGCGACAGAGTTGATGTCTCCCTCTGTGACTTTGGAGAAGTCGATTCCGTCCATCACGACGCCAGAGACCGCGATTCCGCCGGCCTTGAGGGCGTTCAATGTGTTTACGACCTTGGAGAGCGTGAAGTTGTCGAGGGAGAAGTTCAAGATTGTTCTCTTTGAGACGACTTCGCTCTTGAGCTCTTCCGCGTTTCCGACGTTCTTCTTCTTGGAAATCTCTGTGAAGATTGTGTCGTACCAGTAGATTACGTTTGAAGAGTGGAGGTCGAATGTTACGTGGATAAGCTGCTTGTCCTGAAGAAGAGTGTCCATTCCGAACTGAACGAGAACAGATGTCTTTCCAAGACCTTTCTTAGATGTCACGAGTCCGAGCTCACCCGCTTTGAGTCCGCCGTCTGTGGCAGCATCAAAAAGACGAACTGGGCTTTTTTCATAAAGATCCTGTTTTACCATAAAAGTAAGCTCCTGTAATTGTTTTTCGCGGCTGGAAAATCCAGCCGCATTTGAATTCAGCGCACTGAATGCGCCTTGTCAGAAATTAAGCGTTTCCAGCTTTTCTTTCTTCCTGATATTTCTTTGTCAATTCTTCGGCCACGTTGTTCGGAACCCTTCCGTACTTCAAGAATTCCATTGTGAACTCAGCTTTTCCCTGTGTGGATGAGCGGAGGATTGTCGAGAATCCGAACATCTCGGAAAGCGGAACCTCTGCGTTTACGACAGACGTGTTGTTCTCGTCCGTTGTCTCAAGGATGACGCCGCGTCTCTGGTTGATGAGACCGAACATGTTGCCCTGGAACTCAGTTGGTCCTTCGATGGCGACCTTCATGATTGGCTCGAGGATGACCGGCTTCGCCTTCGCGTAGGCTTCGCGGAACGCTCCGATAGCCGCAGTCTGGAATGCGATGTCCGAAGAGTCGACCGGGTGGTACTGACCATCGTTGATTGTCATCTTGATTCCAACGACAGGAGCTCCGATGAGAGAACCCTTCTCCATTGCGCGGCGGAATCCCTTGTCGCACGACGGGATGTACTCGTTCGGGATTGCTCCTCCCTTGATTGCGTCGACAAACTCGTAGTCTTTGTCGGCCAACGGCTCCATGATTCCGGCGACGCGTCCGTACTGTCCTGAACCACCAGTCTGCTTCTTGTGTGTGTAGTTGAAGTTCGCCGCTGTCGTGATTGACTCGCGGTAGGCTACCTTTGGAGGTGTGACTTCGACTTCGCACTTGTATTCGCGCTTCATGCGCTCGACGTATACGGCGAGGTGCAACTCACCCATACCCTTGATGATTGTCTCGTTCGACTCCGGATCAAGCTCTGTCTGGAATGTCGGGTCTTCCTTCGTGAAGCGGTTGAGGGCCTTCGCGAAGTTCGCGGCCATTGACTTGTCCTTCGGCTTGATGGCCTGTGAGATAACCGGCTTAGGAACGAACATAGAAGTCATGGCGACGTTGATTCCCTCGGCGCAGAATGTGTCTCCAGAAGCGCAGTCGACACCGAAGAGGGCACAGATGTCTCCCGGCTCTCCGACTGAGATGTCCTCCATCGCGGCGGAGTTCATGCGGACGAGACGACCGACCTTGAATCTCTTCTTTGTGCGGACGTTTGTGAGTTCCGCTCCCTTAGGAAGTCTTCCCTGGTAGATGCGGATGTATGTCAACTGACCGAACTGTCCGTCGTCGAGTTTGAATGCCAAAGCGACGCACGGCTTGTCTGGAACGTTGAACAACTCGACTTCTTCCTCGTTCTTGTCGAGGTCGAGACCGTAGTTGTGAACCTCTGTCGGGTTCGGGAGATAGCGGACGACACCGTCGAGAAGCGGCTGGATACCCTTGTTGACGTGGGCTGAACCGCAGAATACGCCGACGAACTGCTCTGCCAAAGTTCCCTTGCGGATAGCCTTGATGAGGAGCTCTTCAGGAATCTCTTTTCCGTCGAGCGCGAGTTCCATCAACTCGTCATCGAAGTTTGATGCCGCGTCGACAAGCTCTTCACGGTACTGGGCGGCCTGCTCTTTGAGGTGCGCAGGGATTTCTGCGTAGCGGAGGTTCTCTCCGTTCTCTCCGTCGAAGTAGATTGCCTTCATTCCAACGAGGTCGACGACACCTTCGAGTTTGTCCTCGAGTCCGATTGGAAGTTCGACCATGTGAGAGTTCAAGCCGAGTTTGTCGCGGAGCTGGCCGCAAACGCGAATCGGGTTCGCACCCTGGCGGTCACACTTGTTCACGAAAGCTACGCGAGGTACATGATAGCGCTTCAACTGGCGGTCTACCGTGATTGACTGAGACTGGACACCCGCTACCGCGCAGAGAATCATGATGGCGCCGTCGAGAACGCGGAGTGAGCGCTCGACCTCTACAGTGAAGTCGACGTGTCCTGGTGTGTCGATCAAGTTGATTGTTGTGTCTTTCCACTGAACCTGAGTTGCTGCAGACTGGATTGTGATACCGCGCTCACGCTCCAATTCCATGTTGTCCATTACAGCACCAACACCGTCTTTACCACGAACTTCATGAATTGCGTGAATCTTGTTGCAGTAGAACAGGATGCGTTCAGAAGTTGTTGTCTTACCAGAGTCAATGTGGGCACTGATACCGATATTACGAACTTTGGTAATATCAAAAGCCATATTGTTTACCTCTCTAAAAAGATTTTCTAAATTTGATGACAAGAGATGTCTTATAGATTCCTTCAAATATATAGAAAAACCATTGCTTTATCAACATTTCCACGACTCCGCGCGTCCTTTAGAACGGAATCTCGACACCGCATTTCAATGACGCGCTCGCCTTTTTCGACTTGAATTTGCATGAAGCCGAAAAGCTGAATTCGCCGCCGCTTTTTCGGGCGTCCTTGAACGTGAGAGACACCTTTCCGCTCGCCGAAAGCGTCTTCGACAGTCCGGGCGTGGCCGTGAGCGTCGATGTGAACGTGTCTGTCGCGGGATGGCTTGAACTGTACGGGGGCACGTGCTTGTGGCTTATGTCGGCCGTCATGTTCAGCTTGGCCGATTTGCGGCTGACCGATATGGAGTTGGTCACGTATTTTTCTGGCGTGCTCGTCTTGTTCGGTGGATTCCCCGAAATCAGGATGTTCGCCACCGTTAGGTCGTGCCTGACTGTCGTCCTTTTCGACTCGAAACTTTCCGCGACCCTTATCTTTCCCACGTCCATCATTTCCGCGTTTTTTGTCGACGTGATTTTTCTGGCGGCGATGGCGTGCGCTCCGAGTCTCACCGCGGCGGGAGATTCGCTTCCGAAAAGGAAAACGGTCTGCGGGCTTATCCCGATTTGCGTCAGCGTCCTTTGAATCGATGAGTTCGCCCCTATCAGCGGAGCCGTCCTCGGTGTAAGTTCCGATGTCGGCACCGCGAAAAAAGAGAAGTCGGATATGACGTTCCTGTAGCCTGTCCTGCATTCGAGACTCAGCCAGACTGGATTTGCATCGTATGGCGATTCCTGCGCTCCTATTCGGGCGTTCGCCTTTACAATCGGCGTCCTGAGTGAAAATTCCGCCAGCCCTGAAAGATAGTAGTCCGGACGGAATTCGGCTCCTGATTTTTTCAGGACGGCCGAGCCGTTTTCTATGAAGAATCTCGCGCCCGTGAGCGCGAAATGCATCGAAGAGAGTTTTCCGAGCCGCTTCTCCGCTGATGCCGAAAGCGCGGTGTCCATCTTCTCGTCCACGAGCGCGTCTATCGAAAGCCCGTCCAGCACGCTGTTTTTCGGAATCCCGATGTTCAGCGTTGCCGAAAGCGGTTGTTCCGCCGAGGAGAGCGTCGGCAGCGACGAGTGAATCCCCGTGGAGAACGCGAAGGACTGCCTTAGCGGCGTGGCGGCTGTGCTGGGGGAGGGGTTCTTTATTTTTGAAAGCGACTTCGAGTGCGAATTCTTTCCGGCCTTTATCGTCGTCGGTACGCTTTTCCCGAAAAGTGTGATTCCGAATCCGTACCGCGGGGAGCCGAGTCCGTCCGATAGAGCCTGCATCGTCGCCGGAACCTCCGTGGATAGCGATTCGTAGAGCCTCAAATCCGCGTTCTTGAGCGAAACCTTGAATCCAGCGGCTGCGTCCAGTTTGTCCGTCTGTTTGGAATCCCCTTTCGGGAGCGAGAGTCCAATTTTTGAACCGAAGTCGATGCTGTTCAGAATGGTTCTTTCCGATGGGTGAATTTCCATAACCGCAAAAAAAATCAGCTGCAGAAGAAGTAGTGTACTGTGTCTCATACTTCTTAATTGCCGCTGATTTTCCATTTTCTGCAAAAAAACGGTTGGAATAACAAAAAATTAGTTCGGGGTCAGCCTCGCTTTTCCCTATCCCTCTATCGACACCATGTTTCCTGACTGCCGCTCCGCGTATATCGAGCGTTTGCCCCTGTACGGGTTCGAGATTGCGAACGTGTTCATCTGGCACTTGAGCTGGTTCATGCGCGCCTGGAGAAGTTCCCTGTTCCGCTCGTTCTGGACGAGGACCTGCTTCTGTAGCTTTTCCAAGTCGATTTGGATGTTTCCGATTGCGCATGAGTCCTCTCCGTCCGCGACCGACTGGTACAGGTCGTTCATCGGGACTATGACTTTCTGGAGGCTCTTTATGTTCGCGACAATCTGGTTCTCAAGCTCCGCGTGCGCTGACATCGACTCCGAATCGTCTAGCTCAATCTCTTCGTGCTGTTTTTCGAGGACGAAAAGATACTCCCGGAATTTCGCGCGCTGCTGTTCGAGCAGTGACTTGAACCGCTTCACAATCTCTATCCGTTCGTTGAGTTCGTCTTCTGTCAGATTTTTGTTGTTCATGCTCATTTTTTTCGATTCTAACCTTGGATGTTCAGCGCGGGGTGCGCGACGTTCGTGGTCTGTGTTGAATTCGCCGCCGTTTCCCATGCGGAAGCGAGCTGCCTCATCATGTCGAGTACGAATGTTATCTTCTTTTTGTCCCTGTTTATCGAGGCCGCCGAAAGTTCCTGGTTGAAATAGACGTAGAGCGACATGAGGTTCTTCGCTATGTCTCCGCCTTTTTCCATGTCGAGCGAAACCTGCAGTTCCCCGATGATTTCCTGAGCTTTGAGAATGTGCTTTCCGAAACCTTCTATGAGCGGAGCCTTTATCGTCTCGGCCCTTGTCGACGTGTCCAGGCTGAAGCAGTCTACTGCCGCAGAAAGCTCCCTTATCGCTCCTTGGTAAAGCATCACCACCAGCTTTCCCTGGCTTGCCGTCTTTATTCCGGTGTCCTGGTAGGCCGCGTAGGGGTTTCCTCTTCTGAATTGCATTTTTCCCTCCCGAAAAAATAGAAAGATGAGAATTCCATGAAATTTTCGGAATCTGAAACCAAAAGTTTAGGGTATCTGCAAATGGAACCCGGAAAAACTTCTCTTTTTTTGAGTTTTCCCTGAAACGTCCTGTATTGGTGTTTATCGTCTTTCCGATTGCCGAATTTTTCTATATATTTGAAGGACATTTGTATTTATGTAAATGAAAGCAATGAAGTTTTAAAAGTGGAGAATAAATTGGACGAAGAAAAAAACAACGAAGAAAAGAAGAATTTGAAGGACGGTTTTGAAGATAAAAACGAAGATACTTCAGGTTCTTTGGAGCCTTCCGAAAAAGAGGGCGAAAGCGATGGCAAAAAATCGGAGCCTGATCCGTACAATTTTTTCAGGCTTTCGACGGAGCCGTCCCCTGATTCCGACGACGACGAGTTCAAGCGCAGGCGGCCTTTCAAATTTCCGTTCTGGGGCGTTTTGATTGCGGTTTTGGCTGTCTTGGCTTTCGTCAACATGTTCATAATGCAGAAGCCGACGGATTCTCTGATAGATTTTTCAGCTTTCAGACAGTTGATAGACGACGGAAAAATCGTGGAGGTGGAGCTTGGCGAGACCGTTTTCACAGGCTTCGGCCCTGAGGAATTCAATCTTTCTGGGCAGGACGCTGCGAAAAATTCCGGCGACTCGCTTTTGACTAAGAGCCTTCCGTGGCTGAAAAACCAGCAGAGCGCGGTAAGCCCCAACAGAAAAGTCTACAGGACGAACGGAGTGCTCATAAAGAGCTTCATCGACTTGCTCGACGAGAAGGGCGTGCAGTACCGCTTCGTCAACAAGCAGACGAACATCCTGCTCCAGATTCTCATCAACATCCTGCCGTTCGTCATAATCCTCGCCATCTACTTCTTCATGTTCAGGAAGATGACGGGCGGGCTTGGCGGCGGAATGGGAATTTTCGGAAGCGGCGGAAACCGCTCGAAGGCCGTGGAGGACGGAAAGGTGAAGACCCGCTTCGCAGATGTCGCCGGTGTCGATGAGGCGAAGGACGAGCTTGTCGAGGTCGTGGACTTTTTGAAGGAGCCGAAGAAATACACGGAAATCGGCGGAAAGATTCCGAAGGGTGTCCTCCTCGTGGGACCTCCCGGAACTGGAAAGACGCTCCTTGCCCGCGCGGTCGCAGGCGAGGCCGGTGTTCCGTTCTTCAGCATCTCCGGCTCGGACTTTGTCGAAATGTTCGTCGGTGTCGGAGCGAGCCGCGTCCGCGATTTGTTCAAGCAGGCTAGGGAGAAGGCTCCGTGCATCATCTTCATCGACGAAATAGACGCTTTGGGAAAAAGCCGCGTGAACGGATTCGGGGGCGGCAACGACGAGCGCGAGCAGACTTTGAACCAGCTCCTTGTGGAGATGGACGGATTCGAGAACGAGAAGGGCTTGATAATCCTCGCCGCCACAAACCGCGCCGACATACTCGACCCGGCTTTGCTCCGCCCAGGCCGCTTCGACAGGCAGGTTCCGGTCGAGCGTCCTGACGTGAAGGGCCGCGAGGCCATCCTCCGCATCCATTCCAAGAACGTGAAGCTTGAGGACGATGTTGATTTCGAGTCCATCGCGCACGGAACGACAGGCTTCGCCGGAGCAGACCTTGCGAACGTCGTGAACGAGGCCGCTCTGCTCGCAGTAAGGAACGGACGCAAGAAGGTCTCCATGCTCGACTTCAACGAGGCCATCGACAAGGTGAGCATTGGATTGAAGAAGAAGTCGAGAAAGGACAACAAGAAGGAGATGCGCCTGGTTTCTGTCCACGAGACCGGACACGCTCTCATCGCGGCTTTCACCGAGGGCCACGAGCCTGTGAACAAAATCACTGTCGTTCCAAGAAGCCATGGAATCGGCGGTTTCACGCAGTACAGGGAGTCGGAGGAAAAGACTCTGCTGACGAGGAAGGACATCATAAACGAGGTCGACTCCATGCTTGGAGGCCGTGCCGCAGAGCAGGTCGTCCTGGGCGACATCTCCACGGGGGCGTCCAACGACATCGCGCGCGCGACCGAGCTTTTGAAGAGCATGATTGTGGACTACGGAATGAGCGAGAAGTTCAAGAACATGACGCTTGGAAAGGGCGTCCTCGGAAACCGTGGCGGTGAGCCTTCCCTTGTCCGCGAATTCTCCGAGGAGACTCAGCGATACATCGACGAGGAGATTTCAAGAATCATGAACGAGCGGTACGAGTATGTCGTGAATTTGCTCACCGAGAAGAAATCTCTTGTGGAGTTCATCGCAAACAGGCTCGTGGAGATTGAGACGATGGAGGGAAAGGAATTCTACGAAATCGTCGAGAATTCAAAGAGGTGCGAGGACATTCAAAAACAGGCTCAGTCAGAGCAGCAGCAGTAAGCTGCCGAGGTCTGTGATGTTGAACGAAGCCCGCGGAGATTGTTTTCTGCGGGTCTTTTTTTGGGGGAGAAAATGCACATAGGTTATCATTTGTCTTTTTCTGGCGGTTTCTTGAAGATGGGTGAGACTGCCTTGAAAGCGGGAGCCGACACGTTCGCCTTTTTCACTAGGAATCCGCGCGGAGGGAAGGCCAAAGACATAGACGAAGCCGACGCCGCTGCGTTGTGCGCTCTGATGAAGGCGAACTCCTTCGCTCCGATTGTCGTTCACGCTCCCTACACTCTGAATGCGTGCTCCGACAAGAGCGAAGTCCGGGAGTACGCCAGGATGGTCTTCGCTGACGATTTGAAAAGAATGGAGGCGACACCGAACCAGCTCTACAATTTCCATCCGGGAAGCGACATGAAGCAGGGAAAAGAGGTCGGAATCAAGTTGATAGCGGAGATGCTCGATTCTGTCTTGTCGGAATCCCAGACGACCACGGTTCTTCTTGAGACGATGGCTGGAAAGGGCAGCGAAGTCGGTTCAAAATTCGAGGAGTTGAGGGCTATAATGGATTCTGTAGAACTTGGCGGAAAACTCGGTGTGTGCTTGGACACCTGCCATGTCCACGACGCGGGATACGACATCGTGAACGACCTGGACGGTGTCCTGACGGAATTCGACAAAATCGTGGGATTGGACAGGCTCAAGGCTGTCCACCTGAACGATTCGAAAAATCCGTTCTCAAGCCACAAGGACAGGCACGAGAGGATAGGGCAGGGGTCAATCGGGTTGGAGGCGTTCGGCAGGATTGTCAACCACCCGTCGCTCAAGAACCTTCCGTTTATTCTGGAGACGCCCTGGGAGACCACGGAGGAATACGCCGAGGAGATAAAGCTTGTCCGTGGGCTTGAGAAATGAAATTTTTCTGAGTTCAACAGACGACGGAGGAAGAAGATGCCAGAGAATTTGACAGATGTCATAAACGCTTTCGCACAGAAATTCGCCATTTTCCAGAAGACCGGGAACGAGCTTCCCAAAAGGAAGACCGAAGACGAAATCCTGCAAGACAAAATCGACGCGAACGAGAGCGCGCGGAAGCAGTCGGTCGCGAAATCGTACAAAATCTACAAGGACCCGTTCGGCGCGCTCGGAAAGGCCTCCGACAGGGCGCGCGCCATTTACGAGGACGAGCAGAACCTTCTGAAGGCCTACAATCTTTTCAAGGCCGTGAAGGAGACTGTGGAATCGAAGTCGGACAGGGACACTTATGTTTCTTCTTTTGAAATGGAATCGCCTCTAACAAAAAAGAACGCGTACACGTTCGGGGGAAGCTTGATTTACTTGATATGCTGGCTGAAATTCGAAGAGGGGGTGGGCGACTACGTTCCCGTTTTCGAGGAGTCTGGAAAGTCGTACAAGCTCAAGTTCGTGCCGGCTTCCGACTACAGGTTCGACTCTTCCGATTCCGACTTGATTTCGATGGTGAAAGAAATCTTCTATTAAGTATGTGCAATCAGTTCTTGGGGGCTTTTCAATGAGCAAAATCAGGGCGCAAATTCCGATTTACGCGTCTATCGTAATCACTGTAATCTGCATTTTCGGAGTCGGATTCATGTTCAGGCTCAATTCCGGGAAAATCATCGACGACGCGGTGGTCGGCTCTCTCGAAGACAGCTGCAAGGCGCAGGCGGTCGCGTTCTCCATGCGCTTGAAGGACCAGACGCTCGTGCTCGAAAGCGACGCGCACTTCTTCGAGAACGTCGACATGGACGATTTTGGGGAGGTCGGGAAAATCCTTTCGATGATAGGAAGGGAGGCTCTTTTCAATACAATCGGAGTCGCCGACAGCAGGGGGCGCAGCCTGGACGTGAACGGTGTCGAGACTGATGTCCGCGAATTCGAGTTTTTCAGGCGTTCGATGGCTGGAAAAACCGCCGTCGTAAAATCCGATTTCTCCGATTTCAACTATTGGGATGCGCTCGTGCTTTCCGCGCCAATCATGAGGAATGGAATGGTTGTTGGTGTCATATACGGAATTTTCACGAACGAGGAGTTGAATTCGGTAATCGAAGGTTTCAGCTACGACGACAAGATGGCATCGCTTCTCTTCGGTTCGGACGGGACAATACTCGCGCGCTCGAACAATCCCGTCCTCGTCACGAACAGAATCGTCAACTTCTTCGACATCGGAACCTCCTGGGGCCTGCACGGAAACGACACCCTTGAGTCCCTCAAAATCGACCTCGAGAAAAACCAGTCCGTCGTCATCCCTTACCAGACCGGCACGAAGAAGCGGCTGGCGATAATGACGCCCGTCGGAATCCACGACTGGTACTATGCGATTGTCACCCACCAGTCGGTCATAACCGACATAATCGACACGTTCTCCTTCCATGTAATCATAATCGAGGTCATTCTCGTCCTCGCTTTCTCGCTTCTTCTGTTCTCGATTCTCTTTTTGCTGAAGAACAACGATTCTATAAACCGCATGAACGAGAAATTCCGCATCGCGACGAAGCAGAACCAGACCGTCGTCTTCGACTTCGACTGCGAGAAGTGCGCGATTGAGTTCAACGGGGACACGGAATTCATCTTCGGCGAACAGGTCGACAGAATCGAGAGCAAGGATTTTCCGATTTTGCAGCGGCTCATACACGAGGATGATTTCTCTCTTTTCAAAGCGTTGCGAAACTTCAACAAGGATAACCTCGACACTGTGAACCGTGAATTCAGGATGAAGTGCTTCGACGGAAACTACTATTGGTTCAAGATGCTCGGAACTTTCATCAAAAATCAGGACGGCTCTCCGCGGAAGCTCGTCGGAAACCTCGCGAACGTGGACGACGTGATAAACAAGGAGCGGATTCTCAAGCAGAAGGCGGAGAACGACGCTCTTACGGGACTTTTGAACAAGGGGACGTTCCAGGAGCGCGTGGAGGATGTTCTCTCTGGCGCGAAGAAGGACGATTTGTACGCTTTCTACATAATCGACCTGGACAATTTCAAGAAAGTGAACGACTCGATGGGGCACATCGTTGGCGACAAGGTTCTGGTGGACACGGCGCAGAAGCTCTGCCTTGTTTTCAGCGACAAGGATTTTGTCGGCCGAATCGGCGGCGACGAATTCTCCGCGTTCCTCAAGCTTTCTTCCGATGGAAAGAAAATCGGGGAGAAAATCATTCGGGAGAAGGCCGCCGCGATATGCGAGAAGCTGAACGAAATCTACACGAACGGAAACGTGAAGGTGAATGTTTCTTCGAGCGTGGGAATCGCCCTGTACCCTGAGCATGGGCAAAAGTACAACGACCTGTACAAGAACGCCGATTCAGCCCTGTATTTGTCGAAGAACGGCGGAAAAAATCAGTTCCACATATTCAACACGGTATTGTAAAATTGATTTGGTCGGCTGTTTTTCTGCCGAAAATTGAGAATATGCCAATTGTCCAGGGAGTGTTCAATGAAATTTAGTTTGAAATCTATAACGACCGCCGGAAAAGTCCTTGCGCTTTCTCTCTGCTCTCTTTGCTCGTCGGCTTTCTTTCTCTCTTGCGGGGAGGAGAAAGTCACCGTGGCTTCGATAATCTTCAACGACGAGGGGGAGTGGTTCCGGGAAGCGATAAAGGGGATGCAGGACGCCGCCAGAAAGTACAACATCAAATTCGAGAACGTGAATTCCTACTACGACATCGATTCCGAATTCAACGCCGCCAAGAATCTTGCCGAGAAAGGCGTGAAGGCCGTCGTCTACTGCCCGATTGACTTTGAGAAGAGCGCGGCCGCCGCCGATTACCTTTCGGCGAGGGGAATCCCGGTCGTCACATGGAACACTCTCATAAACACAGGCAACGTCAAAAGCAAGGTGCTCATCGACTCGTCCGCGCTCGGCTCCCAGACTGGCGACTACCTTGTGGGCTATTTCGAGCGGAAGAACCTTTCGGGCGTGAAGGCGGCCATAATCTCGAACTACTCGTACACGATTTCCGCCGACCGCTGCAACGGCTTCAAGAATTCGATAAAGCCTCTGCTCGATTCAGGAAGAATGGAGCTTGTTGCGGAAATCCCTGCGGAATTGACCGAGGAGACGAACAGAAACGTCAGGCAGCTCCTCGAAAAACACGGCGATGTCGGCCTCATCTGGTGCTGGAACCAGACGACGCTCCTCTCGTGCATGAAGACGCTGAAGGATTTGGGGCGCACCGACATCCTCCTCTGCGGCGCGGACTTGAGCTCCGACATGGCCAGGGAAATGCTCGACCCGGCCTCGAACCTGATTGTGGTGACGACCCAGTAGCCGTACATGATGGGCTTCATCGCAGTGGAGAACGCGATTGTCGCCTATTCGGGAAAAGATGTGGAGGACACGGTGGTTGTGCCTGTGTCCACGTACGCGAAAGAGGACGTCGATTCCCTCAACAAGTATCTAGATTCGTTCAAGCTGAACTAGGAAGACGCTTTTTCTAGTCCCGGTCGCTTTTGTCCGAGGCGAGGGCGGAAGCGACCGCCGTTATTATCGCTCCGACTCCCACCGCAACCGCTGTGGCCGCCACGGCAGTCCTCACCTGCGACGAGCTTTTCTCTCCGTACTTGCACCAGTTCGCGAAATGCTCGCAGTTGTTGAAGACCAGGTTGTATTCGCCTTTTCCTTCTCCCACGCACGCCATAGCCCGTTCAGCAGTCTCTTTTCCGCCGAGCGCGCCTTCGCTTTCGCCTTCCACTTCAATCTCGTCGCCCTTTGCGAATTCTTCAAGCGTCGTCATCTGTATGAAAGCGTTCTCCGCGTCCGTCTCGAATCCCTTCTTCGCCGCGAAATGCACCACGCGTCCGTCTCCGACGTAGACCCCGTAGTGCCTGTAGAGCGTCCTTTTCGCGTATATCACCGAGCCGAGCGGAATCTGCAAAAATGTCGATGGAAGCATGTTGTGGAATCCTCCTTGATTGGAAGTATATCAGGTCGAATGTCGAGTTTATGCATACCGTAGTTGCAGAAACAAGCTCCCAGCGGGAACCCGCCAACAAAAACGGCAGTACCGCTCCGCGGTGGCTGAGTGTTTTTGTTGACGGAACCCCGCTTCCGCTCGTTTCTGCCAT
>JAGBIY010000029.1 GCA_017934745.1 Treponema sp. | reverse complement strand
TTGAGCGCATCTATAATCAAGCCAATAATCGCAATGACGAGCATTGCTTTTTCGTACTTTGTCATATCAGCGCGTCCTCCCATTTCATGAAAATGAGAGGCAAGCCACCCTGTGCCGGGAATTTCCCCGATGAAGACAGTCTAGCGGATTTGCGGAATGTTTTTCAATCGGGGAGTCGGCGGTGTTTTTCGCGGGTAAGTCTGCCTGGACGACGAGCGAGACTTTTAATCTCTGATGAAACTTTGACAAAAGGAAGATTTGTGGTAGATTAGAGAAAGAGGAAATCCACGGCACTGTGGCTCGCCTCTTTCGGTTATAGAAGCCTACTCAAAGTTTTGCCGAACCGGGTAGGCTCATTTTTTTCACCAATTCAATGTTACTTGAAGAGGTTCAGTGCGGTAACAATCAAAGTCAAAATCGGGACGCTGCTGGGAACCGAATGGGTTCTAAGCATTGCGAACTGGCGGCAGCCGTCGCAAAGAATTGCGGAGCAATTCTTTCGCATTGGTGGGAAGGTTGTGCAGCTGGAAAAAGCAGTTGCCACATTGGTGTTTTTTTAATGTCGGGAAAACGGCACGGCACCAGCTCCCCCGTGTCGCAGGCTTGCACTTGCGGGGGAGCTTTGCGTATTGACGCAGTGGGGATTTGTCCTTATATTAAAAGTGCAATCGTAAGATTGCATTGGGCTGGTCAACATGCGACCCTGGTCCACCGAAAGGCGGGGATATACCTCGCCATTTTTTTTGTCTGGAGAGAATTATGCCGCAAAAGAAAGTTTTAAGCGTTTTCATCGACGAGTCTGGTGATTTTGGAAAGTTGAATCCAAAATCACCTTTTTATTATGTGGCGATGGTATTCCATGAGCAGCATTTACCCATTTCAGACGACATAAAAAAATTGGATGCGAAGATAAAAAATCTTGATTTCCCCGAACATGCAATTCATGCAGGACCTCTTATCAGACGCGAAAAGCAATATGAAAATGATTTGACTGAACATAGGCAGGCTCTTTTCAAGGCACTTTTTCATTTTATGCGACAAATTCCAATCCATTACATCTGCCCAAAAATCAACAAAGCGGAATGTGAGGATAATGAGATTGCATACATTGTAAAACTTTCAAAGGCAATTACTGATGAGCTAAGAAAGCATTACGAGTATTTTAGTTCCTTTGATTTGATAATAAACTACTATGACAATGGGCAACATGAACTGACCAAACTTCTCGCATCGAGTTTTACGAATTTTTTTTCCAATATCGAATTCCGCAAGGTACAGCCCGCCGAATACAAACTTTTTCAAGTTGCCGATCTCATCTGCACGATGGAACTCACGAACGACAAGGCGGAACGCAACGCACTCTCAAAATCGGAATTGGAATTTTTCCACTCCGCGCGTGACTTCAAAAAAAATCTGTACAAGCAGTTGGAAAAGAAAAAACTGTAGGGGAAATTTTGCACAGCACCAGCTCCCCCGTGTCGCAGGCAGTTCGCTTGCGGTGCGACGTTTTTTTTGTTTCTCACTGCCTACCTAGCGTTAGTTAATTTTGTTTTTTTTAGTCCGATAATTTAAGAATGAGGGTGCGTTTGCATTCTCATTCGTTTTTTTTCAAACGAAAATCACAAATAAAAAAAAACAACCTATCATTGAACTATGAACACGCTTATCAAAAATTTACAGAAACTCTCAAAAAGTATGGAACAGAAACGGGAAGTTGGAAGAATCAACATTTTCGGAGTGGCACTCTTCTTTGTCGCGGCGTTCTTTGCCGTTTCGCTTCTGCTCTCTTTCTTTGGCATGGCTGGAGGAAACGTTTTATCTGGACTTGGAAATTTTTTGTTCAATGCGTATGGATATTCTTCCATATTGATACCAATCTTTTTTGTCACGGCCGCATTGCAGATGATAGGCGCGAAGTGGAACATCAAGCGCGGCGTCATCCTCATCGGTTCCATTCTGCCATTCTTCACACTCGTGGCGATTGAGCACATCTGCAAAATCTTCGCCGCCAAAAATGCAGGGGCGGTGCTTGGAATCAAAATCAGTTCGACAATCCTGTTCGGGCTGATAATCTTCGCGGGTGAGTACATCCTTCTCGTCATTCTGGGAGACGTCTTTCAGGAACGCTACTCCAAGGGCGGTTTCGATTTCGACAACTTCGACGAAAGCGACTACGACAGGGCGGGAAAATCCGATGCCGACGAGACGACTGAAGACGAAGGGGACGCCGATGGAGGAATGGCGCGCCGTGTCGACTCCCCGATTCTCGACGAGATGCTGGAGGAGGCCACCGAGATTCCGCACACGCAGGGGGAGACTGTCCTCGAATTCATAAAAAAGCAGCGGCCTGTCGATTTGGAGTCCATTTTCAAGAACGCCGAGCGGAAAGCCTGGGCAGAGAGGGACGAGCGTGAAGCGAGGGAGGCCAGAGAGAATTCACTTGAGAATCCCGCCGAGCCGGAAAACGAGGACGGATTCACGGACAATGCGCCCGAGACGGCTTTTGGGGACGCTCCCGCAGAAACTGAAAAAAGCGAAAACCTCGATTCGGAGACTGAACAAGATGGCGAATCAAACGAGGAAGAATCTGAGCGGGTGAAAGATTCGGCTGAGGTGATAGAAGACATAATGGCGAAAATCGAAGATGACGGAAAATCCGGGGACAACATGGAGGACACCGATTCATCTGACGAAGAGAACAATGTCGACTTGGACGACGATTTTTGGAGTTCAAGCGCGGATTTGGAACCGTTCGACAAAGAAGCCGCCGTGGAGAAACTAAAACGCGAAAACGAGAACAAATTCTCCAAGATTTTCGATGCAGTGGAAAACGATTCGGAAGTCAAGCTTACGGATTGGCGGTATGCGGAGGCGTTGAAGAACATTCTGCCGGACGTTCTCCAAGAGCCGGGGGCTGAGCCGGTTCTCGCCGAATCCGACGGACCTCATGAGGATTTCAAGGCGCAGATAGAATCCCTTTTGGCGAAGAAGCAGGAGGCCAGGAACATCGGTGTCGAGGTCGAATCCGCACAGGAGAGCGATTCTGCAGAGGCGGACAGATGCCAGGGCGAGGGCTGTGCCGAGGAATCCGTGGAAAACGAAACCGGCGGAAGCGCAGAATATGAAGACGATGATGGCACACCCGTGGATTTCGGAGAGTTCTCCGACAGTCAGACGGAAGAAAGCCCAAACACCGATGATGAAGCAGATGGAATTGAAACGGCTGGTGCGGAAGCGGATTTTTCGGAAACCGATTCTGAGGAAGAGACATCGTTCGCGGATTCCGAGAGCGCCGACGAATACGAAGCGGATACGGAGACAGATGGTGATGAAGATGATGAAGATTCCGAAAATTCCGATTTTTCCGACGAACCTTCCGATTCCGATGCGCAGGTGGATCCGGAGCCTGTCCAGCCACCTGTCTCGACTAGCGATGTGGAGATAGGGGACATTTTCTCTTCGATGGACAGTGATGCGGCCGAGAACCCCGTCTTGAAGGAGCCGATTCAAGATGTTGTCGCCAAAATAATGGAAAAGAACAAGGCGGAGGAGCCTGTAGAAACTGTCCGCTCCGAGCCAGTCCTGTCCGAATTCGAACGCCCAGAAGACAGGGCCGCATTCAGCGAAAACGAGCTTCCCCAGCCAGAGCCTGCCGTTGAGATGGAGGCCGCCGAGGAGGCGTTGAAGGCAGCCTCGGACGAATCGTACGAGCCTATCGAAGAGCCTGAAAATGGTGCGGTCGAGGAAATCCAGCAGGAACCGGAAGCCCGCCAGTTCGATCCGACCGCGCGCCCTGTCGTCGATTCCGACGGAAACGTCATTGTTTATCAAGACGAAGACGGCGATTCTGCAAATCAGTCCGAAGAAATCGAAGAGGACGACGATGAGTTGAAAAACGAAATCCGCTCTTACAAAAATGCGTTGTCTGAAGATTCCTCTTTCTCGTTCGCGAGCGACGAAGACGATGAAGACGAAGAGGATGAGGAAGACGAGGACTTCGAGGACGGAATGGACGAACTCAACCGGACGATGAACCGGACGATGAACGCTTCCGAGGATTTGGACGAAGAAAGCGAAGAAGACGATGAAGACGAAGACGATGAAGACGATGACGGAAACGAAAGGACTGTTCCGCTTTCGCACTCTGCTTCTCCGTACGCATCGTCAGCGAATTCCATGCCTGAATCCCAGAAGTTCAGGAAAGGGCCGTACATTGTTCCGACAGACCTTTTGGACAGCTATCCGGGAAACGAATACTGGATAATTGACGACGAGACCAGGCAGTCGGGGAACGATCTGGTCGAGACTCTCAAGGAATTCAAGATTGACACGGAGATAACCGGCATAAGGAAAGGTCCCACGGTCACGATGTACGAGCTGCTTCCGGCTCCGGGCGTGAAGCTCAGCAAAATCGTGAACCTGCAGGACAACATCGCGCTCCGCCTCGCCGCGTCCTCGGTCCGCATCGTAGCTCCGATTCCGGGAAAGCACGCGGTCGGAATCGAAGTGCCGAACAGGAACAGGGCAATCGTCAGCTTCAAGGAACTCATCGAACAGCCGCTTCCTGCGTTCGACAAGATGGCCATTCCAGTCGTCCTCGGAAAGGACATTTCCGGCGAGGCTCAGCTCCTAGACTTGGCGAAGACACCGCATCTTCTCATTGCGGGTTCCACAGGTGCCGGAAAATCAGTCTGCGTCAACTCCATGCTCCTTTCGATTCTCTACAAGAGAAGCCCTGAGCAGGTGAAGCTCGTCCTCGTAGACCCGAAAGTCGTGGAATTGAAGCTCTACAACGACATTCCGCACCTTCTCACGCCGGTCATCACAGACGCGAAGAGGGCGCTGCAGTCCCTCCAGTACTGCCTCTGCGAAATGGAAAGGCGATACGCGCTCCTGGACGGAATGGGAGTCAGGAACATAATCTCCTACAACAAGAAAATCGTAGAGAAGAACATAGCGACGGAGAAACTGCCGTACATAGTCGTGGTGATAGACGAGTTCGCCGATTTGATGGCGACGACAGGCAAGGAACTTGAGACGACAATATCCCGCCTCGCCGCAATGAGCCGCGCCGTCGGAATCCACCTCGTCCTCGCGACCCAGCGTCCGTCCGTGGATGTCATCACGGGTCTCATCAAGGCGAACATTCCGAGCCGAATAGCGTTCATGGTCGCGTCGAAGATGGATTCTAGAATCATCATTGACCAGCTCGGCGCGGACAAGCTTTTGGGAAAAGGCGACATGCTATACGTCGGAGTCACGGATCCGTTCCCAAGCAGAATCCAGGGGACACTTGTGGGCGACGACGAAGTGGAGCGGGTTGTCGAATATGTGAAAGGCTTCGGCGAGCCTGAGTACATAGACGAGGAAATGTTCGTCGACGAAGACGGAGAGGAAGAGGACCAGACTCTTTTCGACGAGGGTGAGGATCCGCTTTACGACCAGGCTCTGCAAATCGTAGTGCAGGCGGGCAAGGCGAGCGCGAGCTACATACAGCGAAGGCTCAAAATCGGCTACAACAGGGCCGCCCGGCTTGTGGAGGAGATGGAGAACCGCGGCATTGTAGGCCCCCAGAACGGCTCCAAGCCGAGAGAAATCATCCACCTTCCTTCGTGAATTTTCCAGACGGTGCGGTCTCCGCACTTTCTTTCGTGGATAAGATCAAAAAAAGCCCTGCGCTTCGTCTTTCGTTGAAGCGCAGGGCTTTTGATTTTCTTGATGCGGACCGGAACTTAGTTCTTTGCCTCGACGGCTACGATTCTGTGTCCGTTTCCGATGATGTAGTATGTTCCCTTAGGAGCGTTCTTGTACGTGATTGTCTTTGGAGCCTCGTCCTGAGAGAGGTTGTCGATTGAAACGAGCGGAGTGTATATCTCTGCAGGTTTTCCCTTCGCGTCAGTTCCCTCTGTTCTTGTTCCCAAGACAACGCAGCGGCTCGGATCCTTGCTTCCGTTTCCGGCGACCGTCAAAGTGATTGTAGCAGCGTCGTCGATTGTGATTGTGTAGACAGCCTTTCTCCAGCGCTCGTCCGTGCAAGTCTTCTCGATGCTTCCGTCTGGCTTGACGTTGTGGTAGAGAGCCGTGTAGGACTCCGTCTTGAACTTGGCCTCGCCCTTCTCAAGCGCGAATTTTCCGCCCTTCGAGCCGGAATTCGGAGTGATGACGACCTCTTTCTTGAAGTTGAACATGTCCGTTCCGATTTTTGATTTTGGAATGGACTTCCAGTTTCCCCAAGAAGCGTTCACGCTTCCAGCGGAAGCGGCCTTCGCACCACCGTCGGCGGTTGTCTGGGCGAAAGCGAGGGAAGCTCCCACGAGCAAAGCAGCAGAGATAGCCAAAATTCTTTTCAACATTTTTAATTCCTCCATCATTGAAAGCAAATTTTTCTTTTGTCCAAAAACAGCGTTTTTTGGATTATTACGAAATTCAGTATACAATCCGCAATTTTGGAATTCAAAGAAAAAACCGTCTTCATTTTTTTCAAAAGCGAATTTCGGCAGTGAAAAAAAGTTTGTTTTAAGGGAATGCGCCCTTTTTGGAGTCAGTCCACAAGAGAGACGTTTGGGTAATCGGCGAAATCAATCACCTCGTCCGGGTTTATCGCGACAGAGCATTTCTTGTGGACGTACACGGGAACGTCCCTGTTCGCCTTCGCGGTCTCTATCGCGCAGTTCTTCACACAGAAGTCCGTGCAGAGCCCGGCGATGTGGATTTCAGTGATTTTCCTCACAGCGTCCTTCGCCTCGTCGAAGTTGTAGCGTTCCGTGTCCAAAAGATTCACTCCGTACTCTTCAACGGCCGCGTCCTTTCCTTTGAGCAGCGTGAGCGGATAGTCCTCGCCCCTCTCAAGCTTCGTCTTCGCCACTCCGTCCAAAAATTCAAGCACCTTCCAGTTCAGCCTGCCACCCTCGCTTCCCCTCACGCAGTGGTCGGGCCAGATTCCCCCCTGAGCCTTGAACGAGCTGTGGTTCTTGGGATGATAGTCCATCGTGGCGAGCACCACGTCGAATCTTTCGTCGGCGACGAGCTTCATTGTGTTCTCCCACGCCTCGTAGAATTTTTCGCTTCCAACAGCAAGCGAACCGTCGATGAAGTCGTTCTGCAAGTCTATAAGGGCGATAGCTTTCATTTTGTTTTCCTCCGTGAAGATTATTTTTATATTGATAATATCAAAACGATAGTAACTAATCAAGACTTCTTTTCATTGGGTGAATCGATTATTGGAGCGATGTCTACTTTTTTCGGTTCGCTTTTCGGGAGGTCGACTGGCGGGTGGTCGACTTTCTTGCTTCCGAATTTTCCGAGCAGCGAAATCAGCGACATGACGACGACGCCCAAAAGGAACGAGACGATGATTATGATGAAGACGGGAATCTCAGGTGTCTGCAAAAAGACGAAATCAACCGAGCAGCGGGAGCCTTCGCCCCAGTTGAAGCCCGCGAAAATTCCGATTATCGCGACCGTCAAAATCGATGTGATGAGTTTTATTGGCATTTTCTTCTCCATTTGATTGAGGTCGATTCTATCACTTTTGCGCCATAAAATCGCAAGCGCACGGCGGCGGAGAGCCAGGCGATTTTTTTTCAAAAAAATTGTCAAAAAAATGCAAAAAAGGCTTGCATTATCACAAAACCGTGGTATCATAAAAAGCGTAGTGAGGAGCGAGATGAGGACGCACACCGGCTGCACGACCAGGAGGCGTTATGCAATATCCGACAAAAATAGAAGGCTCAGATGAGCGAATCCACTAACTTATTGCGCCACCAGCGGCCATGCTGGAACACCTATGATGCCACTCTTTTCAGAGGCGATGCATCCTGAACGGCACCGAATCAGGTGCCGCTTTTTTTTGCCCTCTACATTCCGCTTCGGTGCTATAATCGAACTTGAAACAATCAAAGCGGAATTCCGCGAAAAGAGGTGAAAAAATGAGTTTCAAGGATTCAAAGGTCGTAATCGTGGGAGTCGGAAATGTCGGAGCGACTACGGCGTACAGCATTTTGAACCAGGCAATCTGCGAGGAAGTCGTGCTCATCGACGTGAACAAGGACAAGGCGGTTGCGGAAGCGTTGGACATGCAGCATTCGATTTACTTCATGAACAGGAACATGACAATAAAGGCGGGCGACTACTCGGACTGCCGGGACGCGGACGTGGTCGTAGTGACGGCGAGCGCGCCGATGCCGAAGGACTCGCACAACCGCCTTGAGATGCTTTCTCCGAGCATGAAAATCGTCAAGAACATTGTGGACAACGTGATGGCGAGCGGCTTCGACGGTGTATTCGTGGTCATCTCGAACCCGGTGGACATCATGTCATACTACATCTGGAAGCTTTCACGCCTGCCGAAGAACAGAATCATCGGAACGGGAACGACGCTCGACACGGCCCGCCTCTGCTGCGAGCTTTCCAAAATGTACAATCTGGACGCTAAAAGCGTGGAGGCGTTCGTCATGGCAGAGCACGGCGACAGCGAGATGGTCTCATGGGCAAGCGCGACAATCGGCGGAAAGAGCCTGAACGACGTCTTCGCCGACAACGCCGACAGGACGAAGGACATCACGAAGGACGAGCTTCTCAAGCGCACGAAGGAGGCCGGCTGGGAAATCTTCAACCGCAAGGGAAACACCTGCTACGGCATCGCATCGAGCGCGACGGCAATCATCAAGTCGATTCTCTTCAACGAAAACAGGATTCTTCCGGTGAGCGTCGCCTTGAACGGCGAGTACGGCCTGAACGACATCTTCCTGAGCGTCCCGACAATCATCAACAAGAACGGAGCCAAGGAAATCGTGGAGATAAAGCTCGCAGACGACGAGAAGGCTCTTCTACAAAAATCGTCCGAGGTAATCCAGGGCTTCTACAAGGAACTTCAGATTTAGCGCGGCCAGTCCGCCTCAAAAAAACGAGCTTTCATAGCGCAATTCATGTCGACTCGCGCGCGTGCCGGCTTGCTATTGCGCTTTTTTGAATTCCACGCCGCCAAGGAAGAGTCTGTCCCCGGAAAGCCGAAATTCCTCGTGGTACTCAGTTTCTCCGATGAGGCTAGATATGTCCGCACTGTCGGCCACGTCAAGCTCGCTGCCGTCGGGAAGGACGACCGACTCCGTGAAGAAATTCACGTTGCTCCCGAAAACGTTGTAGCTTCCCCTCGTCTCAATTTCAGAATCCAACTCCTTCGCGAGTTCCTCTTCCGACTTTGGAAGCTCGTAGTCGCCGACTTTTTCAACCGACGAAAGACGCTGCGATGTCTTCTTTGAAAAACTGCCAGAATTGAAGGCATATTCAATTTTCCGCTCGAAGTTGAGGTAGAGGACGATTTCCCCCGCTTTCTCCGGCCGCTCAAGTCCATTTCTGACAGTGAAAGTGGAAGTCCACTTTCCTTCAAGTGGAGATTTCGTCCCGCAGCCGAAAAAGACGCACGCGGCAAAAATCCCCAGCAAAATTGCTGTTCCTTTTTTCATACGCTTTTTAAATCTTCGAGTCAAAAAAAACGAGCTTTCAGTCGCTGAAAACTCGTTTTCGTTTGATGGACAACCGCTGTTTAGTTTCCTGTCACGATTGTCGTGACTTTCGTGTAGAGACCGAGGACGGTGAAAATCTTCTGGTCGACAGTCGCGACGTTCTTGATTCCTCCGTTGTTGGCGGCCTCAAGCATTGAATTGTTCTGGTTGAGCGGGAAATAAAGGATGTAAGACGCGCTGGCCTCTCCCTTCTTCTCTCCGACAACACCGGAACTAGCCGCTACCGGGCGGTATGTCGTGCATGACGCGAACGCAAGAGCGAGAGCCGCTACAGCTCCGAAAGCCATGATTTTGCTTCTGATTGATTTCATAAAAAACTCCCTTGTTTTGTTTTTGTGTTGGAATCTATGTTATATTTTATTCAAGACGATTGCAAGACTGTTTCAACATTTTCCTTCGAGAAGTCTCATGTTGCACCTGACCGGCGGAGAACTAGCGTCCGTGTGGAGGTGCAGGCCGTTTCCGAGGCAGTTCTTCCATTCCCTGCAGTTTTCGCAGTCGCCCGTCTTCGCCCATGAGCGGTCGCGCATGTTTTTGTACCGCTCGTTCCAGATTCTCATGAACTGGAAATCCTCGTCGTAGATGTTTCCCTGGATGAAGTCCTTCGCCCTCACGCTCAGGCAGGCGGACACGGAGCCGTCGCACATGACGGAGCCGACGTTGATTCCGCCCCTGCAGAAAAAGAAGAAATCCCTGGCCTTCAGCTCGTATTTTCCGAGATAGCCCTCGCAGGCGTAGTTCAAGTGGATTGATTTTCCGTCCTTGTTCTTGTACGAGCGGGTCCGCACGATGAAATCCATGAGCTTCCTGTATTCCTCCGCCGACAGAGCAAGGTCGTTTTTCGCGGCCCTGCCCTCTGGAAAAATCGAGAAAATCCGCCAGCGCTCCACACCCATTTCGATGAGCGATTCCCTAAAGTCCTCCAGAATGCCGAGGTTTCCGCGGTGGACGCAGGTGATGACGTCGAACACGAGTTTTCCGGGGAATTGCCTTTGGAATGCGACAGACATCTTCACCGCTTCCCGGACTTTTTCAAACGAATGCGGATTCTGCCTGAGATGGTTGTGCTCCCTCTCGAAGCCGTCGAAACTGAAACTCATGGAAGAGAGTCCCGCGTTCAAGAGCGAGACGAAGCGTTTTGGCGTGAGCGCGAGCGAATTCGTGACGATTCCCCAACGGAACCCGCGCTTCTTTATCTCCAGCCCGACATCCTCAAGGTCGTCGCGGAGGAGCGGCTCGCCACCCGTGATGCAGACACTGAGGTTCTTGTAGCCGCTGTTCGCCTTTATGTCATCGAGGACGCGAATGAAGTCCTCTTTCGGCATGTCCTTCGTTCCACTTGTGGAAAGACAGTCGCTTCCGCAATGGAGGCAGTTCAAGTTGCATCTGAGGGTGCATTCCCAGAAGAGATAGCGGAGCTGGTGATTCTCGATTTCTTCGTTGCGGTAACGGCGGAAGAGAGCCTGTTTTAGTCTAGTCAGCATTTTCGAGTGTGACGTTCAGCTCTTTGTTCGGATCGATGTCATTGTACGAGAGCGAGGCTTCCTCTGTCTTTTCCTTGTACGAGCCGTTATCGCTTCCGTCTACGTCCTTGAACGTGAGGGTGTACGAGCCTTCCGAAAGATACGAGAATTCGTATTTCCCATAATCCGATGTCGTCGTTTTCTCCGTTCCATTGCCCGAAGAATTTTTGAGGGTGACTTCTATTCCCTTTATCTTTCCGCCGTCGCTGTTCGTCACGGTTCCGTACACGCTCAAATCGTCGTCCTCCACCATTCCGTAGCAGGACACGAGCGTCCCGATTCCGAGAACCCCAAGAATCGTCCCCGTGATTTTCTTCCATGTCCAGTTGATTTTTCCTCTCATTCCTTATTCTCCCCGTTTTCCGCTTCCTTCGTCCCGTCGATTTCAAGCGTCACGTCCCTCTCGTCGGCCATTCCGCTTTCGTGGTCGACTTTCACTTCGAGCGTCTCGTAAAGTCCGTTCTCCTCTCCGTCGCCGTCCTTGAACGTGAAAGTGTACTCTCCGCCGTCCCAAATGTCGATGAAGTATCTTCCGTCCTCCCCCGTTTTGAAGAGGCTTCCGTCTTCGAGCGAGGTCTCAAGCCCTTTTCCCGTTCCGTAAATCTTCACGTTGGGAAGAGGCTTTTTTTCGCCGCCTGTTTTTCCATAGACAGTTCCGCTCATGCTGCCGTAGTTCTCCGGCATTCCGTACATGCAAAGAGTCTCCTCGACTTTTTTCGTGACCGGAGTTTCCGAATCGCAGGCGCAGACCGCCAGCCCCAAAGCCGAACACATGAACGCTGAAATTTTTGAAAGAATCGAACGCAAAATCCCCATATGATAAATGATATGAGCAACAGGCCATTTTGTAAAGGGAATTTTCAGAAATGCCGATTTATGGAGAAAAACAGCAAAAGCGATTACAATACTGTCGCAAGGAGTGAATATGAAAATCCGATTCATCGAGCCTGGGAACGTTCCATACAAACCAAGCTTCAAAAATCTGTATGTCTACGACAGATTCATCCGCACTCCGTCGAACGGGCTGATGACGCTCGCCACAATCGTCCAAAAGGCGCATCCCGATTTTGACATTTTGATGTACAGCGAGTCGATTTCAAAGCTGAAATGGAGCGACATTCTCGACAGCGATGTTGTCTTCATAAGCATATTCACTTTTTCGGCGATGCGCGGATACGAGCTTGCGGATTTTATCAGAGAGAACAGCAAATCTAAAATCGTTTTCGGAGGACTCCACGCGACGCTCAACCACGCAGAGGTTGTTCCTCACTGCGATTTTGTCCTGCTCGGCGAGGGCGATGAGACAATACTCAAGATAATCGATTCGATAGAGAAAGGCGCGACTCCGAATTTTCAGGGGGTCGCGTACAAAGACGAGTCCGGAAAAATCGTCTGCACAGGCCGCGCGCCGCTTCCGCACAACATCGACTGCATACCGAACAGGGAAATCTGCCACAACTTCAAGAAAATGGCCGGCCACAACACGATTTGGCCGCAGGTCCACGCCTCGCGCGGCTGCCCCCACAACTGCGACTACTGCTCGCTCGTGGCCGCGTTCGGTCGCGGAATCAGGACTCGCACGCCGCAAAATGTAATCGACGACATCAAAAACGCAATTTCGTTTTTCGAGGACGGACACCACAGGCTCGCGAAATTTCTTTGGATAACCGACGACAATTTCTTTGCCGACAGAAAATGGGCGATGGAAGTTTTGAATTTGATTATTGAACAGAAAATCAATTACCGTTTTTCGATTCAGGCGCGTTTTGAAGTCGGGTTCGACGACGAGATGCTTGAGCTTCTGAAGAAAGCGGGATTTTTCGAACTCGCTCTCGGAATCGAATTCCTTGAGGACGAGGCCTTCCGCAACTACCACAAGAAAAGCACATATCAGCAGATTCTTGATTCAGTGAAGAACATCCAAAAGCATGGACTGAACGCACGAGGGCTTTTCATTTTTGGCGCGGACAACCACACAAAGGGAATCGGTGAGAAACTGGCGAATTTCGTCATCGAGAACGACATATCTGGAATTCTCATACAGTCGATGTATTTTGTTCCGGGAACGCCAGTCTACGCATCCCACAAAGACGAGCTGATTGACGAGAACTGGTCGCGCTGCGTTGGAAAAGTCGTCCATTATCCGAAACTCATGTCGCCGACAGAGCTTCAGAACGAGATAATCATCGCAAGCAAAAAAATCTATTCTGTGAAGCGGCTTGCAAAAGCGTTGTTCACAAAAAAATTCGACGAGTTCATTCTGTTCGCCGGAGAATTTTTTTGGCAGCAGAGTGTCCGAAACCGTCTAAAAAAAGACATGCAGTATCTGAGAACCCACGCAAAAGCCAATTTACGACAGGAGTCATTTGCCCCTATGAAAAAAGATGGAATATAATGTTTTTTATGGAAGAGTTTTCACACAGCGAGGGCTTTGCAGACTCTTAGTTTCAAATCCGCCTATGAGGTTTACGATGAAAAATAACAGCGCGATTTTTTACACTTGCAGTTTGATTGAATATATAGGGCGAAGCACAAAACAGAAGCGTTCTGCCGTAGCGTCGGCACTCGGAAAGTCTTTCATCGCACGAATCTACAGGGACTCCGACGTTCTGCACTGCGAGCCGATTGAGAAAATCGCCGACGAAGTGATTCAAATGAAGAATTTGCAGAACGGAAGCTTTGACAATGTTTCATCCTGCCGCTACGAAGTCCCTGATTACTGGACGATAGGAGAAGTTTACGAGCGTCTTGTGGAGGACATCTGCGGAAGCGAAGAGTCGGAAGAACTCATCGCGGACACAATCATGAGCGTTTACCTCTCGTGGATAAGCGATGCCATCTCAAACTACAACTCGGATTTCTTCTACCAGTCCCGGCAGTACATCCACGAATGCTGGAAAGAGGGGGAGGTTGTTTAGGAGGGGAGACTAGTGCATTTATTTGAAAAAAACTTTGGCTGAGAAAGTTTTTATTTTTCCTTATGAACTGCTTTATCAAATAACCTCTTAAGGAAATCTTTTAGGACGATATTTGCTTCATCAATCAATTTGTTATTTGTAGAATCAGACAAATCCGATGAACCGTGGAATAAGTTGCAGCGTATGTCATATATTTCTTCAAAGAGTGCAACAAGGGATTCAAATGGTGGCAAATCATAGTTCTCGCTAAACACTTCAACATTTTTATCATCTTTGAGTTTTTCGATAATTCTGGTTTGCTTACAGTCTTGCAATGTTGCAAATGGATTGTAATTTTTAAAGCAGTCATGCTTTTTTTCTGTGTAGAGATAACTGTAAAGAAAATATCTCATTTTGCTTCTTTCTGAGTTTTTTAGCTGCAAACCTTGTGCCTCTAAATCATCTTTTTGCTCCTCTGCATACGATTTAAAAAGATGGTCAAACAAAGCATAGAAATAGAAAAATTGTCTGTCCGCATCATAGTTTTCGTCAAGTTGTGCACGAAAATACCAATCACAGAAAAATTTAAATTCCTTGTCTATCATATTCATCCTCCCTCTACTCCTTGTACCAATATTTATCCACATAAGTCGATGTAAAATACCTCGCATTCCTTGTCGGCGAATACACAGAAATCTGTGTACCGTTTTTATATGATACATCACCGTAATACCATGTCGTTGTATCGGCGAATGTAATTGATTGCAGTTTTTCACAGTATTGGAAACTTCCAGATCCTATTTTTGTGACGCTCGCAGGAATTGTTACAGATTCAAGACTCTCACATCTGTAGAATGTCATATATCCTAAACTTGTTACGGAATTTGGAATCGTAATCTCTTTTAGATTTTTGCAACCCATCAAAACAGAATTTCCTATAGTTGTTAAACTTGATGGCAAAGTTACAGACACAAGAGATTTGCAACCATAAAAAGTGTCATCGCCTAACGTTTCCAAGCAATTCGGAAGAATAACAGATTTGAGCGTTTTGCAATTCACAAAATCAGAGTCAAATGTCCCATTGCTGCCAAATCGTTTTATCTCTGTCAGCCCTGTCGCTTCTGACAAATCAAGCGTAATGTTGGCAGATGAGTTTTCAATCTTTGAAGCCAACTCCAATATCGTGTCGCTTGTTATGTCACCCGCTACTTTTAGAGTGTATGCACCAGATATCTTTGACAAATCCAAATCAGCAATTCTTTCCGCAGTGAATGTAGAATCCCATTTTGCATAAAGCGTGATATTCCCGAAGCTTCCGCTTTCTATTTCCGAGACGGAATTTCCACTGAAGTCCGAAGCTTTGTACCAGCCCGCAAAAGAATAACCACTCCTTGTTGGATTCAGAATCGCAACCGTGCCGCTGTTGGTTGTGTAGCTTGTGGGGTTCCCGGCGGCGTTCGTTCCGCCGTTGAGTTCGTAGCTGATTGAGTATGTTATGAAATTCCATTTGGCATAGAAACTTTTGTTTCCCACGCTTCCTTTTGGGATTGAAGTGATTTTGCTTCCAGAAAAATTCTCGGTTTCGTACCAGCCCAAGAATGTCGCTCCGGTTTTCGACGGAGAAGCAAGAGTAATCGAGTCGCTTTCAATCGTATATTCGCTACGGTTTTCGGAAGAGTTCTCTCCTCCGTTCAGAACATAGCTGATTGTGTATGAGACCGCCTCCCATTTTGCGTACAGCGTTTTGTCTCCAAAACTTCCGCTTTCGATTCCGGCGGTGGAAGAGCCTGCAAAATCTTCTGTTTCGTACCACCCTGAGAATTTGTAGCCGGTTCTTGTCGGAGCGGCAAACGAAAACGAATCGCTTTCAATCGTGTAGCTCTGAGGATTTTCTGCTGAATTTTTTCCGCCGTTCAATTCATAGTTTATTGTGTATTCGATTGCCTCAAGTTTTGCCGAGAGAGTGTAGTTCTGTTTTATCTTGAAGCCCTCTTCGATTTTTTTGTCGCCTATGTACCAGCCAAGAAAGTCGTAGCCGTCGACTGACAAAGCCGCCAAATCGTCCGCGGAAAGTTCCGTGCCTTCTTCAAAAGAAGCGACTCTGTTTTGCAGTGGATTTTTTGGATTTGCAAACACTACTTCGTACACGGAACCGCTCGACGGAAAGAAAGTCGTGTTCGTCCTTTCCACGGCGGTTTTTGAGACCGTCACAGTGTAGACCTTGCCCGCCTCGTAGTTGATTTTTGGCAGCTCCCTGTATTCAGACGAGTTGATGACGGCTCGCAGTTCCGAAGCCTTTTCAAACGGGATTGCACCTTTGCCGCTGCCGCCGATTTCGTAGAATGCGCTTTTTCCGTATTGAATCTCTTTTTCATTCATTCCATAAGGATTCAGCGGAGAGTTGCCACTCACAAGATACACGCTCGATGTCGTATCGTTCTGCAGAATCAAGAATGCGCTATCCGTCTTGAAGTCCTCGATGTCGTCTATGATGACCGTCGTCTGCTCGTCTTTCGAAAGTTTCTGCGTCTTGTGATCGCTTATCGTGTCGTATGGAATGTATGGATATGCAGCAGAGCCTAAATTGTTCAGATTGTATACAAAGTAGAAAGTTGTCGCGCTGTCGATGTCGCCAGTGTATTTCTTTTCCGCGCTGGATGCCGCTTCAACTTCCGCGAACACGGCGAGGTTCGAGTTGTATTTTGGATTGGACAAATACACGGAAACAGAATAGAAGCTTTGGTTTTCAAATTTTACATCGGCGGCTCCGCTCGCATCTTCGCTTTTGTGCTCGCTGTTTTCTCCGTCCGAGTCGCTTTGCTCTGAAATGTTTGTTTCTGTTTCGTCGCTGGAAGAGGAACTGCACGCAACGGCGAAAAAAGACGCGAATACAAAAAAGAGAATCCTAAAGAATTTTTTCAAAGTGCTTGTCCTGTTTTTTGAGTGAAAAACATGGGGAAGACCGCTTTATTCGATATTCCCCATGCCGCTTGTTAGTTCGCCGAAATTGACGACCAGTCGATTTCTTCCGCTTTCAGCGATCCGTCATCGTTCGTGAGAGCCGTGGCGGTGTATCCAGACTCAGCGTTTCCAGTGATGGTGTAGGTGTACATGTATCCGGCTTTGTATGTCACTTTCGTGTCGGCATCGCCGGCAAGATAGGCTTTGTCGCCCCTGTTCGTCTGGACGCGGAGTCCCGCAAGCTCGATTTCTTCCTGATATTTGTTGGTCGCGAGCTTCTCCATGTTGATTGCGTAGAGGAGTTTCTTTCCAGGGTTGATGTTGGTTCCTCCAGTCGAAGTGACAACAGGAGCGTCGAATGCGCCCTTGTAGAATTTCATTCCGTTGTCGCTCGCGCTGTTCTGAATCAAAATATACGTCGCGCTCGGATTGAATTTTACGCCTGAGACCCAATCGTTGACATTGAACGAAACTTCCTTTGTGGCGCTGTCCAGCGAGAATTCGTAGCTCTTCGCCTCGCCCTCGTGCGTTCCCGAAGCGTATGTCGGATATGTGGAGATGATTTCACCGAGGTTTTTGTCATACTTCCTGAACACGGGGAACAGCATGTAGTTTCCGCTTTCGACATGGAACGTCTTTTCATACGTTCCCGCTCCGCTGTAGCCGATTATATCGCCTGTCGTTCCCATGTTTCTCAGTTCCACATTGTAGCCCGACGGATTGTTTATGATGATTGACCATTCGCCTCCCATCATGCTTGAAATCTCGTATGTCTGTTCGTTTGTCGACGCTGTGTTGTAGAAGGCGTACAAGACCGTAAACGGAGAAGCGTCCAGCGTTTCCGGGCTTGACGAATAATACTTGTTGTAGTCGTCTTCCGTAACCACAAAGAGCATGAAATCGGTCGTCGTGGTGAATATGCTCGCGTCCTTTTTCAGATAATGGTCGCCCGACGCAGGAATTCCTCCGATGAGCTGCTTCTCAGACGGCTTTCCCTTGAATGCGACGAGTTTTGTGGATGTGTTGTTTTTGACGTGAATCGAGTAGCTTGTAGGGTAGCTTGTGAAGTCGATTCCCGACGAAATCTGCTGTCCACTTCCACTTGTTCCAGACGTAGTTTCCTCACCGAGCGCATCGTCGCTGCACGATGCAGCCCCAAAAAGAAGCGAACACGCCAAAAAACTTCCAATTACAGAATACTTTTTCATATCCTTCCTCCTGTTATTTTATAAGCTATAGCTTATATCACAAATTATAAGCAATAACTTAAGTTTATTCAAATTCTCACACGGCTTTCTCTTCCGCCGTGGCTTGTAGATACTACCGCTTGGATTTCGTTTTTTGGTCGCTTTGGAGGCGACATTTTTCAGATTTTTTGAAGGCTTCTTGTGGATTTACAAAAAAAAAGAACTGTCCAATATGCTGAACAGTTCTTTCTTCGGAGTGTGTTTTTTCATTTTTTTTTGCGCCACGAAAAAACGGCGGAGTTGCCCCCGCCTGTACAAAGCCTTAAAGATTTCTAGTTTGCGCTGTATGTGAATTCAGCGACATTGCTCCATGCGCTTTCTCTGACTGCAGGACCTTCCGCTTTCAGCCAGAAATAGTATTTTTTACCGTCGCGAGGTGTAAGATATGGCGCGCTGGTTGAAGGAATGTTTACTGTTCGTGTGTTCGAGCCAGCTTCAACAGTGGTGCAAGTGATGTTGTCATAGGCAATTGCCTGCGAAGAATCATTTGTAGTCGAGTAGCCGAGCACTGCCGTCGTTGCGCCTTCAGCACCAGTTTCTCCGCTGTAGTTGAATGTGATGTTCACGGCGCAACTGATTGTATTGTCCGTCATTGAGTTGATGACAAGATTCGTAGGAGCAGGAAGAGTTGTCAGCGTTCTTCCCTCATCATCATCTGACGAGTCATCACCGCATCCAGTGACCGCGCACGCCATAACCAATGCCGCAAAAATTGCCGCAAGTTTAGAAAGTTTTTTCATAAATCCTCCAAGATTTTTTTTGATTTTTGTCGAGTCGGGCAGAGCCAGACTTCCGCAAAAATCAAAAAATCTTAGCATACCCTATACAAAAAAAAGTAGTCTGTGCGCAATTTGCGCATGAAAAAAGGAAAAAGACACGCAACTGCTTTATATGAGCGTCAACGCCATCCGCATGGAACCTGCCATTGGCGATGTCCTCCCTGCTCTGCCTTATCCGAAAGAAAAAGAATTTGAGAAATTCAGCATCCCGATTATAAAATAGAGGCAACGCTGATTTTGGCAGACTTGGGGAAAATTATGGGAAAAATAGACACGATTCTTGACTACATCGCTTGGCGCGGGGACATTCCGCTTTTGACGGACGGATTCAACGATGTGGACGCGCTGATTTTCACGCAGCTTTCGTATCTGGATTTCGGCGGAATCGTTCCGGCTGATTTCTCCGGGAAAATCACGCTCGCGGACGCTTGGAAAAAGTTCAGTTCCGCGCGCGACTTTTCCGAGCGGAAGAACGTGGGGCTCGTCATAAACCCGCTTTCGGTGGATTTGCTTGAGGCGGCGGCAAAGTCCGCACGTTTTTCGGATGTCGATCTTTCCGGTTTTGTGGACAAATTCGACGGCGGCGCGGAAGAGCAGTTCTGCGCGCTCGTCTTTTCGTTCGATGAAAGGCATTTCGTCGCATTCCGCGGCACGGACGACACGATTGTGGGCTGGAAGGAGGATTTCAACCTCGCGTTCAAGGACAAGGTCGCAGCGCAAGTAGACGCGGCTGGCTATCTTTCTTCGTTTTTGGACGAGGAGAGAGCGCACGGCGAGATTTTCGTGGGCGGACACTCGAAAGGCGGCAACCTCGCGATTTTCTCTGTTTCTGAACTTTCTGCGGAGAAATTCTCAAGAATCAAGAGAATCTACAACTTCGACGGACCGGGTTTTTCCAAAGAAAAGATTTCGTCTTCTGGATTTGAAAAACTGCGTCCGCTCGTGAAGTCGTTTTTTCCGCACCTTTCGATTGTGGGGCAGCTTTTCGAGCATTTCGACGAATTCAACGTTGTGGAAAGTTCCGGACAGTTTCTGATGCAGCACGACCCGTTCACATGGGCGGTGCGTGGGCCGTCGTTCGTCTTCAAGGAGTCGCTCGACGAAAAAAGCGAATATTTCTCGCGCACGTTCAACGGCTGGCTCGAAAAAATCCAGGACGGAAAGCGCGAGCAGTTCGTGGATGCGGTGTTCAGCGTAATCGGAGCCACGAAGAACGGCAGCCTGAGCGCACTCCACGCCGATTCGCTCCGCTCGTCCGCCGCAATGCTCGTGGCTTTCAAGGCGTTGGACGACGACACCCGCAAAGCCGTGGCGCAAATCGCGGGAGAGTTCATCAAGGAGGCGGGGAAGAACCTGTCGCAGGGGAAAGGGCTAAAAAGCGTTTGAGTGCAAAGAATACCCCGCCCAAAGCTGACAACTTTCGATGGCGGGATTTGCAATCCGCATCCAGCCGAAGCCTGCGCACGCAGCGGAAATCTATTTCACGAGCGTGTAGGTAGTGCCTGAGCTTGAGTCTTGTTCAAGCTCGTAAGCCGTGTTCGTTTTGATTAAAGCGGGTACGCCGTCCGGCAGCTCTGTGAACGTGAGCGTCACCTTGCAGCCGCTTGTCCCGATTCCTTCCGTGGTGTACGTTCCTGTTAATGTGCCGAGTTTTGTAGCGTCGCCCCAGTCTTCTCCTCTTGGGCTTTTCTGAGAATACATGTTTCCTCTGAATGTTTTCGCCTCGCTGTTGAACGAGAGGAAGTATTCGTATCGGTACATGTTCTCGGAGTCTTCAAGCCAAATATCGTAAGACTGAACACGTCCATAAGTGTACTCTTCCGTAAGCTCGCTTTCGTCAATGTTTTTGTAAAAACTGCATTTTGTCGGAAGATTTCCGTCGAAGTAGTCTTCAAGCTTGAGAGAGCC
>JAGBIY010000062.1 GCA_017934745.1 Treponema sp. | reverse complement strand
TATCGGTCGCGACGATTCACCGAGTGGTACGCAGAGGAACCTTCTGGGTAGTGCGTCTTCAGAATTGTCGAGGTGGCCATATCGTCGGAGTTATACGAGTGACCGCGCAACCATTTAAACGCCGTTTCCTGCACGGTCTGGCCATAATTGAGCTGCTCGTTCTTGAGCCACGCGAGAGGATTATTAAATTCCTTTTGCCTGATATAGTGGCCAGCCAACCGCTGGATAAGGAAATTCGTGAACTGGTTAAGATACATCCGGTTCATAGGTGCGAACAGGAATTCCTGAACCTGCCGCACACCAACCTGCGACACCTTCGGAACACTCTGCTGATAGGTATTCGTGCCAGCCAGCCACGCGGCGGCCAAAATTGAGGCGTTAGATTCTGCCATGGTCTTCTTCTCTCTCTTAAGTCTTCGTCTTTAGGTGAGGTCGAGCTTTTCGATATCCACGAGTTCTTCGAGTGACCGGGCACCCAAGGAGTCGGTTTCCGCTCCTTCGCCGTCGAGCGCGTCGCCGGTCCCGATAGGCTCGGAGCTGTTTTCTGCAATCATCGCGGGCAATCCGCGGCCGATTTCCTCGACGCGTTCAGCGAGCGCTGTCACCATCTCGGCGAGGCTGCTCACGGCTTCGAGAATATCTGCGCTCATGTCGCTAGTCTCCACAATATCGGAAGCGTTTGCGTCGGCGATATCTTCGCTGATTTCTTCGGCGGTCTCGTCGCTCACTTCTTCGGCGGCTTCGCTGATTTCTTCGGCGGCTTCCATTTCTTCGGCAGCCTCGAGCAGCTGTTCGAGTTCTTCGTCGGCTCGCTCGTTCTGCCGGTTCTCTTCTTCGGCGGCGCGTGATTCTTCCTTACTTGCCACGCGGTTCTCCTTTCACGATTTTGGCGCTTTTCTAGCATGCCACAAACAGCGCGGCTTTCCCTCCCGCGAGCAACTCGCCACGGCGCATTGATTCCAGCGGGCGACCCGTGGCGACATTCTGCGCGGCATGGCTAGACGCGCCTAATTCTATCTTATCACAAAGGCAGGCCAAGATATGTTGCGACTTCGGCGAAGATTTCAAAGAGCGCAGGCGTTTCGAACGTGATGCCGCCGTTCGCAAACACTTCTCCAACCCATCTCAGACTTTTGTCCGCCCGTTTTGCCGCGCGGTAGTCTATACGCGCGTCGGCTCGTGAGAAGTAAAAAACACGATTCCACGACCTGCACTCGCTCGCTATTCCGTCGCGAATGTGCAACTTGTCAACATTGTCCACGCGGCGCCATATCGTGAACTCTTTTCCGCGCCACACGATTGAGGCGACTGGCCTCGTCACTTTGCACCTTTTAGCAATGAACGACTCTCCACGAAGGGTGAACTCGTTCTTTAGAGCTGACGCCGCCTCGCGGTCGTCTCCCGCGAGCGCGAGAAGTCTTCCGGAAAGTGTCTCTTCGCTTTTTTTCCTGATGTCTTCTTCTGACTGCTCGACCATGTGTAGAAGTGCTGTTTTTTTTGCATACCATCGGTATCCAAACTGTGGGGGTCTGTCAATTCCTAGTGCTGCGAAATACGGGTTAACGAGGTCAACGGCGTTTGCTAGCATGAACAGTTGGGGCGCTTGTCCGTCTCCAGCGCGTTGCCGTGTCACGGTGTCAACGATGTTTGCGACTTTTGCGAACTCGTTGGTGACGTATCGTTGGTACGAGTTTGTTCTGTCTAGGATGAATTCGTCGAAGATGAGTTGCCGCACGTTGACGGTTGTTTGTTTTTTTAGGTCTTGGTATGCTGTTATCCATGCCCAGTAGAAGATTTTCTCCCATTTGCCGCCGCCGGCTGTTTTGATGAAGCCGCCCGATGCGTCTGAACGGAAGTCGCAGGCTCGGAACTCGGGGCGCAGCGCGAGACGGTCAAAGTATCCTGCTGTGACACGTTTCATTTCGGATTTGGTGCGGAAGATTTCTACGGTCCGCTGTTCGCGTTTCAGGAAGTCGTTGAGGCCGTTAAGGCGGGCGCCGTATGTTTTGCCGATTCCTCGTCCGCCAACAATGAGCGTGAGGCCAGCGTTAAATGAGCGCGTGCGGGGCCAATCATAGAAGTGGCTTTGTTCCGTTTTCGTCAAGATATCCTTCTTTCACTGTGTCTAATAGTTGGGCTTGCTTTAGTCGTTTCGCTGTTTCGCCGGTTGGGAGTGCGAGGCATACGAGTTCGTCTTTTAAGGTGATGCATGGCGAGGCGGTGAGTTTAAACGTTTCGCCACGGTAGTC
>JAGBIY010000061.1 GCA_017934745.1 Treponema sp. | reverse complement strand
TGGCAGAAACGAGCGGAAGCGGGGTTCCGTCCATCAAAACACTCAGCCACCGCGAAGCGGTACTGCCGTTTTGATGGGCGGGTTCCCGCTGGGAGCTTGTTTCTGCAACTACGGTATGCATAAACTCGACATTCGACCTAAATCAAGGAAGATTGTATGCAGAAACAGATTCAAGACACAATCCGCGACAAGCATCCGGGGTTTGCCGATGTGCAGGTGGGCGGGTCGGGGGAACTTCGGGGGAAAGCGCAGGCGCACTGCCTGAAGAACGCGCACAGGACGTTCGAGCAGGGAATCCAGTGCGTGCAGGTGAACAGCATGAACGCACTCGTCTCGTTGCAGGACACCGTGATGATTATCCACTCTCCGCTCGGCTGCTCCGGCTGTGCCGCGTTCGGGGCGATTGACAGGCTCAACGTCTACAAACACCACCGGGGACGGGACGACGCCCCGGACAGCCATGTGTTTTCCAGTGCGCTCGGCGAAAAGGAGGTCATCCTGGGCGGGGAGAAACGCCTGCAGGAGACGATTGAAAAGGCGGTCGCACGCTACAACCCGAAAATCGTCTTCATCCTCTCTTCGTGCGCATCTGCCATCATCGGGGACGACATCGACGCGGTGGCGGAGCGGATGGAGAGAAAGTACAGGATAATCGAAGGCAGGGACATTCTTTTCGCCCCGGTCCACTGCGAGGGCTTCAAAAGCCGGAACCACGCGACGGGCTACGACCTCGCCCTTGCGACGCTGCAGAACTATGTGATTCGTGAGGCGCGGCCGCCAAAGCAGAAGGGGCTAATCAATCTTTTTGCGACACATTCTCTCAGCTGGGCCGACCAGCAGGAGATGAAGCGGATGCTCAAGGCGATTGGGCTTGAGGCGAACATCCTTCCGTACAACGCAAGCTACGAGGACATCATGAAAATCCCCGCGGCGGAGTACAATATCTCTGTCTGCCAGATTTTCGGAGACGAATACATCAAATTCCTGAAGGAGAAATACGGAATCCCCTACGCGGTCACGAACATGCCGATTGGAGCGAGGAGCACGAACCGCTGGCTGCGGGCAATCGCGCGCCTTGCCGGCAAGGAAAAGGAGGCCGAGGAATTCATCGCTTCTGAAAGTGCCGCCGTCGCGGAGGAAATCGCGAGAATCAAAGAGAAGACGGATGGGCTTCGCGCCTGCCTCACGGCTGGAACTGGACGCGGATTCGCCGCCGCCACCTTGATTGGCGACTACGGAATGAAGCTCCTCTGCATGCACACTCCGTATTATGACGAGGCCTACATCGACGACTTCAAGCGGCTCGAAGAACTCCACGGCTCGGATTTCCTTGTGAACATCGCAGACATGCAGCCCTACGAGCAGGTGAACCTCCTCAAAAAGTTCAAGCCGGATGTCTTCATCGGAATGTCGAACTGGGTTTCCCGTCTTGGAATCCCCTCTCTCCACATCCTCGACTCCAAGAGGCCGACTTTCGGCTACCGTGGAGTCTTGTACCTCGGACGGAAAATCGAGGACGCTCTCGACAACAACAACTTCAACAAGAATCTCTCCCGCTTCTCGAAGAACGCCTACCGCGAGGAATGGTACAAAAAAGACGCGTTCAGCTATCTGCAGATGCCAGAAAATTGAGGAACCACAAGAGGACAAGAAGGAATAGAAAATGGAAAAATGCATAGAAAGACCAAGAAATTTGTGCTCGCTTCACGGCGCGCTCGATGTCGTCGGGAACATCTACAGGGCGATTCCGATTCTCCACGCGAGTCCGGGCTGCTCCATGCAGGCCTCGAACCGCACGAACCTCTATTATCTTGGCGGCTACCACGGTCTTCCAAGCTCCAACGCCTACGAAAAAGAGGTCGTCTTCGGCGGAACCCAGCGGCTCTACGAGACAATCAAGGGCAGCCTCGAAATCATGGACGGAGACTATTACGCGGTTCTGACCGGTTGCTCGATGGGAATCAACGGAGACGATGTGGGAAGCGTCGTCGAGCGCTTTTCCGGTTCGGAATACCCGATTGCGAGCATAGACACCGCGGGCTTCCGCGGCGACACCTACACGGGCTACAACATGGCTCTCCTGGCGACTGTGAAGGCGCTCGCCAAAAAGACGGAGACAGACCCGCTTCTTGTGAACGTCTACGGCCAGCCGCCAAGCTCCGACATCACTTTGCGCGGGGATTTCGAGGAAATCACGAGAATCCTTGCAAGAATCGGCGTGAAGGCGAACACTTTCTTCATCAGAAGAGACGGAATCGAGCAGCTCAAAAATTCTGGAAACGCCGCCCTCAACATAAATCTTTCCCCCTGGCTCGCGAAGAACGTGGACGCGTACTACAAGCACGAATTCGGAATCGAGACTCTGAATCTCAACGGCTGGCCAATCGGTCCAAAGGACACGGCTGATTTCTTGAGGATAATCGGTGAAAGGCTCGGAATCGAAAAGGAACTCGTGGAGAAAGCCGCGCACGAGGAGGAGCTTTACGTCTGGGAGTATCTGGACTCGCTCTTCGGAAATTTCGAGCGGCACCGCTTCATTTTGGTCGGGGAGAGCGCGAAGGCTTTGGGAATCGCCCGCTTCCTTGTCAATTCTCACGGCCACATTCCGCTCGCCGTTGTGCTGACGGATTCTGTGTACGAAAAAGACCGGCAGAAAATCCGCGACGAAATCAATAATCTCGACTGTCCTAGAAAGGCCGACGTCTATTTTGAGAGCGACGTCTACGAAATCGAGCAGATTGCGAAGAAATACGAGGGGCGCGCGACGCTCTTCATGGGAAGCTCCTACGAAAAGAAAATCGCCCAGAAACTGAACGCGTTCTTCGCAATCACGTCAAATCCCTGCCTCGACAAGGAGATTCTGAACCGCTCGCACGTCGGCACCCACGGCTGCATCTCCCTTGTGGAAGATTTGTACAACCACTTCTAGTGGCGGGCTTCGACTCGGATGCAAAAGTCAAGAATCCTCGACATGACCGAGGGAGCCATTCTCCCCAAGATTGCCGCTTTTGCCCTTCCTCTCTTCGCCGGAAACATGTTCCAGCAGCTCTACAACACGATGGACTGTTTCGTGGTGGGGAAATTCCTTGGGAAGGACGCACTTGCGGCCATCGGAGCTTCCTCCCAGTTCGTCTTCACCGTAATAGGCTTTTTCGCGGGATTTTCCACTGGAGCGCAGATTGTGATTTCCCAGGCTTTCGGCGCGAAAAACATCGGCCGTATGCAGGATGCGATTCACACGGCGATTCTCAGCTCGTTCTTCATCAGCCTGATTATGACGGTGGTGGGAATTGCCCTGTCTCCTCTTGTGCTGCGTTTGATTTCCGTCCCGGAAAGCGTTTTCGAGCAGGCTGATTCTTACCTCAAGATTTACTTTGCAGGAATCGGCTTCCTGATTCTCTACAACATCGGCTCTGGAATCCTCCGCGCATTGGGAGACTCGCGGAGGCCGCTCTACTTCCTCGTCTTCTCTTCGCTCGTGAACATCGCCCTTGATTTTCTTTTCGTCCTGGCCTTCAAATGGGGGATAAGGGGAGCGGCATGGGCCACGGTGATTTCCGAGGGGCTTTCGATTCTTCCTGTTTTCTTCGTCCTGATGAAAAGCGACGATGTTTTTAAAGTCCAAATCAGGAGGCTCCGAATCGACTTCCAGATTTTGAAGGAGATACTTCGAATCGGGCTTCCCGGAGCAATCGCCTCTTCAATCACGGCATTCTCCAACACTTTCATCCAGAAGTATGTGAACGCCTTCACTTCTTCATGCGCGGCGGGCTGGGCGGTGTTCGTCCGGCTGGACCAGCTCATGCAGGCTGTGATGCAGAGCATTGCGTTTGCGGCGATGACTTTTGCGGGACAGAATTTCGGTGCCGGAAGAATCATGCGGATAAGGGTGGGAATAAAATCGGCCCTCTCCGTGAAGATTGCGCTAGTGGCTTTCTTCGCGCTTGTTCTTTTCATCTTTGCAGAATTTTTGACTTCGATTTTCATAGACGATGCCGAGTCCATCCGCTATGGTGCGGTTTTCATCAGATGCACGGCTCCTTTCTACATCCTCTGCGCCGTGTGCATGTTTTTTGCCCAGGTTCTTCGGGGACTTGGAATTTCACTGGCTCCAACGGTCATAACCTTCGCGGGCTTCGTTCTCCTTCGGCAGGCTTTCCTTTTTGTGGCGACCCGCCTCACCCCAAGCTTCTATGTGGTTTCAATCGCATATCCCGTGGTTTGGGTTTTCACTTCCATCGCCATGATATGCTGTTATAGATTTCACTCGAATAATTTGAAGGAGGAGCGGACATGACAAAAATCCGACACGCGAGTCTAAATGACCTTGAAAAACTGAGCGAGGTTGAATCTCTCTGCTTTCCACCAGCTGAGGCTTGCATTCTCCTGACCAATAAATTTTTCTGCTAGCTCCTATAAAAAAAATTTATACATATTAAAAAGCTATCACTTCTATAAAAAAATTATATTTCACACAATTCCTTAAGTCGTGTATACATATTCTGTCGCCGGGTTGCTGGCGGAAATCAAAACCAGAAACTGTACAGGAGGAATTGTGTATGTTTTTTTTCAGTTGTAAAAAAGAATCTTCAAGACTGCAGAAGGTTCGTTCTCTCATGAATGTTTTGAAAGAAGAGCTGTGCGGCGCGATTGAAATCATGGCGCGCTATTCTTCATGTCCGCATCCGATGGTTCTGCCGGGAGTCAACGGCATATTTTTGGGGACGGTTCCGATGGTGTATTAGCATGAATTGGACTGTCGTCGTAGAAGAAGTTCATATCTAAAAAATTTTGGGTTGCCCGGATTAACCCCCTATGAAAGAGCAGAGTCTTCCGTGGATTTTGTGCGTCGGGCAGCCCTTTTTTTTGTCTTCCAAGCCTTTTTCGGCTATTCAAAAATTCTATACCTTCGATAAAAAATTTGTATTAGGCATGATTTTTGAAATCCTATATAACCTAGTGCATCACTAGGTATAAAGGAGTCAGACATTTGGAAAACGAAACAGTCATCGAAATCAAGAATCTTTCGCTTTCGTATTAGTCCGAGAACACGACTTACGAGGCTTTGAAGAACATCAACCTCACGATAAACCGAGGCGAGTTCATCTGCATTGTCGGCTCTTCCGGCTGTGGAAAAAGCACGCTGCTTTCCACCAGCTGAGGCTGCAGGCCGGCAATCGATTGAAAGACGGCTTAAAGTTTTTCCAAATCACTTCTTCTGAACATGGCGGCGTAAAATGGTATCAGATGAGACTGGAATTTTAAAATTAAAATATAGGAGCGTTATATGAGCAAATTACTTGAAGAAGTAAAACGAGCAGGTGTGTTTTATATCGCAACTGTTGATGGTGATGTGCCACATGTGCGGCCATTTGGTGCAATCGAGGAAATTGACGGAAGAATTTACCTCGTGACTGGTAATAATAAAGCCGTTTTCCGTCAGCTTATTGCAAATCCGAAGGTTGAATTTGCGGGCACTTTTGAAGACAGTTCTTGGATTCGAGTTTCGGGAAAAGTCAGAAGAACCGATGACATCAAAATCAAAGAAAAATACCTTGAAATCCGTCCTAGCTTGCAAAAAAAATACAAGGCTGATGACGGAGTGTTTGAAGTGTTCGAGCTTGTTGAACCTGTTGGTTATATTTACAGCGGCGCGAATATAACGAAAATCGAAGCATAACGAAATAAGTTATTCAAAATATTGAAAAAACAAAAAATAAAAAAATAAAGTTTTCCTCCTAAGTGGGCTGCTGGGTCTTTGTATAATCTCGGCAGCCCGTTTTTTGCAAAAAGTTTGTTAAATCCTATAAAAAAATCCTATTTCTCATATCTAAAAAAAGTATTGGGCATGATTTTCTAAAAATTGTATACATAGTGCATCACTAGGTAAGGATCATTTAACGAGGAGGTACAAAATGACAAAACGAACATTTAAGGAAACGTGGAATAAAATTGTGAACTGGTTTATTGAAAGCTGTCGTTACAATTTTTGTTTTGAAAGTTCTTCTGAGGTGTTTGTATGCATGAATGCCTCTGTATTTTCCCAGAATCTCGGAGTATAGCCAATGGGAAACGAGACTATTATTGAAATTAAGAATCTTTCACTTTCTTATGAGTCTGACAACACGACTTATGAGGCCTTAAAAGATATAAATCTTACGATAAATCGGGGAGAGTTTATCTGTATCGTGGAATCTTCTGGCTGCGGAAAAAGCACTTTGCTTTCGGTTTTGGAAGGATTGAACCGTGCGACTAGCGGAAGTGTCAAAATCAACGGAAAGGAAATTCGGGGGGCAGGCGTTGAGCGGGCTGTTGTGTTTCAAAGTTATTCGCTCTTCCCATGGATGACGGCCCAGGAGAATGTCGCTTTTGCCGTGTATGAGACGAACAAGAAACGCGGTGAGAAAATTTCAAAGAAAAAAGCTTTCGAAATCGCGCTTACTTTTCTGAAGAGAGTTGAGCTTAACGGCTTTGAGAACAAACTTCCCAGCCAGCTTTCAGGCGGCCAGCAGCAGCGTGTGGGAATTGCCCGGGCTGTGGCTCAGGACGCTGAGGTGATTCTGTTTGACGAGCCTACCAGCGCCCTGGCCCCTGAGCTTGTCGGGGAAACACTGGCACTTATCAAGCAGGTTGCGAAAGAAGGACACACGATGATTGTCGTGACTCACGAGATGAGCTTTGCCGAAGAGGTGGCCGATAAAGTCGTATTCATGGACGGGGGCTACGTCGTTGAGGAAGGCTCTCCAAACGATATTTTTTATCACCCCAAGGAAGAGCGGACAAAGCAGTTTCTAAAGCGAATATTGCCGCCTTCTGACTACATTATTTAGGACACAATACCTGCAAGGAAAACTGTATGACAAAAATCCGACACGCGTGTCTAAATGACCTTGAAAAACTGAGCGAGGTTGAATCCCTCTGCTTTCCACCAGCTGAGGCTGCAGGCCGGCAATCAATTGAAAGACGGCTTAAAGTCTTTCCAAATTACTTCTGGCTCCTGTTTGAATGTGACGAGGCTGGGAATGAAAAGGAACTGATTTCCTTCATCAACGGCCTTGTCACAAGCCGGAAAGATTTGACGGACGAAATGTACGACAATCCTTTGCTCCACGAAGAAAAGGGCGACTGGCAGATGATTTTTTGCGTGGACACAAATCCTGCCTTCCAGCACAGGGGCTTTGCTTCCAAAGTAATGGAGCAGGTCATTTCTGACGCAAAAGACCAGGGCAGGAAGGGAATCGTGCTTACCTGTAAGGAAAAACTCCGCACATTCTACGAGAAATTCGGCTTTGTAAGCGAGGGCGTCTCGGATTCCACCCACGGCGGCGTGGTCTGGCTCCAGCTGAGGCTTGAATTCTAAAAAATTTAATAAAGCATCTCCTTTAAAAACAAAAAAAAGCACTGAGCCAAATCGGTATGATAAGAACTCAGTGCTTTTGGTTGTCTGCGCGATTTTTTTGTTTTGAATTCTGGAAGAGGCACAAAATTCTTCACAAAAAAAGAAAATCGAACTTACCGAGCGCATTTATAAAATAATTTCCGATTCTGTACAAATACTTTTTTCCGATAACCTCAATAAAATTTTCATATACATATTTTTTTCTTATAACCAATATAGAAAACTTGTATTTCTCAACCCCTTCGTTTTTCTGTATAAATTTTCTACCTTCCTTTTTTTGAGGAAAAAATACATGAACAAGGAGAAATAAGTATGATAAATCATGTAAAGAGAGAAAACGGACAAGGTGAGCTTCGCTTCTTGGTAAAATCACTGAAAGAAAAACTCAGTAATTTTATAGAGGCAATGGCAATGGGCCATAATTACAACTATATACATGGGAACCAGTTCATTTACTGTACTCTGATTGCTTTTATCCTTTTTTCGCCATTTGTAAGTTGTTCTAAAAAGAAAGCGTCCCTGCCAGAGTTGAAGCTGAGCAATGTGCTGGCATCAAATTACACACCAGTTATTTCTATTTCTGTTGAAGATGGTATTGCAGAAAAATATGGCGTCCACCCCGAAATACAATACGATGATAATTTTGAACCGCTTATGACAGGAAAGGTCGATGCCAAACTTAATGCGTTGGGAATTCCACTTATTTCTGGGGCAAATGGTGCTGACCTTGTTTTGTTTGCGGGAACAATGAGCGGTGGACATATTGTATTTACGAACAAATCGCTTGCCGAGGAATTGAAAGACCCCAAAAATTGGAAAGGACACTCAATTGCAGTGACGAATCAGTCTACCCAGTTGCTTGTTTTAAGTGCATTCTTGAAAGAAAAATACGGCTATTCTGCCGATGATGTAAAATTTAAATATTTTGATAGCAATCAGGCTGTTATCGCGGCAGTGGCGAAAGGAGATGTCGACATTGTTCCTTCTCCCTATGCCCTGCGCGATACAGCGGTTTCTTCTGGTTTGATACAAATTGCTGATTTAGTTGACTATTACCCTGATTATGCGTGCTGTCGCCAAACGGCATACGGTGCAAGATTCCGTTCAGACCGACAGGTATATGTCTCCTGGGTGAAAGGCCTAATAGAAAGCTGGAAACTGTATAATTCTGATCAGAAAGAAGCGATTCGTGTTGTGTCACAGGTGACTCGGCAAGATGAGCAATGGGTGTATGACCATATTTATGACAGAGAACGAACGGGGTATGTTTCATACAATCCCGACCCATTTTATAACGGAGTTCTGTCGCAATTTGATGCTTGCATTGATCAGGGCTACATAAACGATAATCATCGCGAACTTGCCGAATATTTTGATATTTCTGTGTATGCGGACGCGCTTCGGGAAGTTATAAAAGAAAATCCTGACGAGCAGTTCTACAAGGATATGTGGGCATATTTTGTTGACCACAATAACAAATATCCAAATTTTGAAAAGAATTATTCTTCAACTATATAAAAATAAAAAAAAAGAGAGGCCTTCTATGATTTTGAAAAATGTAAGAAAAATTGTTTTTGGTGTCGGAATTTTATCGCTGTTTTCGGTTTTTATGGGGTGTTCTTCTAAAAAGAAAGCGTCCCTGCCAGAGTTGAAATTGAGCAATGTGCTGAGTAGTAACTATACTCCGGTAGTTTATCTTTCAGCTGAGGACGGCCTTGCGGAAAAACACGGAGTTGTTCCGAAAATCGAATACAATGAAGGAATTGAACCTGTTATTACGGGAAAATGCGATGGTCGGCTCAATAATCTGGTTGCGACCCTTGTCGCTGCGGGAAATGGTGCGGATATTGTTTTGTTTGCAGGAACGATGAGCGGAGGGCACATGCTCTATGCAAATAAAAATGTCGCAGAAGAATTAAAAAACTTGGATAATTGGCGGGGGCATACAATCGGAACCCGAATCCAAATAACACCACAACTTGTCATATCAGCATGGATTAAAGAAAAATTTGGTATCGACAGTGATACGGTCTTTAAGTACTACGACAGTGATCCTGCTGCTATTACGGCATGTGCGAAGGGCGAGGTTGATATTACAGCAGTTTATTATTCACAGATTGAAACGGCTGAGTCGCAAGGACTTGTTCCTTTGTTTGAACTTGTCGAGATTGCTCCTGACTATGCCTGCTGCCGCCAGACTGCGAATGGTGCGAAATTGCGCTCTGACAGAAATCTTTTTGTGGCATGGACGAAAGGTCTGATTGAGGCATGGAAAGTTTACAACACAAATCATGATGAAGCTATAAAAGTCATTAAAAAGGTAACGCGGCAAGACGAACAATGGGTCTTCAATCATATTTATGACAAGGATTTAACAGCGCACATCTCCTTCAATCCCGACCCGTATTACAATGGCGTTTTAGGTCAGTATGAAGTCTGTATTGACAAAGGCTACATAAATAAGGAAAAAGCACGCGCCTTGCCGGATTATTTTGATATTTCTGTGTATGCGGACGCGCTTCGGGAAGTTATAAAAGAAAATCCTGATGATCAGTTCTACAAGGATATGTGGGCATATTTCATTACGCATAACAACAAGTATCCGAATTTTGACCGTGATTATCATGCAAGCATTTAAGAACCTGCAAAATTGAGGTAAAAAGAAGATGAGTATATCTATTACTTCACCGGAAGTACAGACGCGTGACCATCGATTGGGAACTGTTGCTGATTTTCATGGTTCGGCAAAGCAAATACTTGAACTTTCCAATGAACGAAAACTGGGAGGAAATCCCCGGCGATTCAGCCAGTGCAGCGACTGTTCGCAGCGTTTGTGTGAAGGTCAGCTTTACATAATTCGTGGAGCAGCTGTCGTCGTACATTCTCCCATCGGATGTTGTTCGCCAGAAATCATGCAGATTAACAGCCGTGTCTTCGGAAAAATCCGCGGATTGGAACCGAATGATGTTCATGTCATCTGTTCAAACATTTCTGTGAAAGATACCGTATATGGCGGACTGGAAAAACTTCGTATTGCAATAGACGAAGCAAAAAGACGTTTCAATCCCACTGCGATTTTCATTCAGTCATCATGTGCGGCGGGAATTGTCGGAGATGACATTGAAAGTGTTGCTGATGAAAAGCAGGATGAATACGGAATCCCGATTATCCCGACATATTGCGAGGGCTTCAAGTCAAAGACCTGGGCTTCGGGTTTTGATGCGAGTTTTCATGGAATCCTCCGCAAAGTTGTAAAACCGTGCCGCAAGCGTGATGAAAATCTAGTAAATGTAATCAACTTTTATGGCGTTGATACATTCTCACCGCTGCTTGCAAAATTGAATTTAAAAACAAACCTTATCCTTCCCCATTCCACAGTTGAGCAGCTGACTTATCTCTCAGAAGCGTTGTGCACTACCCAAATCTGCGAAACTTTGGGAACTTACGTGTGTGCGGCTTTGGAAGAAAAATTCGGAGTAATACAGTTGAAGTCTAATTCCCCTTACGGCAGGAACTGGACTGATGAATGGATTCGTGCACTTGCAAAAGTTTCCAAGAGGGAAGAACTTGGCGAAGAGGTTATTGCCAAAGAACATGCACGCATAAAAGATGAATTTGAAAAAATCCGTTCAGAATTGGCCGGAAAGAAAGCCTATATTTTTGCAGGCGATTCTTTTTCTCACATTTTTGCCGTTTTGATGCATGAATTTGGTCTTGAGGTATGCGGAATCACTTCGCTTCATCATGATCAGGTTCGCGATTCAAGTGCAGAAGAGCTGAATACGCTGAAACAAATGATAGATGAAATTGGTGATGTCCCGAATATGACAATCTGTAATAAACAGCCTTTCTTGATGACAAAAATATTGAAAAAATATGATGTTGACATTCTCGTTTCAAGGCATTTCAACACTGGCGTTGTCGGAACGGAACTTGGAATTCCATCGCTCAATGTTGCCGATCCTAATTCGATTATGGGCTATGACGGTCTGCTTCATTTTGGCCGTCTTGTCTTGAAGACAATCAGGGCTAAAAATTTTTACAGAACAATCGGAGAGCATGCAAAGCTGCCATACAGCAAATGGTGGATTGAAAATCCGAATCCTTATCACTTTGGAAATTAATAAAGGAAAGAATCATGAGTACAATTATAGAACAACCTCGCTTTGCCTGTGCGCTAGGCTCACAACAGACTGTTTTGGCAATTTCTGGAGCTTTTCCGATTGTTCATGCGGGACCTGGATGCGCATCACGTATTTATCGCTTTATGTCAGATGCCTGTGGAAATCAGGGCGAAGTATATAATGCCGGCGGACACATTGCGTCAACTAATACGACTGAAACTGAAGTCGTGTTTGGCGGTGAAAAAAAATTGCGGGAAACTGTTGAGGGAGCTCTGAAAATCTTCGACGGTGAATTGTATGTTATTTTATCAGGCTGTACCACAGGAATTATCGGCGATGATATTGAAGCCGTGGCAGCATCCTTTAGGGATGAAGGCTACCCTGTCGTTGCGGCAGAAACCTCTGGCTTTAAGGGAAATACCTATGTCGGACATGAGCTGGTCTTGAAGTCCATCATAAAAAACTTTGTCGGCGATGTCCGTCCGAACGTGAAAAAGGGACTTGTAAATGTATTTTCAGTTGTACCGAACCAGGATCCATTTTGGCGGGGTGATTTACAGGAAATAAAGCGAATCTTGACGGGTCTCGGTCTTGAAGTTCAGATTTTGTTCGGAAATGAATCCGCCGGGCTTTCTGAATGGAAGAACATACCGAATGCGGAATTCAATCTGCTGCTTTCCCCTTGGGTTGGAAAAGATACGGTCGAGCTCCTTAAGGAAAAATACGGAACTCCATACCTTCATTATCCGATTCTCCCTGTAGGTGGAAAAGCTACAAGTTCCTTCCTTCGGGAAGTTGCCCGCTTTGCAAAACTTGATCCGGAAGTTACGGAAAAATTCATTCAGAAGGAAGAAAAACATTTCTATAATTTCTTTCTGGGCTTAGCTGATTTCGGAACATTCTCCAGAGAGAAGCTGCCGTCGGAGTTATATACGGTAGGAGACGCAGAATATACACTCGGAGTCGTTGATTTTCTTGTGAACGAGCTGGGGCTTACGCATAAAAAAACGTTTATTACTGATGATGCTCAAAATGAAAGTGTGCGGAAAATGATTGTCGAAAATGCCGAGAAGTTTATTCCCGGCATAAAAGACTCACTTTTCCTTGAGGCTGACGGCGGTAAGATTTCAGGGAAATTGTATGAATCCATAGGAAATTCAAAAGATGCGGTCATTTTTGGAAGTACCTGGGAAGAGCTGGTAGCTGACCATACGGGAAATTACAGCGTATTTTTATCCATGCCTTTGTCGAGAGATTTAATTCTCGAAAAAACATTCACGGGATATACCGGCGGTCTTCGTCTTATCGAGGAATTCTATGCCGGAATGTTGAAAAAGCACAGCATTGCGACTTTCCGATGAGAAACTCTATAAAAAAAATCTATAGCTTCTATAAAGAATTTGTATTAGGCAGACTTTGAAAAAACATATATAACTACTATGTTACTAGGTAGGATTCTTGCCAGTTATTATATGATTTTCCTTCGTAAAAGGGGCTTGTTATGGATGAAAAGCAGAAAAGGGATGATGAAAAGCCGATTATTGAAATCAAGGATTTATGCCTGACATATTCTTCTGATTTTGATGCTGCAAGTTATGAGGCTCTTCTGGACATAAATCTTACGGTAAATAAAGGAGAGTTTATTTGTATCGTTGGTTCCAGTGGCTGTGGAAAAAGCACGCTGCTTTCTGTTTTGGAGGGACTGCATCTTCCGTCATCGGGAAGCGTAAAGATAAACGGCCGTGAACTTTCTGGTCCTGGCGTTGAAAGGGCAGTGGTATTCCAGAGTTATTCGCTTTTTCCCTGGATGAGTGCTTTGGAAAATGTTGCCTTTGCCGTTTACGAAACGAGCAAAAAACGGAAGAGAGTTTCAAAAAAGCAGGCTCTCGAAACGGCAAAGGCTTTCCTTCATAAAGTTGAGCTGGACGGTTTTGAAGACAAACTGCCAGGTGAGCTTTCAGGAGGCATGCAGCAGCGTGTTGCCATTGCCCGCGCCATGGCTTGTAATCCTGACATTCTGCTTATGGATGAGCCATTCGGAGCTTTGGACGCAAAAATCCGCGAGAATCTGCAAAACCTTTTGCTTTCACTGTGGAGAGACGATGAAAACAAAAAAACGATTATTTTCGTGACCCATGATTTGAATGAGGCGGAACTGCTTGCCGACAGAATCGTTTTCATGGTTCCGAAGCGTATTCAGGCAGTCATCGAGGACAATCTTCCTCGCCCGCGAAATTATCCTTATGTTCAGGAAAGTGAAGAATACAAAAAGTTATATCAAAAACTCGTAAAATATTTCTACAACGAACCAACACAGCTGGTCATAGACGACGGAGGTCATATATGAAAAAAAGAATTTTCGGAAACATTTTCAATCTCGCTAATCTTTTTTTTATTCTTACGCTTCTGTCCTTCCTGTTACCGAGCAAATACAAGACAGAAATGTCGGAAGGGCTAAAAAGTCCGCTTGTATTCGGCATTGTGCTTGTAATTATCGAGATTTTCTTTGTATTACAACTTTTGAAGCCGCAAAAAAATCGTTCCGCACGAGATATTTTTGCATTTGTCTACGGATTTTTGTTTATATGGGAGCTGGGGGTTTCGAGATTTAATCTGCTTCCTTATGTATTCATTCCGGCTCCTGAAAATGTGTTCCATGTGTTTGTTAGCGACACTCAGACAATTCTTCTGGGCTTTTTGAGCTCAATGTATCTTCTTGTTTTTGGAATGACAAGCTCGATAATTCTTTCAGTTGTTTTGGGAACGGTAGTCGGATGGTCACCACGCCTCTCAAAGGCGATTTACCCGATTGCAAAAGCTGTTTCCACGGTTCCGGCCTTGATTTATACACCGTACATCGTCATTTTGATGCCGACATTCCGTTCAGCTTCGATTCTGGTCATCTTCTTAAGCATTTTCTGGGGCAGCTTTATGGAATCAATCAACAACACGGTATTTGTCGAGAAGAAAATCATCAACGCGGCGAAAGTTCTTTCTCTTTCAACGCCGACGATTCTCTTCAAGATTATCATTCCGTTCAATATTCCGCGAATCATAAACAGCCTGCCGATTCGTTGTGCGACTGCTATCATGACCCTTTCTGCGGCAGAAATGCTCGGTGCGGATATCGGAATGGGCTTTTATGTAAAATTTGCCCTTAATTTTGCGATGTATACAAAGGCGATTGCAGGAATCATCTTCATTGGCCTTGTAGTCACAATCTTAAATATCGGAATCACGTTCTTGCAGAAACACTTCATCAAATGGAGTTACTAGCGCATGAAAAAAATCAGAAAAATCAGTTCTGAAAATTAAAAACGGTTTTAGAAGAGGAGTAAAAAATGAAACCTATGAAAAAATTTCTTAAAAGCATGGAAATGACTGTCTTGACCAGCACATTCCTGCTGGCAGCAGTCACTTCGCTTGCGGGGTGCTCAAAAAAAGCAAAGTCAAATGCACCGTCTTTGAGGCTTGCAAATGACATCACTTCAAACTACACCCCGATTATCAACACCGCGGTCCTTGAAGGACTTGCCGAAAAAAATGGTGTCTGTCCGATTATTGATTACAACGACGGTATCGAACCGCTTATAACCGGTAAAATCGACGGACGGCTCACAGATTTGGTCGCTTCTCTCATTACCGGAGGCAACGGTGAGGATCTGGCTATTTTTGCAGGGACAATGGGTGGCGGACATATCGTGTATGCGAATAAAAATGTCGCCGGACAGGTCAGGGATTTGAAGAATTGGAAGGGGCGTACAATCGGCGCACGGGTAAAAATTACTCCGCAGCTGGTTCTTGCACACGCACTCAAAGAAAAATACGGATATTCTGATGAGGATGTCACATTCAAGTTCTTTGATAATGATCAGGCTATTATGGCTGCCTGTGCGAAGGGTGAAATTGACATTGGTACAACCTATTATGCATATAAGGACACTGCAGAAGCACAGGGACTTGTCATCATCGCTGAGCTTGTTGACCTTGCCCCGGACTATGCCTGCTGCCGCCAAACCGCAAACGGAAAGAAGGTTAAATCCGACAGAAATCTCTTTGTAGCATGGACAAAAGGCCTGATTGAAGCCTGGAAAGTCTACAATACGGACGAGAAAACGGCAATCAATGCCGTAAAGAAAATCACAAAACAGGATGACACATGGGTTCGACAAAATATCTATGATCCTGAACGAACGGCCCACATCACATTCAATCCGGATCCATTCTATAACGGTTGTCTTGCTCAATATCAGATTTGTGTGGATAAGGGCTATATCAATAAGGAAAATCCGCGTCCGCTTCCTGAATATTTCGATATTTCGATTTATGCAGACGCACTCAAGGAAGTCATAGCTGAAAATGCTGATGACAAATTCTATAAGGATATGTGGACTTACTTCGTTTCTCATAACAACGAGTATCCTGACTTTGAAAAAAAATATCCTGCGACATTGTAAAAAAATTTAAAAAGAAGAGGCAAATAAAATGGGAAAAATTTATCACTCAATCGTAGAGCTGGTGGGAAACACACCGCTTCTGGAACTCGACAATTACGAGAAAAAACTGGGGCTTGAGGCACATATTCTTGCAAAACTGGAATATTACAATCCTGCAGGCAGCGTAAAAGACAGAATCGCATTGGGCATGATTGAAGCGGCGGAAGAATCTGGAAAACTGAATGAAAACTCCATTCTTGTGGAAATGACCACGGGAAACACTGGAATTGGAATTGCGGCGCTTGCAGCTGCAAAAGGCTATAAATCACGCATTTACATGACAGACGGCGTAAGTGTTGAACGCACTCAGACAATCGAAGCCTATGGCGGTGACGTGATTTTCCAGAGTACTGTTCCAGAACTTACAGAAACTTTAAAGGCGACAAACAACGACTTCTTCGCAGCTCAGGACGAGCTTAAAAAGAAACTGGACAAGGAACCGAATGTATTCTTTGTGAATCAGACTTCAAACAAGGCAAATCCTGGCTCCCATTATAAAACGACTGGTCCTGAAATCTGGCGGGACACGGATGGAAAAGTTGACATTTTTGTTTCTGGTGCGGGTACTGGCGGCACAATCAGCGGAACCGGACGATATTTGAAGGAAAAAAATAAAAATGTTCACATTGTTGCCATTCAGCCAAAAATCGAGGAGACAGGAATCACTGGAATCCATCCGATTGAAGGCCTTCCGAAAACTCAGCTTCCTGGAAATCTTGATTATTCCGTGATTGACGAACGGCTTACGATTGAACTTCAGGATTCTTACGATGCGGCACGGCTTCTTGCAAAAACTGAAGGCGTCCTGATTGGAATTTCAAGTGGAGCTGCCCTTCATGCAGCGACAGAAATTGCCAGGCGCCCGGAGAACAAGGGAAAGACAATTGTCGTCATCTTCCCTGACACAGGATTGAGATATTTAAGTACACCGTTGTTTTCAAGAGAGTCATAACAAAAGTTAAAACTTTTTACAAGCTTAACACTGGACTGAGAATTTGCGAATCTACGGATTCGCGTATTTCCGGGCCAGTTTTTTTTTGCCCTGAGAATGTTTATCCATAAAAATTGCAGTTCTTAGAGGACCTATAATCTTTAGCTATAGATTCAATCAAATTTATTTATATATATTTTTTTTTGATAACCTCCATAGAAAAGTTGTATTTCTCAAAGTTTTTCTTTTTCGGTATAAAAAGAGCATCATTTAATACACAAGGAGAAATCAGCCTATGAAAAAAAAATTGAAGGTATCGAAAATTTTGTTGGGAATTGAGATTACATCGCTTTTCCTTTCGTCTTGTCTTTTCGTCTCTTGCAGCAAAAAAAAAGATGCTGGTATTCCGGCGCTTAAATTTATTGATGCGATAACATCAAATTATTCTCCGATTACCCATATAGCCGCTGAAAATAAAATCGCTGATAAATACGGCGTGCATCCTCAAATCGAGTTTTCAGATACGATTGAGCCACTTCTGACGGGAAAAGCTGACGGACGGCTGAATGGACTTCCTCCTTCTGTCCTTAATGCAGCAAATGGCGCGGACATCTTCATCTTCGCCGGAACCATGAGCGGCGGCCACATTATTTTTGCAAACAAAAAAGTAGCAGGGGAACTTTCCGACCCGAGGAATTACAGGGGACATTCGATAGGCGTCCGACCTCAGGTAACGAATCAGTTTGTCCTTCCTGCGGCCTTGAAAGAAAAATTCGGATATACGGAGAAAGATTATACGCTCAAATATTATGACAGCGATAACGCGGCGCTTGCGGCCTGTGCCAAAGGTGATGTTGACATTGCACCCGTGTACTATGCGGAACGTGAAACTGCATTGTCGCTCGGCCTTGTTCAAATTGCAGAACTTGTTGATCTTTTCCCGGATTACGCATGCTGCCGCCAGACTGCAAATGGACAAAAACTTCGTTCAGACAGAAATTTGTTTGTTTCCTGGACAAAATCATTGATTGTCGCATGGAAAGTGTATGTCCAGAACCATGATGAAGCCCTTCGAGTCGTTCAAAAAATCACGAAGCAGGATGAAAACTGGGCCTACGACCACATCTACAATGACGAGATTACGGCGCATATTTCCTTTCATCCGGATCCTGATTATAACGGAGTCCTTGCGCAGTACGGCATCTACAAGGATTTGGGATATGTAAGCGAGAATCCACGCCCGCTTGTGGAGTTTTTCGACATTTCGATTTACGCCGATGCGCTGCAGTCGGTCATCGGGGAAAATCCAGAGGACAGCTTTTATAAGGACATGTGGGCATATTTTGTAAGGCACAATGATAAATATCCTGATTTTTATAAAAATTATCCGCGGGAAATATAAAAATAAGCGGGGAGGTACTAAATGAGTGTAAACATCAATAATCCAGAAGTGCAGAACCGGGATCACAGGCTTGGGACAGTCATTACATTCCATGGCTCGGCACAACAGCTCGTTAAACAGTCAAATGAGCGGAAAGTCAAGGACTTGGGGCGTGCGTTCAGCCAGTGCAGCGACTGTTCGCAGCGTGTGTGTGAAAGTCAGCTTTATGCGATTCGTGGGGCTGCTGTCATCGTTCATGCTCCAATCGGATGCTGCTCTCCGGAGGTGATTCAGTCAAGCACGGCTTCATTTGCAAAGAACAGGAATCTGAAGCCTGCAGATGTCCATGTCCTCTGCTCAAACATTTCCGTAAAAGATACCGTTTACGGCGGACTTGAAAAGCTGCGTACTGCAATTGATGAGGCCAGCCGACGCTTTTCTCCGACGGCAATTTTCATTCAGTCATCATGTGCGGCAGGAATCGTCGGTGATGATATTGAAAGTGTCGCTGATGAAAAGGAAGATGAACTTGGAATCCCGATAATTCCCATCTATTGCGAGGGATTCAAGTCAAAAACATGGTCTTCTGGATTTGACGCGGCCTTTCATGGAATCCTGCGGAAAATCGTAAAGCCCTGTGCCAAAAAAGATGAAAATATGGTCAATGTACTTAATTTTAACGGCGTAGATACATTCAATCCATTGTTGGAAAAACTTCATCTTCATGGAAATCTCTTTTTGCCGCACTCAACTGTTGAGCAGCTTTCCCATATATCCGAGGCCCTGTGCACGACGCAGATTTGTGAAACCCTCGGCTCATATATTGGTGAGGCACTTGAGGAAAAATTCGGTGTGCCTCAGCTGAAATCGAATTCTCCCTACGGCCTGGCATGGACGGATGAATGGGTCCGGGCACTTGCAAAAATTTCAAACCGCGTGGATTTGGGTGAAGAGGTCATTGCCTCGGAGCATAAGCGGATTCAAAAGGAATTGGATGCAATAAAGTCAAAGCTTTCAGGGAAAAAGGCCTATATTTTTGCAGGCGATTCATTCTCGCATATTTTCGGTGTCATGGCAAAAGAACTCGGCCTTGAAATCTGCGGAATTGCCTCTCTTCATCATGACCAGGTTCGTGATTCAGCGGCTGAGGAACTCAATTCCCTTCAGCGGATGATTGATGAAATAGGTGACGTTACGAATTTTACTGTCTGTAACAAGCAGCCTTACCTGATGATAAAAATCCTGAAAAAATACGACATTGACATTCTGATTTCACGGCACTTCAACGCCGGAGTCATTGGAACAAGGCTTGGAATCCCTTCATTCAGAATTACAGATCCAAATGCAATCATGGGATACGATGGTTTCCTGAATTTTGCCAAAGAAATTCTGAGCGTCATTGAGACTAAGAATTTTTACAAGACGATTGGAGAGCATACTGTTCTGCCGTACAGCAAATGGTGGCTTGAACACAATAACCCATATTATTTTGATAAATAAAGGAAGTGAATATATGAATTCAATTATTGAACAACCCCGATTTACCTGTGCACTTGGTGCTCAACAGACTGTTCTTGCCATTCCCGGGGCTTTTCCCATTGTTCATGCCGGTCCAGGCTGTGCTTCCCGCCTGTTTCGCTTTATGTCCGATGAGTGTGGAAATCAGGGAGAAACATACAATGGCGGCGGTCATATTACTTCAACGAATACAACGGAAACTGAAGTCGTTTTTGGCGGAGAAAAGAAACTGCATGAAACAGTCGAAAGCGCGCTGAAAATTCTGGACGGTGATTTGTTTGTCATTCTTTCCGGATGCACAACGGGAATTATCGGAGATGACATTGATTCAATCGCATCTGAATTCCGGGATGAGGGATACCCTGTCATCGCCGCGGAAACATCAGGATTTAAGGGAAACAATTATTTTGGACATGATCTGGTTTTAAAATCAATCATCAATCAGTTTGTCGGTCAGGTCAGGCCAAACGTAAAGAAAGGCCTGGTGAATGTGTTTTCTGTCGTCCCGAATCAGGATCCTTTCTGGCGCGGTGACCTTGAAGAAATCAAGCGGATTCTGACTGGAATCGGGCTTGAAGTTCAGATTCTGTTCGGAAATGAATCAGCCGGAATCTCAGAATGGAAAAATATTCCGAACGCAGAATTCAATCTGCTCCTTTCTCCCTGGGTCGGAAAAGAGACCGTTGAGCTTCTCAAGGAAAAATACGGAACTCCTTATCTGCATTATCCGATTCTTCCAGTTGGCGGAGCAGCGACCGGGAAATTCCTTCGGGAGGTTGGAAAATTTGCAAGACTGGATTCAGAAATCGTTGAGGCATTCATAAAAAAGGAAGAGAAACGCTTTTACAATTATTTCGGGGGTCTTGCTGATTTCATAACTTATTCCCACGGAAAGCTTCCGTTTGATTTGTATACGGTCGGGGACTGCGAATATGCATTTGGCGTGATTGATTTTCTTGTAAATGAGCTTGGCTTTACCCACAGGAAGACATTCATTACTGATGCCCCACAGTCTGACGCGGCCAGAAAAAATATTGCAGAGAATGCCGCTCGAATTGTTCCTGCGACAAAAGACTTGCTGGTCTTTGAGGATGACGGCGGAAAAATCACCAGACAGCTTTATGATTCAATCGACAGTTCAAGAAAATGCGTAATTTTCGGAAGCACATGGGAAGAAATTGTTGCTGACCGAAGTGAAAACTACAGTGTTTTGTTCTCAATGCCGCTTTCCCGGGATGTCATACTCGGAAAGAGTTTTGCCGGCTATAATGGAGGTCTTCGCCTGGTGGAAGAACTGTATTCCGGCATGTTCAAGTCAAAAAAACTGGAAAAAGCGGTATAGGGATTTCCTTCTGTGGCAGTGGACGACCTTTCAATTACAGCAGGCACTGGCTCATGAATTGCGTCCGCCGCCACAGGCTTATTAGCTGCATGCGTCTGACTCGCATCCGCAGTCATTGGAGTCACAGCAAGTTGAATCACATCCGCATGAATCGCAGGTAATCCCTTTTGCGGCTTTGACGCTTCGGCCCATTTCAGAAAGCATTTTTATGTCACCTTTGATAGTACTTCCGCTTGTGGTGAGCATGTTTTCTGTGATTGTCGCGCTGCAGCCTGATTCAAAAGCCTTTTTCCCGTTTTCTGAAAGGAGTTTTCGGCCGGCTGCCAGGCGGATGTTTGCCTCGGGATTGATGAAGCGGAACATTGCGATTGTGCGTAAGATTTCTTCTGCTGACCTGCTCCGACAGAAAAAGTAATTTCTTTTGCATAAAGAAAACTCAAATTTAAAGAAAGTATAAATAATAATGTAAGCTTTTTCATTTTTATACTCGTTTTTTTGTGTTAGAAATATTTTTTGTTTTGATGATTTTAAATCCTGAAGATTTAAGAACTTCTTTTACAGCCCGAACTGCTCCGCCTGATTGCCCGCAAAGATAATTGAAAGGGAAGGGTGTTGTGCAGCTTGTAACAATCATTGCCTTCTTTCCTTTGTGCAGTGGAAGCGGAATTCCTCTTTTGCTTTCTTTCATTAGAGCATAGACAAGGCGGTCAAAAAGGGCTTTTAATTTGCCGTTCATATTTCCCCAGTAAACAGGAGTTCCCGCAATAAGCATATCGCAGTTTTTGATTTCTTCTGCAAGCTTGTGTGCATCATCAGCTGGCAAAATACAGTTCATTTTTGAGCGACATGCCATGCAGCCTTTGCAAAAGTCAAAATTCAAATCAGAAATATCTTTCCAGATAATCTGACAGTTTGCATGTTTCTGCTGGATTTTTTCTGTTTCGGCTTTTAAAGCTTTAACAACGTTTCCGTTTTTTCTCGGACTTCCGTTCAATACAAGAATATTCATTTTTCATCTCCCACAAAAATCGAATTAATCCATAACTTTATAAAACGGTCTGTGTAAGAATTTCCTTTTTCCCAGTAATCTGGCTCGCTTTTTTTTAATAAGGCAGATTCAATACAGCCCCAAAGTCCGGATACAAGAATGCTCACATCAAGTCGTGGGTTTGTAGATTTTGCTAGCCCCTGCTTGATGGCTCCTTTTAGAAGTTTTTCTCCGGTTCTGTTACAGACATAATACTCTTCGATAAGTTCCGGGATTGCATCATCAGCAGACTTAATTCCCTGCATTACAAGAAGAGCTCGTCGTGGATTTTCAAAACACCAGTCGCGATAGGCTTCAATTGCATTTTGAATCTGGATTTTAAGCGTTTTTCCTTTTTGAGCTGATTCCGTAAGTCTGGTATTTAATTCATAAAGACAATCAAGCGATATTTCCTGAAAGAGACGGTCTTTATCTTTGTAATAATGATAGATATTTGTGGCTGTAATCTTACAGGTAGCCGCAATTTCACGCATACCAATCTGCTCAGGATTCTTTTGCATCAGAAGTTCCAGAGTCTTTTCTTTTATGATTGTTTTGATTTCAGTATTTGGTTTTCGCATTGCCGCCTCTCTTTATATAACACTGTAAATATAACAATGTTAAATTATAAAGTCAACAGTTTTTTCAGATTACGGGCATGGGCTTCTACGTTCGAATGTCGCTCAACTTCGCCAACTACACGAAGGCAATCAGCGGAATCTTCTTCATCGGCCTTGTCGTGACGGCCTTGAACGCCGTCATCAACTTCGCGAAAAAGCGGTTGATAAAGTGGAGCTATTGAAAAGAAACGGCCAACGCTGTTTCCTGGCCCTGGAAAAAACTCCAGGGCGTTTGCCTGTGCCCCGCTTCCGTTGCGCAGGATTCTGAAAACTTTTCCGCGTTTTTTGTTCATGAAGAGGCCTCTGCGTTTGGGCATTGGAGGCGCCGAGGAAGAAATGAGAATAAAATGGCAACTAGAAAAATATCTGGAAAAATAGTGCAAATAATGTGCTAAAATATTCTCATCCAATTTCTTGCTCCAGAGTATTGCAAAAATGAAAGAGAACAAAAAAACAAAAACGTCGAAACTTTTCCTGAACATGTTTTTCCCGCTCATTACGATTGTGTTGGTGAGCGGCGGCTTGCTTGCCTTCGTGTCGAACAACGTAATCAAGAGGTATGTCCAGACGAGCGCGTTCGTCTCGATTGAGAGGCTCAATTCCAATATCACCGCGTTTTTCACGCCAGTTGAGCTGACGATTTCGAACTTCGCGAGAACTGCGGAGAAAAACTACGATGAGGATGTTCTCCGCACGACGCTCTACTCGCTCGCTGACGGAATCGATTTCTCCAACGGACTTTACTACGGCAGCCGGAAAAGCCGGTTCGACGGCGGAATGTACCTGGACAGCACCGGTTGGGAGCCTCCGGCGGAATGGGAACCCGCGAATCGGCCGTGGTTCCAGGGGGCTGACATGGAGAACGGAAAGATTCATTTTGAAGAGCCGTACATCGACGACCAGACAAAGAATCTTTGCGTGACCATCGCGAAAGGCGTGATGGAAAATGATGGAAAGGTAATCGGAGTCGTCGCGGTAGATTTGATGATGGACGAAATCGACCGAATGGTCCGCGACATAAGCGTGTCCGAGCACGGCTCCTTGTATGTGCTTTCTGCCGACGGAAAGTATCTGACGAACGACGACCCCGAGAAAATCACGGTGGCGGATTATTTTTCGGAGTCGGCGATAAAGGAGGAGGCGTCCGCGTTCCTCGACGGAGAGCTGAAGGCGGTCATCAAAAAAGGAATGTACTATGCGGCCGGCAGAATCGGGGACACACCGTGGTTCATCATGGCGGAGGGGCCTGTTTCTGATTTCAGCAGCGAATTCACAAGGATAATCACTTGTTTTGAGATTCTCATCATATTCCTCAGCATATTCTTCGCATTCTTCAATCTCAAGGTGGTGAAGAATCTGCGGGCGGGAGACAGGAGTTTGGGGCGGAAGATTTTCACGGAATCGCAGAACCTTGTCCTCGCGTCCAAGGAGAACGCCTCGACCGCGCAGAGCCAAAGCTCGTCGATAAAGGAAATTGTCGCCACGATGGAGGACAACAACGCAATGAGCGAGAACATCGCCACGAAAATCAAGGACGTGGCGAGCGTCGCGAACGCAACGAACGACAACGTGGCGAACGGAGTCTGCTATCTTGAGGTGAACGTCAACCAGCTTCAGGAAATCGCGGAGGCGAACACGAACACAATCGAGAGCATCAAGGAGCTTGGGGGCAAAATCGAAAACATCTGGGACATCGTCACAATCATCAATGCCGTCGCTGACCAGGCGAAAATCATCGCGTTCAACGCTGAGCTTGAGGCTTCGAGCGCGGGCAAGGAGGGGAAGAATTTCCACATCGTCGCCACGGAAATCCGCAGGCTTGCCGACAGCATCATCGACGGGACGAAGGAAATCAAGGAAAGCATCTCAGAGATTCAGAACAGCTCCGACAATTTGATTCTCATGAGCGAAAGCGGCACGGAAAAAATCAAGGTCGGCGTGGAGAACGCCAAGAGCCTTGAGAACAGTTTCATCAGCATCAAGAACGCTTCCGAAATCACGGCGTCCAGTGCGACCGACATCACCACAATCATCCAGCAGCAGGCTGTCGCGAGCGAACGGATTCTCGACATGCTCAGGCAGATTTCCCGAAGCATAGACGGTTTCGAGAGCATGACAGGCGACGTTTCTTCCGCGTCGGAGAAACTGAAGGAAATCGCGGCCTTGCTGAACTGAATCGAGTTCGCTCGGATTCTGGCGGTGATTTGACACCGTAGCGAACCGGATTCATAATGAACTGAATTCGGCGGAAATGGCAGATGTGGCCGCTTTCGCCGATGAGGATAAAATTCTAAATTCTCATGGAGGAATCATGAAAAAAATTCTTGTTGCAGCATTTTCGTTCGCCTGTTCTCTTGCGGGACTTTTTTCCCAGGAGAAGATTTTCTTGTGGCCGGGAGATACTGCGCCTGGCTCGAAAAACGTGAAGGTGGAACACGAGATTGTCGAGCGGAGCAAAGTCGAGGGAGTGCACAACAGGGCTGAAATGGGAATAACGCAGCCTTACATGACGATGTACAAGGCTTCCAATCCGAATGGAGCCGCCATCATCATCGCGCCGGGAGGAGCCTACCAGCGCGTCGTGTACGATGTTGAGGGCGGTGACAGGGCCAAGCTTTATTGCGACAACGGCTACACCGTTTTCGTCTTGAACTACAGGCTTCCGGGTGACGGACATGACGAGGGTTCGTACGCTCCTTTGGCCGATGCACAGCGCGCTATCAGAATCGTGAGGGGCAACGCCGAAAAATATGGAATAGACCCTGCAAAAATCGGCGTCATGGGCTCTTCCGCTGGTGGACACCTGGCGTCTTGTCTTGGAACGATGTATGACGAAAAAATCGGCTCTAAAGTCGACGCTCTGGACGATGTGAGCGCGCGGCCGGATTTCATGATGCTTTGCTATCCCGTCATAACAATGCAGGACGGAATATGCCACGAAGGCTCAAGGAAGGTTCTTATTGGAGAGAAGCCGAAAAAGAAGTTGAAGAACGCGTTCTCCACCGATCTCCTCGTGAACGAGAAGACTCCTCTGACGTTCATAGCCCTTTCCCAGAACGACGGATCTGTAAAACCGTTCTACAACGGTGTCGCCTTCGCAAAAAAGTTGAGCGAGAAGGGAGTTCCGTACGAGCTTCACATTTTCCAGGATGGAAAGCACGGATTCAAGACCGATGATTCAAAAGCCACCTGCAACGATTGGCAGAAGCTTTCGCTCGATTGGCTGAACGCTTATGTGAACAAATAGTGTTTTTCTTGCTATGCAGGGCCGTTGGATGCGTTTGTGTCCAACGGTCTTTTTTCATTTTATAGTGAAGCTGACGAATTCCAGTTTTTAATTTGCCGTCCATGCGTAGGCTGCGTATGTCGTCGTCAGGTTCGTAGCGTTCGTGCTTGCGTCTGTGACCGAAATTGACGTGCCGTTCGCCGTCCAAGTCTTTGATGTGTCCGAAAAGACGACAGATGTGAGGTTTGAACAGTTTTGAAAAGCACCAATGCCTATCGATGTAATATTGGCTGAGAGGATTACCTTCGTTAATGTACTCAAATTTGAAAAAGAATATGCAGGTATTTCTGTTAAGCCAGATGAGCTAAATTCCAATGTACAGCTTGTGATATTGCTGGCATTTTGAATACCGTATGCAATTAAGCCAAGATATACTGTGTCTACATCAGACGAAACAACAATTTCTATTGCATCTGATGCGCTTAAGATGGCAGATTTTAGTGTTGAACCTGATGAATAACTGCTCGTGTCGAATGTCGCCGAATATGAAGTTGTCGAGCTGTTCTCCGAAAGGTATCCTGAACTGTTCACTGTCCACGCTTGTCCGCTTGGGTCGGTGGTCACGGAGAATTTCGCGTAGTTGTCGGCGACTGTTCCGCTTCCGTCCTTGAGCACCTGCGTGCCTGTCGAGTAGTTTCCTGGGGTGATTGTGGCTGCGGTTGCCTCCGAGAGCGTGCCTCCTATCGTGATGTAAGTTCCGCTTGAAAGATAAGCATCGTTTGATGAATCGACCACCGCGCTTCCGCTCATTGTGAACGTTCCACCTGCTATGTATAACCCATTTCCGTAGTTTGCGGTGTTGCTTTTTGCGCTGCCTCCAGTGAAGTCAAAATCTCCATTAGCCATGTAGATGCCGCCGCCGTTGTAGTTTGCCGAGTTGCTTTCTATGCTGCCTCCGCTTATTGTCGCGCTTCCGCTGTTTATGAAGATACCGCCTCCCTTATCGGTAGCTGAATTTTCCGTTATGCTGCCTCCTGTCAAAGTTAGAGAGCTGGTTGTGCTTGATAGATATATGCCAGCACCTTTTGCAGATGTGTTGTTGCTGATGCTCCCTCCTGAGATTGTCGCATTTCCGCTTTTTATGTAGATTCCGCTTCCTGTGTTGTTGCTTATGCTGCCGCTTGAAAAAATCACTTTTCCGCCATCTATGTAGATTCCTCCACCATAGCTTGTCGCCGTGTTGTTGCTTATTGTTGAATTTTCTATGGTGAGTGTTCCGTTCCCTGATTTTGTAATGCCGCCGCCGTTTTCGCTTGTGTTGGAGTTGGCGGAACTGCCGCCTATTGTGCTGTCTTTTACGGTTGAGTCGCTCTCACTTGAAAAGAAAAGGCCGCCTGCTGTGTTCTTTATTATCTGGCAGCTTTCTATGGTGATTGATTCTGTGCCACTGTGCAAAAGTCCCATTTCACCGTTCTGCAATGTCAAGTTGCTGATTGTTACGGGAACAGCGTTTTCGACATCGATTACCGCACTTAAGCCTGACGCATCCAAAATGTCGCTTGAATAGCCTGTTTTTCCCTTTATCGTGAGCGAGGAAGCCGAAATCGATGAAATCGTCGTCGCGCCCGTGACTGTCCCCGACACGATGATTGTCCAGTCGTCGGATGTTGAGATTTTGTTCACGGCTGCCTGCAGCGTGGGGAGTGCGCTTGCTTCTGTGTAGCCTGAGTTCGTTTCTGCTCCAGAACTTGAGACATAGAGTGTGGTCGAAACTGTCTGCGACAAAGTTCCGTTCGCGTTTATCGAGTACGAGTTGCCGTCTTTGTCCACTACCGTGAAGAATCCTCTTGTCGTTTCGCTTATTTCGTTTCCGTCGTCCATGACGAAAACTTTCTGCGTCGCGCTGTAGCTGGAAATGACGACCGTAATGGTTCCGTCCACCACTGTCATGTATGGAGAAATCGTTATTCTTCCATCGTTGTAGTCTCTTTCGCTGCTGTAGATTGTCATGCCATACAGCGTGCCGCCGAGAGCGATTTTTCCGTTGTAGCCGATGTAGATGTCGTAGCATCCGCTTGATTCGTCTGCGCAGTTTGTGAATGTGCACGACTCGATTGTCGTAAGCCCGTCGTTCGCATAGACTGCGCCTGTGGACGATTTTATGCTGGAGAATGTGCAATCCTTGAGCGTGTTTTCTCCGCTTGAGCCTGTCTCGATTGCGCTCTCTTTTGAATTCGTGAACGTTACGTTTTCTGCGTTTGTTGTCGAGTATGCTGTGTACAAATAGTTTCCAGAAGTTTTCTCTGTCGAACTGTCGCCGAGCGTTATCGAATATGCGCTTGAACCTATGTTGAACGACCCGCCCCATACGCTGAACATTGTTCCTGTCGTCGAGTCTCCCTTCACAGTCGCCGACCCCGACTCTGCCGCGATAGTAACTGAGTCTCCATCGCTTCCCGATATTGTAATCGAGTTTCCGTCGTAGTCGCTTATGTCCTTCACGAAGACCGACAAATCGCAGGGACTTGATTCCATTCCGCTTGAAATCGCCGACGAAAGCTCCGCCCAGCTTCCAATCGCGATTGCGTCGTTCCTCATGTATCCGTCGCTCGCTATGTCCCATCCGCCGGAAGTGTCCGCCAATGCGAATTTTCTATAGTTCGCTTCCACCAATCCTTCTGTCCCTTCCTCCCTCAGGATTTCGACTGTGGAATATTCCTGCGGTTCTATTGTGGCGACAGGGCTTTCCGCCTTGAGCGCGCTGTCGATGTAGATGTAGTGGTAGCTTGGAAGGTATATCCCGCACGTGATTTTCGCGTCCCCTCCCATGCGAAGCTCTCCGTTCTGGTGGACGAACGACTCGCATGAAATTCCCGATGACGAAGATATCTCTCCGCCTTCCATTGCGAGTTTCCCGTCAATGCAGATTTCCGCGCCTTTGCCGGCCGTGTTCGAGCTGATTTTCGCACCGCTCTTCATCGTGAGCGTCGCGTTCGTGTCTATGTACACGCCGCCGCCTTCTCCAGCCGCTCCGCTTCCGTTCGCGTCGTTGCCTGAGATTTCCCCTCCGTACATCGTGAATTCGCAGCTTCCGAGAAGCGCGGCTCCAGCCCCAAATGTGCCTTCCGTTTTGTTTTGCGATATCGAGCCTGAGCTCATCTTGATTTCGGGCGATGTGTACGAATCCGTTCCCGCGTATATTCCGCCGCCGGATGCTGTCGCCGTGTTCCCCTTTATTCCGCCTGAGAACGAAGAGTCAGTGCTGCCCGTGTCCGTGTAGCCGATGTGGATTTCGCTGTTTCCGACTGCAGCGATTCCGCCGCCGTTCGCCGCCGTGTTGTTGGAAACAGTCGCGGAGCCGCCCATGACGAGCCTTCCGCCCTTCGACACTGTTTCGGAGCTTCCTGATTCCGTCGTGGACGCGCTCGTCGTGTTCAGATAGATTCCGCCGCCGTAGCCGACGCTTCCTGCCCCTGTCGCCGTGTTCCCTGAGATTTCCGTGTTTCCGCTGATTTTGACGAGCCTCGTGGAGTATATTCCGCCGCCGCTGTACGCCCTGTTCCCCGTTATCGAGCCGCCTGTTATCAAAACTCCGTCAGTCCCCGTGGAGGAGCCGCCGACGTATATTCCGCCGCCGCCGCACGAGCCTGTGTCTCCGATGTTCGCCGTGTTGTTCGCAATCGCTCCGTCCGACATCGTAAATGAGTCTTCCGCTCCGCTTATTCTCACGCCTCCGGCTTCCGACTTGCTTCCGTTGTACGAGACTGCGCCTCCGCTCATGACGATTTTCGTCGCGTTCCCGGAGCTGAATACTCCTCCGCCTTGGTATTCCGTGTAGTTGTAGAAGATTCCTCCATCGAAGCCTGTGTCCTCTGTCGATTCGTCCGTGTAGCCGATGTAGACTGCCCCTCCGTTCGAATAGATGCCGCCTCCGTGCTTCAATGCATGGTTCGAGTAGTGGCCGGATTCTCCCGTTGTCGTCGCCGTCGCGCTTTTGTCCCCCACGACCGCGCTTCCGCCGAGAATGACGGTTCCCCCTTCGTTGTAGATTCCGCCGCCGCATCCGGTCTTCGCGTCGTTGCCGTAGATTCTTGTGCTTCCGAGCAGGATTAGCGTTCCCTCATTGTAGATTCCGCCGCCGCCCTTGCTCCCGGAAGATACGAATCCCGACACACCGCAGTCTTCGAGCGTCACTTTCGGGTCGCCCGAAACGCTTATTCCGCCGCCGTCCGTCGATGTTCCATCCGCAGTTTCGCTTTCGACTGTCATGAGGATTTTCGAGAATTTGATTTCAAGCCCGGCGTTTCCGTTTATCGTGAGCGTGGTCGCCGTCTTGTCGCTTGGGCTTATCGTCCTTTCGCTTGAGTCGTAGCCCTGCACAGAAATCTTGAGCGAGTTTGTGGTCGCTGAGAGGTCGATTGACTGGTTTTCGCTCAAATCGTCCAGAAGGAAAATCTCGTATTCGCTTTCGGCGAGCGTGTTCGCTATGACCGTGGCCGCGGTCGTAATCGAGTCGAACGGGTCGAAGAACCCTCCGCTTCCGTTCGGGCTTCCGCTTGATTTTACGAAGAACGCCGAATTCTGGAAAGAAGAAATCAGCGCGGAAGTGATTTCGATTTCCTTGTCAGAGTTGATGTATTTCCCTGAGTTGAGCCACGAGTTCGTCTCAAGGTTCGGGTAGACGTTCACCGTTTCCGTGAACGAGTAGACGAGCGCGCCCGATTCGTCGTAGAAGTGGAATGCGACGGTGTACGAGCCGCTTTCGATGTCCGCCACGTTGATTTCTCCGGTTTCCGATGAAGTGAAGTCCAGTTCGATTGCGTTCAGTTCCGTTTTTGAGGAGGAGGTCTCCATCTTTTTTATGGAAGAATCCACCGTGACGGGGAGCTTTACGCTTCCGTTGCCCGTGTCGGTCAGCGGCTTCAGCACAAGGGCCACCGAGTTGTCGCCTTCGCCGATTTCCTTTTCCGTTCCTTCCGACTCGAAGACCTTTGAATCCGCCGAATCGAAAGTCTCCGCCGTGAATGTCCAGGTCCCGGCCTCAAGGACGACCGAGAAGACGATGTTGCCGCTTTCGTCCGTGGACACTTCCGCTTCTTTTGTGGAGCTTCCGTTCGCCGCCGTGACCTTGTGCGTGTACGATGAGATTTCCGGGGCGGGGAGGGCGGTCCGCCCGTTTTGCGTCTGCGTTTTTGAGATGGCCGCCGGCACCGCCCCTGTTCCGAATAGGGAGATTTTGCCTTTTACGATGCACGGTTGACTTTTTTCGGTTCCGTCCCGCTCTTCGTTTCGCTCGAAGCTGTGCGAGCACGAGAGGAGAAAAGCCGCAGAGAGAAAAATCAAAAGGGCGAAAAAACGCTTCCTAAAATTGTCCGTGGAAAATCCATTCCTCATTCGTTCCTCCTCCATTCGCAGTCGGCATAATGGGTTCCGTCCGCGCGCTTGAGACATTCCGCGTTCTTTGCCGCGTCCGAGACGCTGTATTCTGAAACCTTCACCGTTTCTCCGCTCGTTATTTTCCAGGAGTCGGTGTTCAGGAATGTCGCCGTCTCAAGTTCGCTGATTCCCTGGAACGCGCCCGCTCCGATGTATTTCAGTCCGCTAGGGAATTCAATCGATTCTATTATAGTCGATTTGAACGCGTCCGCACCTATTTTTTCGAGGCTGGAGCCTGCCACGAATTTCACGCTCTCCAATGACGTGCAGTTCAGGAACGCTCCGTCGCCTATGGTCTCGCACAAAGACGGAATCTCAATCGAAGAAAGCTTGGAGGCTTGGTTGAATGCGTTCGTTCCGATTGAGACGAGCTTGCAGTCGATTGGGAACGAGATTTCTAGGATTGATTGGCTGTTGCTGAACGCGTTCTCCCCGATTGTGGTGAGCGATGTCGGCATGATGATTCTCAAGAGCCACTGCCTGTTCTGGAATTGCTGCTTGATTTCTTCTATCTTCGTGTAGCTCAGGTCGAGCGTGATTTTGCTTTCGTTCTTGTTCTGCATCGCGTCCGCGATTCTTTGGAGTATGCTTTCCGTCGCGTCCTCGCCGAGTGTCAGTGTCGCCTCGTCTCCGTTTTTTATGTTGTCGCTTACGGCTTGGACGAATTCGTCTTCCGTCTGGTAGAACGTTCCGTCTATGACTCCGCCTGTCTTTGAGATTGTCGTTTTGAGCCGTCCGTCGCTTCCGATGCTCCAGTATTCAGCCGTGATTCCGAATTTGCCGTGGAACGATTCGACCAGGTTCATTGAAGTGGACTCTTCCCTGAGAATTTCAAGGTCGCTCTGGCATTCCTGCGGCGTTATCTTCGCCACGTCCGTGTCCGATGTAGAGAATCCGTCCTGGAGATAGATGTAGTACATGAATGGAAGGTAGATGTCGTTGCCGCTGTCCACCACCGCGCTGCCGTTCATGTAGAGTTCCCCGCCCTGGTAGATTCCGCTTCCGCAGGTGTCCGCCGTGTTCCCCTTGATTGTTCCGCCTGTCAGTGTGGCCGCTGCGTTGGTGTCTATGTAGATTCCTCCGCCCTGCTCGCCGACCGCGTTTCCGCTTATGACGCCGCCGTAGAGCGTGAATTCCGTCCCGCCTCCAAGATAGAAGCCTCCTCCCCAGCCTTCGGACTTGTTCCCGGAGACTGTCCCGCCGCTCATCTTTATGACTGGCGACTCAATGGAAGAATTCACTCCGCCCCCGATTCCGCCTGAGTTCCCTGTTATCCCGCCGGAGAATGATTCGTCCCTGATTTCTCCTTCCGTGTCCGTGTAGCCGATGAGGAGCTTTCCGCTCCTTACGAAGATTCCTCCTCCTTCGCTCGCCGTGTTCCCGTCGATTGTGGACGTGCCGGAAAGGGCGAGCGTTCCGTTCTTGATGTAGACGCCCGCTCCGTTGGTGGCCTTGTTTTCTTTCACAACGCAGTCTTCGAGGATGACTGCCGCGTTTTCAATGCAGATTCCTCCGCCTTTTTCAACCGAGTCCGCGCCCGAAATTTCTAGGCCGGTGAGCTTCACTTTCGACGAGCCGTTCCCTGTCACCGCAAGGACGCTTTTTTTTGATTCTTTCGATTTTATGCTTCGCTTTTCCTGGTCGCAGCTTTTTATTTCGAGCGAGAGCGTTTTGGAGACCTTTGAGAGGTCGATTTCTTCGTTCGCGGTCAAGTCTTCCATAAGGAAAACCGTGTATTCGCCAGAGCAGAGTGTGTCCTTTATGACGTGCATCGCCGTGGATATCGAGTCGAACGGGTCGAAAAAGCCTCCGCGGTTTGTGCGCTTTCCTTTTGTGGGGGAGACGAAGAAAGAGGAACTCTGGAACGAAGCGATGAGATCCTCTGTTATGCTGATTTTTCCGCCGCTTATGTATTTCCCTGAACTGTTCCACGAGTCCGTCTCCATGTTCGGGTAGACGTTCACCGTTTCCGTGAAACTGTAGATTAGCGCGCCCGACCTGTCGTAGAAGCGGAATTCGACAGGGTAGGAGCCTGATTCTATTCCCTCTGTCGAAATTTCCCAGTCCGTTTCCGATGAGAAGTCTTTTTCTCCGTTCAATTTTTTGTTGTCGGAAGTGAATGTCATTTTGTTGACGGAGTTGTCCACCGTGACGGGGAGCTTTACGCTTCCGCTTCCGATTGAGACCGGGACCAGCTGTATCGCTATGTTCGTGTCCCTGCTGATTTTTTCTTTTATGCCGTCGTCCTCGCTCGTCCTCAAAACCTGTTCCGTGTGCGCCTCGTCCGAGTACGACGACGCGGAGAATGTCCAAGTCCCCTCCGGCAGCGTGATTTTGAACGACAGCTTTCCGCTTGCGTCCTCTTCGGCATCCGCTTCGTATGTGTCTTTGCCGTTCGTCGCCTTCACAGTGCTGTAGAGTTCGTTGTCCGAAAGCGACGGAATGGCCGTCCTGGCTTTTTTTCCGCCCCTGGTCCTTGGCGACGCTCCTCGGTGCTTTAAGGAGATTGTGCCGCTAACGGAGAATAATCGAGGTTCTTCGTCGCTGTCGCCTTCGCTTTCTGAAACGCTCGTCGAACACGATGTGAAAATCGACAGCGCGGCGAAAACCGCGAGGAAAAAAAATCGCATTGAGTTCCTTCTCATTTCCCTTTTTCCTATTCGACGCTGAATTCGAATGTCGTTCCGTAAGTCTGTCCGTCGTATGTTCCGCTCACGAAAATCTGAACCGTAGTGCCAGCCGGGATGCCGGCCTTGAACACGATGCTGCTTCCGTCGTTCGTCGTTATGTAAGCCTGGTAGGCGGTGTCTGTTGTCGTGCTGCCGTTGCTGTACTCGCTCAAGCCCTTCACGCTTCCGCTGCTGATTGTCACCTGCGTTATGGTGATTGCGCTGTCTTCGCTTCCGTCCAGCGTAGCCGACAGCTTGATTGTCGTCGTTCCTGTCGATGAAATCTTCCCTTCGCCAGCAGTGCTCGTGCAGCTGAATTCCACATCGTCCGCAATCTTCACCGTCACCGTTCCTGATGCCTCCACCGCGCTCTTCTCCGGCACGGTCACCGTGTAGACTTCCGACGAAAGCCCCTCCGTGTCGTAGAATGTGTACGAGACTTCAAACTGCTTTCTCGTGCTGATTGAGCCGATGTCGGTGACGACGTACCAGACGCTTCCCCCTTCGATTGTGGAAAATTCCTCCTGCGACTCGTATGTTTTTCCAAGTCCGTCCGGCTCTGTCTGCGTCAATGCCCACGATTCTCCGTCCGTGGCGGTGAATGACTGCGTTTCGTAGTCGAAAGAAAAAGTGTGCTTGTTTCCGTTCTCTTCTATGACCAGCCTTTCCAAATCACTTGCGAAAGATGGAAATTCCGAGATGAGGACGAGCCTGTCCGTAATCCCGCTCTCAGACTCCTTCGCGCTTTGCGCCTGTATCGCCGGCATCGGAGGAGAGTTGCATGAGAGGTTGAGCGTGTACACGTCCTCCGTCGCCTTCATGATTTCCTCGTCCGTCGCCTCTTCGTCCAGTCCTGCCTTCATCAGCTTGACAGTCGGGGATATGTCGTTGTTCTCCAGTCCGTCGAGGGCCGAAAGCAGCGACGCGGGGTAGGTGAGGGTGATTGTGCGTTTCTCGGAATCGTACTCGAACGGAGCCGACACCGACTCGTTTTCGAAAGTGACGTCTGGCTTGAGTTCCACGCTTGTGGGGTTGTCTATGTAGAAATAGATTTCGTAGTCGCTGTCTGCCGGAATGTTCTCCTTGCCCGAAGTCCCCGTCGAGTGCTCTCCTGAAAATTCCACCGAAGAGACGACGGCCGTGTATGAGTTCTCCTTGAAGAACGCTTCGATGTCGCCTTGAGCGCACGAGACAAGGGCTGCAAGAATGAAGAGTAACGGAACCGCCGCCGTTCCCCTGCCCATGTTTTTTGCTTTCATTTGTAAAAAAGTCCTTTCCTTTGCGAAAAATGAAATCCCGACCCAAGTTCCAATTATAATAAAAACATTGCGTTAGTTCAGTTTTTTTTGAGAAATTCCATTGGTGAATAATGTGAAATCTGTGTTATATTTTTATTATTAGGGCGAAAGGCGAGTTTTCACAGTGCAATGGCAGAAACAAGCGGAAGCGGGGTTCCGTCCATCAAAACACTAAACATCGCAAGCGATGTTAACGCCACCGCGAAGCGGTACTGCCGTTTTGATGGGCGGGTTCCCGCTGGGAGCTTGTTTCTGCAACTACGGTATGCATGAACTCGACATTCGATATTTCAAATTGTGAGGTAAAATCGATGCGTTCATTGAAAAAACAATTCATTCTGGTCTTCGGCTTGTTCATGCTGGTGTCGCTTTCCGTCATCGCCATCGTTTCCGGCATAGGAATAATGCGGACTGGAGAGATTCTCGCGAGCCAGCAGGGGATTCCGGTTGTGCAGAAGGCCACGGCCATGATAGACGGTGATGAATTCGAGAAATTCGTGAACGGAAATCCAAGTGAAAGCGACTCCTATTACGAGGAAACGCGACTCGCCCTCCTTGAGATAAAGAACACTGTCGGCTGCGAGTACCTCTACACGATGGTGCCTAAATCGGGCAACACATACATCTACGTCATCGACGGAAGCTGCGACCCCAGCGACGCCGAGAATTTCTCCAATCTCGGAGACGAGGAGGACATAACGAGCCTTGGAGAGGCCCCCGTCAAGGTGATGAGAGGGGAGACGGAAATCTCCCATTCAGGGCTTGTCGCGCAGGACGATTGGGGCTGGCAGATAAGCACTTACCATTCTATAAAGAATTCAAGCGGAAAGGTCGTCGGATTCATCGGATGCGACTTCAACATCGAATTCATCATAAGCGTGATGTATTCGAGAATTTTGCTCATTTCAATCCTGAGCGTCGTCTTCGTCGTTTTGGGCATCGTCGTCCTCATGCTCATGACTCGCTATGTCTTCGACGGCATGAAGAACGTCAGCAACGCGATGGACGAAATATCCAGCGGAAAGGCCGATTTGACGGCGCGCGTTCCGGTGAAGGGCGGCGAGGAGGTCTCTCACCTTGCCGCAAGCTGCAACAAGGTCATCGACAGCATTGACAAGCTCGTCTCGAAGTTGCAGGAGGAGGGCGTCGTCCTTTCCGAGAGCGGCTCCCTGCTTTCCGGCCGCATGGAGGAGAACTCTTCTATCATGGCTTCCGTCGTCGACAATGTGAACGAAATCGGGAACCACATAGAAGACGAGACTATGAGCATAAACGAGGTGGCTTCCGGAATGCACAATGTGGAGAGCGAGATTTCGAACCTGGACGAAAAAATCGTGCAGCAGTCGGCCGCAATCCTTTCGTCTTCGTCCGCAATCGAGCAGATTTCTTCGAACATCGAGTCTGTCGCGCGCAACGTGAACGCCATAACGACCGAGTACGAATCCCTCGTGCGCGATTCCCAGACCGGAAGGCGAATGCAGGATGACGTTTCCGAGCAGATAACGCACATCGCGCAGCAGTCTGAGAACTTGAACGAGGCGAACTCTTCCATTTCCGCAATAGCGGAGCAGACGAACCTTTTGGCAATGAACGCCGCGATTGAGGCCGCCCACGCGGGCGAGGCGGGAAAGGGGTTCGCCGTTGTGGCTGACGAAATCAGGAAGCTTTCTGAGACGTCCACCGTCCAGTCCAAGACAATCGGAGATCTTTTGAGCAGCATCTCCGCCTCCATATCCGGCATCGTCGATTCGTCCAGAATGTCCGCGCAGTCGTTCGAGTCTGTCGGGTCGAAAATCGGGCAGCTCAACAATCTCATGCGCGAAGTCCAGTGCGGAATGGACGAGGAGAGCCGCGGCGTGACGGACATATTGACCACGATGAAGACGCTCGACGGCACCACGAAGGACATTCAGGAGGCTTCCGCGCACATGAAGGCCGAGAGCAAGAAGGTGTTCCTTAGTGTGCAGAACCTGCAGTCGCTCGCGTCCGAGACCCAGAGCAAATCCCAGTCCGTAATGTCGAGCATGGACTCGATGAAGGTGTCCGCCGATTCCGCGCTTGAAGCCGCCGAGCGCAACCTGAAAGCCTCCGATGGCGTGATAAAAATGATAAACGGTTTCAAGGTGTAGTTTGCCGTTGTCCGAGTGAGTGTAGGCGATTGCAGAGTTTGTAGCCAATTAGCAAATGGACGAAAGTCGAGTTTTCACGGTGCAATGGCAGAAACGAGCGGAAGCGGGGTTCCGTCCATCAAAACACTCAGCCACCGCGAAGCGGTACTGCCGTTTTGATGGGCGGGTTCCCGCTGGGAGCTTGTTTCTGCAACTACGGTATGCATAAACTCGACATTCG
>JAGBIY010000060.1 GCA_017934745.1 Treponema sp. | reverse complement strand
TTCCCCATTCAAGACTGAAATTTGCAGCAGCTCCGTCTCCCACTAAAAGGGAAAGCCCCAGAGCTAGAACTGTAAAAGGATAGACGATATTTGTAGCGGCATTTCCAAAAGCACCAGCCGGGCTCCAGCCTATAAAAATCTGGTCCACAATATTGTAAAGAGCTGCAACCAGCATACTGATAACACATGGAACCGAAAAATGCCTTACAAGCTGACCGATTTTCTCTGTTCCCAAATCATATTTTTTCATAAAAGCCTCACATATTTTTCAAAAATAAAAAGCAGCGATTGCGTTTCCAAAAACTGGACTTACGCTCGTCGCTGCTCGTTTATGTGAAGAATCGAATCTGCTTTGTTATTATGTTATTTTATCAAATTTTTGATCTTGATGTAAGAAAGGGGAACTAAAATTCTTTTCTATTCTTATCTTAATGCCGCGCTCGAAGCACAGCTTCGAACGAGACTCGCCTTGAAACTCACCTCGTGAGTTTCATCGCTATCGCGACCGGCTCCCTACCCTTGCAAAAATCAGCTTGAAGACAGTTCGCACAAAAGGCTGAATAAAAAATAACTGAGTGAAAAAGGCAAAAGAGAATTCAACCAGAACTACAGACCAGACCGGCATAACGCGGCCGAATTTCTTAATGTGCCGTGATCAGATTTACTCGAAGTGGTGCTTCAACACATGTGTCGTTTGCATTAAGTTTTGTGAGTATAGCAAAAAAAATCTTTCCTTGGTAGCGGTTTTTCTTTGGCGTGTCTGTGTTGAGTGAAAGAAAATAATTGTGGTAACCTTTGTTTTATGAAAAAAGATGAAAGTGTTTCTGTAAGAAAGAGTGCCCGGCCTTTACTTTTGATGCTGGGCTTGTTTATTTTTCTAAGTTCCATCTTTGCCCAGAAGAAGGAATCTTTTTTTGCTGACTGCGGACGAGTTTGGGATTTGGCAAAGTTCAATATAGTTTCGGAAGAGGATTTAAAAAAGGAAGGTGGACTTTCTGTAGAAGAAGCGTTAAGAACGCTCTTAAGAGTTCAAGGTGCAGGTTCGGCGTGGCAAAGTTCAAAGGAGTGGTACTTGATTAAGGAGCTTGCTCCCTTGGATAAAAAATTTAGCGAGGAAGAAAAAACTTTTTTGCTCTCTCTTTTTTATGCTGTTAAAAGACCTCTTCTTACTAGAAAAGAACTTTTTTCTCTTTCGCTTAATGCCCCGCTTACTGAATACGATGCCTTAAAATATGTTACCCGCTTTATTGGCAACACCTATAGCTGCATTGACGAGCCGGAAGAAATAGGCTTTACGGAGCAGGGGCAAACTTATGCCAGGGCCTTTGACCGCAAGCTTATTTTGAGCAAGAGTGAAGAAAATGCCTCAAAGCCTATACTGCGGAAGGATTTTTACATTCTTCTTGCAAGTGCAATGAATACGAAAGTTTCTTTTGGAGGAGATTTAACTGTTGAAGCGACTTATTTTTCCTTTTACGAAGATGAAGCAAAATCTACGCGCAAGGAAAAAAAGGTTTTGGTTCACAAGGAAAGCCTTTATGCAAAGCCAAAATTCAATGATGACTTTTCGCTAAGCTGGAATGTAAAGAAAAGACTTTTGGATGATGATAATACTTTTACGGAAATTACAAGCTATTCTGCGGATGGAAGAAAACTTGCAAGCGAGACTATGTGTGGAATTAGAACCTCTTATTCTTGCAAAAATATGGTAATGCTCATCATCAATTCTGGTAAGGAAAGGAAAATAGAATACGCTTCTTATCTTGTTCTAACAATAAGCCGCTACAATTCTGATTGGTCGGAATCTTGGGAAGAGACAGCCAGATTTGATTTGTCGGACGTAAAAATTGTGCAGGACCTAAAGATGATGAACCCCGGTACCTTAAAGACTTTTGACAGGCAATGGGTTCCCAAAACAATATCACTTAAAAGTGGGGTCTTTAAAAAAGAAGCATTTTATCTTCTTCATTCTTATGAGCACCGCTACAGGAAAGATGAATTCAACTGGGACAGCTTTGCTCTTTTTACGGTGGCAGATGATACTTCTGAATTTAAAAACTCAAAGCATGAGTCTCTTTTTTGCGGTGGACTTGATACGGAAGATACCCATATACTTGAAGTGATGATTGACGGGGATGCAAAGAATGGTTTTGTCCTTCATGTTTCGCCTGAATCAAAAGAAGCTTTTGAGGAAAAGTAGATAAAGGAGAATGTAATGCCTCATATTACAGTGCAGATGTACCCAGGAAGGGATGAAAAGATTAAGAAGAATTTTGCGGAAAAACTTGCCGAAGTTGCTAGCCGTGAGCTTGGCCGCGAAATAGAGCATTTTTCTGTTTCTATAGAGGATGTGCCGCAGGATGAATGGAAGGAAAAGGTTTACGATAAGGTGGCGGATCCTGCAAACAAAAACGTGTTTGTAAAACCCGGCTATACTATGTAGAAAAGCAGGCTCTGCAATGGGGTTTCTTGTCTCCAGCTATGGCAGTACGGAAGCCCCTTTTGTGTATTCTGTGGTTAACTTCAGATTTATTAGGGAACAGGAAGCTATTAGGGAGTTGAAGATTTTTGTCAGTGGGCAAAAGATTGTGCTGATACAATCTTCTTGCTTTGTCACATGTGTTGCTTGCATTAAGTTTTGAGACTTTTGCAGAAATTTGAAAATGAAAAATAATTTTTTATTTTATCCTGACCCAGATTCCGCCACTCTTTTTGTAAGTGTTTTCACCGCTCATAGTCCAGCTGCCGCTTATGCCATAAACTTTTGCCGTGAGTTTATGGGTAACTTTCATGTGAGCCGTGTCGCCGTCCACGATGATTGAAAAATCCTTTGTGTCCACTTTGAAGTAGTTTAGAGTTCCGTCCATGATTTCGCCGACGAACTCGTCTCTTGTCTGCTTTTTTCCGCTCATGTGGGTGAAGGTGAGCTTTTCGTCAAAGTAGCGTTCCATCGCGGCTCGGTCTTTTTCAATCATGGCTGTGTTGATTGCTTCGTAGGCAGAGTATACCTCTTTTTCTTCTGTGGTCATTGGCGGAACTCCATGTCTTTGTTTTGATTCCTGGCCCGTGCAGGCAGTAAGTGCCAGCACGAGCATCGCAAAAATTGTTGTAAGTTTTTTCATATCAGGTCTTTTCAAAGTCTGGCTTCCATGCAGCAAACTGAACTAACAGCTCTTCTGTTCGGTGGTAATAGCGTTCGCTTTTGTCGAGCATTGCGATTTTTGCCATTTCGTCGGCGGTCAGTTCAAAGTCCATGATATTCAGATTGTCTTTGATGTGGTCAACGTTCTTGCTTCCGGGGATTACGACGAATCCCATCTGAATATGCCATCGTAAAATCACCTGGGCGGGAGACTTTCCGTATTTTTCGCCAAGCTCCGCGAAAACCGGCTCTTCTATCAAAGATTTGTCGCCGTGGCCGAGGGGATACCAGCTCATCAATTTGATGCCGTACTTGTCAAGAGTTATGCGCAAGTCCTTCTGCGTAAAATATGGATGGGCCACAAGGTCGAAATCAAAGGCTGCATCCGGCGCAAGCCCGTTCACTTCCCTAAGCATTTCAAGGCGGATTTCCATCAGCTCCTCAATATTTTCTGCACTTGTTTTCTTTACCTGCATTTTTATTCTCCCTGTGGAACGGCCTCGTTCAGGCTTTTGTTCCTGTAGTTTAAGTTTGTCCTGAGGCTGTAGCCCTGCTTTTCCCAGAAAGCGTTGGCCTTGTCGTTATCCTTAAACACAAGTCCGAAGATTTTATTGATTCCCTCTTTTTTAAGGGCTTCTTCTGCTTTTGAAACGAGAGTGGCCGCAATCCCTTTCCTCTGAAAATCAGGATGGACGCAAAGATGATGTATGATTCCCCGCCTGCCGTCATGACCTGTAAGAATCGCTCCGACAATTTTTCCGTCAGACAGAGCCGCAAAGCATGTGGAAGGATTGCGCTTTATGTAACGGCTGATTCCTTCCCGGCTGTCGTCCACCGGATTCAAGGCCCGCTTGGTTTGCTCAACCTGATTCCACAGGGCGTAGAGTTCGTCGTAGTCCGCCGCCGTCACGATTTTGTAAGTAAGCTTGTTTTCCATAATTACTTTCACCTTGTCTTGAAAAATTTTTTGTTCAGCGCAAGATAGGGAACTCCAGCGGCTCCTGTTTTTGAACTGTCCTTCGCGCCGGATTCAGCTTTTTTTGCCGAGGCACAGGCGGTAAGCGAAAGTGAAAGTGAAAGCGCGACTGCCGCAAGCGCAAATATCGTCTTTTTCATCTGTAAATCCTCCATGCTTTGCTATCTCGTTTTATTATCTGTTCAGGCCTTTGTCTTCCAGCCATTTTTCGATATGTTCTGCCACTTCTTTGTTGTTCAGGTCGGACATTATAAAATGGGTGTTTCCTTTCAGTCCGATTTCAGAAAGTGAAAACACCGTGCAGGCTCCGCCGTGCTCATTGACTATCCTTGCAAAATGCCTGGCCATTTCCCTTGTGGCATACCAGTAATCAGTGCTGGGGTGGTCGGAATGTCCGTCTGAGATGAAGTCGCCGAAGTAGACGATTATGGGAAATCTCGTGAGTTTGTCGAATTCTTCTTTTGGAATTTCCATGGGTTTTGCAGAAATCCCCCGCAGGGTAAGATAGCCGCTTTGAATCGCTTCCGGCGCTTCTCCCTGAGGGAAGGAAAGGCTCCCGGCTCAACGGCAACGATTGCCTTTACCTTGTCGCTTTCCACTGCGTGGCGGTCAACAAGCTCCCGTAATTCCATCCGGTCGACAATCTGATTCTGTTTCATCTGTTGCTCCTTTTTGCTTGGCTTGGCGGAAATAGTCGCCGCTACACAGTCAGTGCGAGTATAAGTGCAATTAGTTTTTTCATGCGTAAAACTCCCTTGTCTTTTCTTGCGGTCAGTCTAGCATGGACTCGCGCAAACTCAATGTGTATTTCTACGATGTGAGGGCTAAGCGACAGAGTTTGGAAAAGTGCCTAGAAATGGGAACATAAAAAAATCCCCTGTCGGAGCTGGCTTTGCAGGCGAAGGGGATTTGCTTTTTGTTCAGGCTTGCTTCTGTTGCAATCAGAGTGGCTGCCTTGAATTAATAGGAATCAATTGTAATGTCTTGAAGTTTTAAGTCTTTCCAGGACTGATATCGAGTACAAACTGTTTTTACGCTACCTCAAGAAGCTGTACCTACTTCCTTGTGTAGCTCACATCAGACAGCTCTTTCTTAAGCTCGGCACTTGGGGTGAAAAGGACACGCAGGTTCTTAATATCGTTCGAACTCACGTCCTCCGCCTTCTCATGCCCTATCGAACTGAATGAAAGCTTAAAGATTCCAAACTTGTTCAGCCTGATGCGGTTGGAACTTTTCAAATACTGCGGCATCTTATCCAAGAAACTCTCGATAACTGCTACAACATCTGCCGGGGTCAGCGTGCAGGACTTGGAAATTTCCTTTGCCAATGCATTGACATCGATTTCCTCGCCGTACTCAGCCGACGCATAATACTTGGAATCCGCCTGTCTGTCGAGCGGGTTCTGTCTCTGTTTTACAGAATACATCATGAAATGTACCCTCCATAAATTATAACTTTTGAAGTACCTTATAAGCACCTCCGCTAGCGTTATTTTTCTTATATGGGGACTCCGAACCCCCATGTCTTCGGCCGAAAGGTACAGTCCAAAAATAATAAAACCATGTCGCAGTCGGCAAGTGTTTTTTTGAAAAATTCAAGGAATTTTCCGCAAAAAAAACTCAGTGGGTTTTGGTCAAAAAGTCAGTGAGTTTTTAAAAATTCTCACTGACTTTTTTAAAATTCTCAGTGAGAATTTTGTACTTTAGAAAAGACAGTTCCGTCTTTAAGTTTTTCTCCCGATTTCGTGAGATTTTATCGTAAAAATAAGAGAAACATGGTATAATTCCCTTGTTGGAGAATCAAAATGGCGGAAATACCCGTAAAAGATAAAATTGAGTATACAGTTTCTCTCTTAAGCGATTTTGCGAAAAAACATTCGCTTTCCACCACGCAGGCGTTTAATTACCCTAGTGTTGAGCAAGCCCTTAGAACCGTCTACAATTCAGAGCTTAACAAGAAACTCTGCGACCCAAAAACAGGACTTTACTTTCAAAGCCCCCTTTATGTGTACGACTATTTAAAGACCGAAATCAAGACAGGAAAACTACAATGAGCGCAAGTTACAAAAAACTCTGGGAAATCCTAATCGACCGCGACATGAACAAGAGCGACCTCATCCGCCAGGCAAAAATCACCAGCAATATCGTAGCAAAAATGGGCAAAGGCGAAGATGTTTCAATGGAGAGCCTCAGGAAAATCTGCATTGCTCTTGGATGCGAGATTGGGGATATTATGGAAGTGAATGCGGTTGATGGAGAGTAAAAAATGAGTGATATTTTTGACATAAAAGACATGACGGAAGAAGATATCAAGCTTCAGTTCATCACACCTGCTTTGACTGCAAAGTGGGATGTCAAAAAAATCACTATGGAAACTTCTCCTGTCAACAAGTTTACTGACGGTAAAGTTCATATCAAGGGTAATATTCCAAGCCGCGATAAAGGTAAACGTTGCGACTATGTTCTCTGGTATAACAAAGGAACCCCTTTAGCAATTGTAGAAGCAAAAGACAATAATAAATCTTCTTCGTATGGAATGCAGCAGGCAATCACTTATGGAATTATGATGAATGTTCCTTTTGTCTATACTTCTAATGGTGACAGCTTTTTTGAACATGATTTTACTACCGGTCTTGAAAAAGAATTTCCCTTATCTGAATTCCCAACAGCAGATGAACTGATGGCCCGCTGGCGTGGAGTAAATGCAGAAAAGATTGCAGAAGTTGAAAACCGCATGGAATATGCGATTGACGGCAATACTAAGTTTTATGATGTTCCTCTTTGCTTTGAAGAGAATCTGATGAACACACCTTTCTATTCTGGAGCAGACTGTTATCCGCCACGTTATTATCAGCGTAATGCAGTTAATAGAACTCTTGAAGCAATTGCAAAACATCAGGCTCGTATTCTGATTGCAATGGCTACAGGAACTGGAAAAACTTATACAGCTTTCCAGATTGTTTGGCGTTTGATTGAATCTGGAACTAAAAAGAAAGTTCTTTATCTTGCGGACAGAAATAATCTTGTGGACCAGTCTATTCAGCAGGACTTTAAACCTCTTGAAAAAGTAATTCATAAAATCAATTTCCAGAAAGAAGATAAATCTAAAATCTCTGCTTATCAGGTCTACTTTGCATTGTACCAGCAATTGGATTCGGCAAAGCATCATGATGAAGATGAGGAAGAAACAGAAGAAGAAATTGAACTTGAAGTTTCAAAATATAAAGAGTTCTTTACTCCTGATTTCTTTGATTTAATTATTGTAGATGAGTGTCATCGCGGTTCTGCAAAGGCTGATTCCCGCTGGCGAAAGATTCTTGAATATTTTAGTGGTGCTACTCAGATTGGTATGACTGCAACTCCAAAGGAAACAAAGTATGTTTCTAATATTGATTACTTTGGAGAACCTGTTTATTCATACAGTCTAAAACAGGGAATTGAAGATGGATTCCTTGCACCATTCAAAGTAATTAATGTGCACACAAATATTGATGACGGCTGGCGACCTAAGAAAGGGCAGAAAGATATTCATGGAAACGAAATTGAAGACCGCGAATATAATCTTTCTGATTATGATTACAACATTATTATTCAAGACCGCATTGATGAAGTTGCGGCTGAAATTACAAAATACTTAAAAGAAACTGACCGTATGTCAAAGACTATAGTGTTCTGTCCTACAGAAGATGCAGCAGACAGAATGCGAGTTGCATTAAACAATTTGAATACAGACATGGTTTTGAAAGATAATCAGGGAAACGTTAAGGAACAATACGTTGTTCGCATTACAGGAAGTGATAAATACGGAAAAGATAAACTCGATTATTTTATTTCTGTTTCACAGCCTTATCCTGTAATTGCAACGACTTCAAAACTGCTTTCTACCGGTAGTGACTGTAAAATGGTAAAGCTTATTGTCATCGACGAGCTTATTAATTCAATGACAGAGTTCAAGCAGATTATCGGCCGTGGTACACGACTTCGCTACGATGATGGAAAAACACATTTTACCATTATGGATTTCCGCAGAGTGAGCCGTTTGTTTGCCGACCAAGAATGGGATGGTGAGATTGAACAAGACGAAGATTTCGGTTCGGCTAAGCTCACCGACCAGAAAATACTAGAAGAAGAAAAGCCGGTCACTGAGCGTAGTCGAAGTGACGGACTAGATGAACAAAAAACTGAAAAACGCACAGTTCAAATTATTGGAAAAGGTCAAATAAAAGTAGATGTCCTTCAGCGTTTAGTTTCGATTTATGATACAGACGGAAAACTTTTGAAGCAAGAATCTATTGAAGATTACACAAAAGAAAGCATTCTCGGAACATACCAGACTTTGGAAAACTTTATTCAAACCTGGAACGGCGAGCAGAAAAAAGAAATCATACGCAACATGCTTAAAGAAAAAGGCATTGATCTTGAACTGATTAAGAAAGACCAGAACATGACTGATGTAGACGACTTTGATTTTATCTGTCATATAGCATTTAATCAAAAGCCACTTACTAGACGTGAGCGTGCAGAAAATGTAAAGAAGCGAGATATTTTTGGAAAATACGGGGATGCAGCTCGCGAAGTAATTAATGCGCTTTTGGATAAATATGCCGAACTTGGCATTTATGATATTGAATCAACAGAGATTCTGAAACAGAATCCATTTACTAAATATGGAAAACCAGCTCGTATTGCTGCACTATTTGGTGGAAGTGATAAATATAGACAAGCATTAAAGGAATTAGAAGCTGAACTTTATGCAGCGTAAAAAAAATGATTAAACGAATATATATAAAATGTAAAACATGTGAATGCCCAATCACATTAAGAATAGCAGTTCTAAGTAATGATAAACCAAAATATACTTTTACATGTCCGAATTGTAAAATGGATATTACAGTTGGATTAGAGATTAAAAAATTACCAGAACTTTCAGAACTCACTAGCTTACCAAAAGATGAGGCTTTAAATATTTTATATAACTCTACACAATTTAATTGTATTGATAATTGTGAAATAAATACTGAAGAAAAATCATTAAAATTAGATGATGAAAAAAATATAATAAATTTAATGGGAGAAATTCCTTATAAAAAAGAAGAGGCAAATTCTTCTACACTTTTTCCTATTTTTTCAGCATTAAAAAACTTTGGAACCCATACTATAGTATCAAAACAGGATACTATAGTGCATGAAAATTGGACGAATCTAAAAACAGCTTGGAAATTAAGCTTAAAAAGAAACGAAACATTATCAAAAACTTATCGTAAAAAATATATATTTTTCTCCAGTAAAGATGAAGATTTTGATTTAGATTCTGAAATTTATGATTTTTCATTATTTTTCATCGGTAATAAAAATTTTTCATTACTTGACGAAATATTTAAATGTACTCCAACAATAATCAATAGAAATGAAAAAAATTATTATGAATATATAAAATTTTGCCATAATAAGTTTTCTAAATTAGAAGAAAAGATAATACCAATTATTACAAGTTATATGGCTAATTATGAAACATTTTCACCTTATATGGTAATTTTAAAAAATGGTTTTGACTTAGATATAAATGAATATAAAATTGATTCTTTTAATTTTGAAGAGCTTAAATCTTTTTATGGTGAATGTTTCGAAGTTTTAGCTGATTTATATGCAATCATTGCAGGCTTAAATAATTTATTAAATAATCGAAAATATGATGAATTTTTAGAAATGGATATGAATAAATACTTAATCATTGATAAAGCAAATAAGTCAAATTGTTTTAAGGATAATCTAAAATTAAATTTCCTTTGTTTCGAATATGACAGTTTTATACGTAACAGTTCTCATCATTCCGGAACAAGATATGATTATGATAAGAATTGTATTGTTTTAGAAGCAGGAAAACCATTAAAAGAAAAAGAAATGAATATAGAAGAATATGTTTATCATAGTCTCCTAATATTTAGAGAAGTTATAGAAGCTAATATGGTTTTGCTTTTCTATAATCATGCCTATGAATTATATACAAAAAGGAATTTAATATAATATGAGCAATTTAAGTAGTTTCGTAAAACGTATTCGCGATGTAATGCGTAATGATGCCGGAATTAACGGTGATGCACAGAGAATTGAACAGATAGCCTGGATGCTCTTCTTAAAAGTATATGATGCTAAAGAAGAAGACTGGGAATTTGCAGCTGAAGCAGCGGATGAAAAATATGAATCAATAATCCCAGAAGATCTTCGCTGGCGTAACTGGGCACATACAGAAAATCAGGGTGATGGCCTTACCGGCGACAAGCTCTTGAACTTCGTGAACAACAAACTTTTCCCTACATTAAAAAATCTTGAAATCTCACCTGACACGCCAATCCGAGCGAGCATTGTCCGCACGACCTTTGAAGACGCAAACAACTACATGAAAGATGGTGTGCTTCTTCGTCAGATTGCAAACATCATTGATGAACTTGATTTTGGAAGCTACGAAGAAACACATGCCTTTGGAGAAATATACGAAACAATTCTTAAAGAACTCCAAAGCGCAGGTAGTGCAGGCGAGTTCTATACGCCACGGGCCGTAACTCAGTTCATGGCAAAAATGATTAAGCCTCAGATTGGCGAAACAATGGCAGACTTTGCCTGTGGTACTGGTGGATTCCTTTCCAGCTAGATAAAGGAACTTGAAGAAGTAAAAGACGCTAAAGGCAGCATTTCAAACGAAGAATCAGAAAAAATCTATAACTCAATTTATGCCGTAGAGAAAAAACAGTTCCCTTACATGCTGTGTGTTACAAATATGCTTTTGCATGGTCTGGACAGCCCTAAGGTCTATCACGGAAACTCACTTACATATAAACTTTTGGACTATACCCAAAAAGACGCATTTGATGTAATTCTTATGAATCCACCATATGGCGGAAGCGAAAAGGACGACATCAAGCAGAACTTCCCGGCAGACTTGCGTTCAAGTGAAACAGCTGATTTGTTTATGGCAGTTATTATGTACCGTCTTAAAAAAGATGGCCGTGCAGCCGTAATTGTTCCTGATGGATTTTTGTTTGGAAACGACAATGCAAAGAACAATCTTAAGAAAAAGCTTCTTACAGATTTTAACCTTCATACAATTGTTCGCTTGCCTGGAAGTGTATTCAGTCCGTATACAAGCATTACGACAAACATACTTTTCTTTAATAATGAAGAGCCAACAGGAAAGACCTGGTTCTACCGCGTAGACATTCCAAGCGACCGCAAACACTTTAGCAAAACAAAGCCAATGGAATTAAAGCACTTTGACGACTGCATTGACTGGTGGAATAACCGCAAGGAAATTACAGACGAAGAAGGAAATCCAAAAGCAAAATGCTACTCTGCACAGGAACTTATTGATTCAAATTACAACTTTGATGTATGCGGCTATCCTCACGAAGAAGAAGAAATCTTGAGCGTTGCAGAAACAATCCAGAACTACGAAGAAAAGCGTTCAAAGCTCAATGCCGATATAGACAATCTTCTTGCGCAGATTACAGAGTTTCACCAGAAAGCGCAGAAAGGAGAATTGTAAACCCATCGAATTCGAGGGGTTTAATATAAAAAATCTGCTATAATATATAGGAGGATTTGTTATGGAGCTAAATGAATTAGATTCAACATGCGGTGTTTCAGATGACGAACTTACAAAACGTTTTATTGAAGCAGTACGAATTGAAAACGAAATAAAAAAAGCAAAGGGAACTCCAATTTCCTGCTATGATGCAGCAACAAATTCCGCATATTTGCTTTATTCAGATGGAACGAGAAAATATGTCCGAGCAAATAAATAAAGCCTCCGAAAGATTCGAAGGCTTGAGTGACGCGGCTGAAAAATCAGCGGACAGGGCAACTAAGACACCTCACGTCGATAGTTCAAGTATAGCAGATGAAGCCAGCAAGTCAAGCGATGATAGTCCATGACCGCAAAAGAGTTAAAACAAAACAAGGCATCCGAAGATGCCCTTTCGTTGCCCCAGGCTGATAAAAACCAGAACTCGGACTTTAAAAAAACACGTCCGCGGTCCCTACGCTATCTTTCGATAGACCACCTGCTCAAGGCAGGGAGAAGGAATCCCGCGGCCCACATTGATAATATAAGGCAAAAATGATTAAATGTCAAGAAAACGAGGTTAAGATGAAACAAGAATTTCATTTGAATATAGAAAAAGCTCTAACGGCAAGCCGTCTTAGTGCATATAAAAACAATGATGAGAATTATGAAGAAACATTAGCTAGGTATTTATACAATATAGAATTATGTCGGGCACTTTATAGCTCTTTGCATTTTTTTGAAATATGTCTCCGAAACAAAATAGATGAGAGTCTATCTCAATTTTGCAATAGAAACGATTGGTATACAATAATTCCTCTGTCAGATTCGGCCATTAATAAGCTTGAAGAAGTAAAGAAGAGAATTTCAGATGGCGGAAAAGCAATAACGCATGAACGGATAGTGTCAGAGCTTTCATTGGGTTTTTGGACTGCTTTTTTTTCAAAAAGATATTCTTCTTGTGCTTTTCAAAGCAAAATTATAAAATATGGTTTCAAAAATTGCCCTAAAGCACAAAAAAATTCTGCTAATATACAAAATATAATGGAACAAATACGCAATCTGCGTAACAGAGTATATCATTATGAAAGAATTTGTCACTGGAATGATTTACAGTCCAAACACGATTTAATACTTGAATGTATTAAATGGATGCAGCCATCTGTTTTTGAACTTGTTACTAAGGTAGATACTTTTGAACATATATACAATCATGGTGAGATGCAATTTTTGCCAATCATAAAAAATAATTGGAATTAATATTATGACCGCAAAAGATTTGAAAAACGCGCTTTTACAGGAAGCAGTGCAAGGTAAATTAGTTCCTCAGATTGCAAGCGAAGGCAACGCACGGGATTTACTGGAAGAAATCAGGAAAGAAAGACTGTCACACGGATTTGCAAATTCCTACGGAATTTGCGATGGAAAGGATAAAAAAACTAAAAAAAGTGATTTACGTAGTAAATCACAAATCAGTGTGACAAAAAAAGAATTGCCAGAAATTACAGAAGATGAGATTCCTTTTGAGATACCAGAGAATTGGTGCTGGTGTAGATTGGGTGATGTAATAGATGTTAGAGATGGAACTCATGATACTCCTGCATATATTAAAAGTGGCTATCCCTTAATCACAAGTAAAGATTTTAGAGGTGATCATTTCGATTTTTCAAAAACAAAATATATCAGCAAACAAGATTATGATTTAATAAATCAACGTTCTAAAGTTGAAGTTGGAGATATTCTCTTTTCGATGATTGGTGGAAACATTGGTAATAAAATTATAATAACAACTGAAAACTATTTTGAAATGGCAATAAAAAATGTTGCTCTTTTTAAAAATAATAATAATGTCTATAATGTGTACTTATTTTATGTTTTGGAATATTACACAAAAGCTTTTCAAAATTATGCAGTCGGTGGAGCACAAACATTTGTATCATTAAATTTTATTCGTAATTATCCGTTTCCACTTCCGCCTCTTACCGAACAAAAACGCATAGTCGCTGCAATCGAAAAGTTCATGCCGCTCATAGAAGAATACGGCAAAAAAGAAACAGAGCTAAAAGCAGTTAATGAACAAATCGGCAGTCTCACAAAAAAAGCAATCCTGCAGGAAGCGGTTCAGGGAAAACTTGTTCCACAAAACGCTGCAGAAGGAAATGCAAAAGATTTGCTTGAAGAAATAAAGAAAGAAAAATCTAAATTTCTTAAAGAAGGAAAAATAAAAAAAGAAAAGCCTTTACCAGAAATTACAGAAGACGAGATTCCGTTTGATATTCCAGAAAGCTGGTGCTGGTGTTGGTTGGGGGAGATTGTGCCTTTTGGAGTATGTCAAAATGCTGAACCTCAAGAAATAAATGATGAAGATTGGATTTTGGATTTGGAAGATATAGAAAAAGATTCGGGAAAAATACTTTCTTTTAAAACAAAAAAAGAAGTCGATTCAAAAAGTACAAAACATATTTTCAAGAAAGGATTTGTCTTATATAGCAAATTGCGCCCCTATTTGAATAAATGTGTCATTGCCCCAAAAGATGGATTTTGTACATCTGAAATTTTACCATTAGATTTTGGTGATATGATTTACAATAAATATGCACAACTTTATCTCATGTCACCATTCTTTGTAGATTACACAAATTCATTATCTTTTGGCGTAAAAATGCCAAGGCTAGGAACTGAAGACGGAAAAAAAGCATTATTTCCCCTTCCGCCTCTTGCAGAGCAAAAACGCATTGTCGCCGCAATCGAAAAAATGCTGCCTTTGTGCGAAAAACTTGGAGAATAAAAAATGAGTATTCAGGAAACAATAAAAAACTCTTCTTTATGGCCAATTAATTTTAATTCAGATTCTGAAATTGAATTATTAAAAAATAATGTTTTAAAATTATGTGAAGAAGCTTGCGAAAGGATGAAAATTACATATATTCACTTTCCTCAATATACTTTGCATGATGAAACTCATATTTCAAGTATGATTACATTAGTTTCAATGATACTTCAAGATAAAATATCTTCCTTAAGTGAACTTGAGAAATTAATCTTAATTCTTGGTATATGTTTTCATGATATAGGCATGGCTCCAAATGAAGAAGAATTAGAATCATTATTATCTTCTTCTGAATATGAAGTATTTTCTGAAAACTGGAAAATAAATCATTCAAATTTTGTTAATTTGTTATCTATTCAAAAATCGTCAATTTACAGTGAGGTAGAAAAAGCCGAAATAAATGAAAAAATATCTTTACTTGAAAAAGCTTGTCTAACTGAATATTTAAGAAGAGAACATCCTGAAAATGCAAAGAAGTTTATTGAAAATTTATATAACAATGATAAAAGATTATTATTTCACGGAATAAATATAACACCATTCATTTGTAAATTAGCGATTGCTCATGGAAAAGATATTTCTTTTATAAATGATTCAAATGGATTTAGATGCGATGAACAGATTCATACCTATAAAGTAAATATGTCTTTTTTAGCTGTTTTAATTCGTTTATCAGATATTTTAGATTTTGATAGAAGTCGCACACCAGATCTTTTATATAAATCAATTAAATTTGAAGATCCAATCAGTATTAAAGAATGGGAAAAACACAGATCTATAAGAGGATGGTCAATTTCTGAAAATGAAATTATTTTTACAGCAGAATGTACACATCCTGTTTATGAGAATGTTGTCAGAAGTTTTATTAATCAAATTGAAAAAGAATTACAAGATTGTATTACTCTAACAAAAAGGTATCCTAAAGAATTTTCAAGTTATTCATTAGATTTACCATTTTCTATAGATAGGTCTAGAATAGGCCCTAAAGATAATTCATATATTACTCATAATGTAGAGTTTTCATTATCTCGAAATGAAATAATAAATCTTCTGATGACAGACAAACTATATTCAAAACCGTCTCTATGTATTAGAGAATTACTTCAGAATGCAGCAGATGCAATACGAACTAGGAAATCATTATATGGGTTAGAATCTTTTGATTTTGATAAAGGTAAAATAGAATTCAGCCATTATTTGGATTGTAATAATGAAGAAATATTGGAATGCCATGATAATGGTATTGGAATGGATTTAGATATTATTAATAATTATTTTACTAGAGTTGGTAGAAGCTATTATAAGTCTCCCGAATTTAATCAGCTTAGAAAAGAATGGAAAGAAAAAGGTGTTGATTTTGATCCTTGTTCTCAGTTTGGTATAGGATTCATGTCATGTTTTATGCTAGGAGATCAGATAGAAATTCAAACAAGAAAAGATTATGGTATAGGAAAAAATAGAGGCAAACCATTAGTAATAGAGATAAATGGAACAGAAGGTATATTTTTTGTACGCGAAGGAAGTGATAATCAAGAAATAGGAACTACAGTTCGTATTAAGATACGAAATAAAAAAGCTTATTATGACATTTTTAATGATAATGTAAAACTCATTACAACACTTCAAGGGTATGCACTCGGTGGAGAATTTCCAATATATGGAAAATGCACAATCGAAGGTATAAAAGAAGAAACTTTGATAGAACCTGGGGTGGCTAAAAATCCTTCATTTTTAGAACTGGTTGGTATTAAGCAATTAAAATGTTATTCGATTGATTTAAGTACTATCTCTCCTTGTTTATCTGGAACTATTAATGAATCTTTTTTGATTGATGAAAATGGAAATTTATCATTGGAAAATAACGAAGCTTCATGGGTTATAGAAAAAAAGAGAAATGATTCTGAGGTCCAACTCAAATTTCAAAATTATTTATATTCAAATCCAGAAAAATTGCATTCAATTTGTTTTGATGGAATATTAATCGCCGGTCATGGGGGAAGAGTCGGAGATAAACGAAAAGTAACTGATTTTATGGGATGGAGAAATCCCGGTACATATAATAATGCCAATTTTTGTGTGGATGTTCGTGGTGCATTAAAAGCAGAAATTACTCCAGCTAGGGAACCTGTTGATAATTCTTCTATGCATTCAATGCCGAGATGGCAAAGAATATATGATTGCTTAAATAAAGGTGAGGCTAAAATATGGGGAAAAATTATTCATGAAAACATATCCTCTCCTGATATATTTTGGCAACTAGTAAATATTTATGAACCTAATCTATCATTTTTGAAATCGAAGGATGTTTTAGATCTTTTATTTCCGGTTATTAAAGACGGTAAACTTTCGTATAAACCAGCAACTGATCTTCTTAATTATAAAATCGAAAATAATATAGTTATTTTAAGCGAAGAAGAAATTTTGCAATTTCCAGATTATTGTGAAAAATGGAAAAAAAGTCATTCAGGATGGGATTGTAATTATTTAACACAAAGAATACTAATCCTTTGTTCTACGGCGAAATTAGTTGATGGACAAACAATATTTAATGTTGATACGAAAAGTAATAATTTTTGTATTGGTGATCGAGTGCTGAGAGATTTCTATCACTTGGTTTTAGGAATAAATTTTGACGAATCATGTAAACACTATTTCTCAATATATTCAGAAGTGTCTATTATTAATTCATAGCATCCATTATTTATTCTTGCAAATGAAGCAAAATATAAAACTGAAAAAAATGAAATTGAAAAGTTTGCATGGCAACTTTGTTTGAATATACCAGGTGCGTTAAAAACTGATGAAAATACCTTAAATATTCCCAATAAAAGTTTTTTAAAATATCTTGGAAATCTCTATTTTTCTATCGAATGGGAAAAATATTCCAGTAATCTAAAAGCTCCATATTTAGTAAAATTATCAAACAGTACAGATTTTTCTATTACGGAAGAAATTTTAGAATCTTGGAAAAATATTAAAGATGAGTCCTTAGATTTCTTTGATGAAACAGAAAAACACTTTTTCCTGACGAGACCAATAAAAAATTGAAAAACATCATGGTAATAAAGGTGATAAATAAGAAAAATAATAAAAACGGATAAATAAGTTATAGATCAAAAATTCCTAAACCGCCTTATTTCAGAATGTCCTCTTACAGATTTTTCACAAAACGGAAACGTTACTGAAAGAGGAATTACAGCTTGATAAATACTTAGAACAATTCACTTCTTTCCTTTTGATCCACGAGGGAGGCTCTACTCCGTAAAGTTGCCTGTACTTTCCACTGTGAAATCTGATTGGATGAACACCGTACTTTACAGCAATTTCCTGAATCGTTGATTCTTCACGCAAAGCTTCGAGTGCAACCTTAGCCTTGAAATCCTTGCTGAATGCCTGTCGTTTTCTTCCCATCTGTATATTTTAAGCCATAAAAACGACAGTTTTTTGAAGTGGCATGTGTTATACTGTGTTCTTCAAGAAAAATTGGAACAAGAATTTTTCCGAAAAAGTAGGGGGGAATATGATGCCGGTCGCATTGGAAAAGTTGAAGATTGTCGCCGAGAAAATCAAGCTGGCAAAGTCAAAATTCGTTTCAATGGCGGTCGGAATCGAAAAAACGCCGGCCTTCGTCAGGGGCAAGCGCGCGGTCAAAAAACTGGCAGTCGCATTTTTGTCGGCATTTCTTCTCTTTCTTATCGTCTCCGCTTCAATCAACATCTACATGGTCTGCAGTACAAGGAAATTCGTCTACGACTCGATCTCGGATTTGCCTCCTCGGTACACGGTCATCATTCCTGGGGCGCGCGTCTACAGGAACAACGTGTCGTTCGTCGTCCGCGACAGAATCGAAGGGGGAGCGGAGTGTGTGAAGCGGGGAAAAGGGGAGAGAATCCTCATATCTGGCGACCACGGCAGAAAGGAGTACGACGAAGTGAACAAAATGCGGAAGTACATGCAGAAGATTTACGGAATCGACGGCGGCATAATCTTCCTTGACCATGCCGGTTTTTCGACCTACGAGACCATGTACAGGGCGCGGGATGTCTTTCGTGTAGGGGATGCCGTGATTGTGACTCAGAAATTCCACACGGCCCGAGCCGTCTACATAGCCCGCAAGATGGGAATCGACGCCGTGGCCTACGCTGCCCCCGAACTGAATCCGTTTTCGGCGCGAATCCATGCAAGCTGGGCTGTCCGGGAGTACCTCGCCCGTGTGAAGAATTTTTTCCTTGTGCTGTTCGACATCCCACCGACTTATCTCGGCGAAGAAATCCCGATTGTGGGCGACGCGTCCAAGTCGTGGGATGAAATTGAATGATTGAGCCGTTTGTGCGCGATGGGAAAATTTTTGGGGGTGCCTTATGAGATACAATTATTTCGGTTGGGAGGACAACACTGTCCATGCGGTCGGAGGAGAATACCGGGGAATCGAGACTCCGCGGGATTTGTACGACGCTCTTTCGTTCATCTGGAGCGCGGACACCTGCGCGCCGCGCATGAGGGGGGACTGGTCGCGGGAAAACCGCACGCTGGGGCAGTGCTCCATCACGGCGTTCCTCGCCCAGGACATTTTCGGCGGAAAAGTGTACGGAATTCCAAGGGACGGCGGAAACTTCCACTGCTACAATGTCGTTGGCGGAGCGGTTTTCGACTTGACCAGCGAGCAGTTCGGTGATGAGAGGCTCCGCTACGAGGGAAACCCTGAGCAGTCGAGGGAGGTCCATTTCGCCAAGAAAGAAAAATTCGAGCGATACAAATATCTGAAGTCGGAGCTGAAGAGGCTCTGCTCTTCGTCATTGTTCACTCGCCGTCAGATGAGAAGGAAGGACCGTCAAGTCGCCGATTTCGACACGGTTTTGAACCTGATAGACGCCTGCCGCATCGTCAGAATCGGCCTGTTTGACAGGGACGAGCCTGATTTTCCGTACATCGTGCCGTTGAATTTCGGCTACAAAGTCGTCGATGGGAAAATCTTCCTGTACATTCACGGAGCGAGGGCAGGAAGGAAATGGGAATTGCTCCAGAAAACGCAGTTCTGTTCCGTGCAGATGGATGTGGACGACGGAATGGAGCTGGTTCCTGTCGCAAGGGACATAACGGAAAGATACCGCTCTGTCATGGGGAAGGCCAGAATCAGGCTGCTTTCGGGCGACGAGATGGCGCGGGCCATGGAAATCTGCGTCGGAAGGTACGAGATGTGCAGAAATTTCGACTGGAACCGTGCGGCCCTTTCACATGTGGCCGTTTGGGAACTGGAGCTTTCCGCCCTTTCCGCCAAGTGGAACAAGGTCAGGGGAAACGCCGACTAGAAAGCCTCACTTGTTGATGAGGAAAAGTCCGGCCAGACAGAGGATGATGCCGGCGATTTTTGTCGGTTCGATTTTTTCATGGTACAAAAAGAATCCGACAAAAATCATCACAATCGCCAGCAGTCCGTTCGATACCGTCGAGAGGCTGCTGACTTTCCAACCGGACTTGTATGCGAAGATGAATCCGACTTCAAGCCCCGTTATGACGATTCCGAGGACGACAGTCGCCCAGTTCGCGCCGGAAAATTCCCTGATTATGTTCCCGCCTTTTGAGGAGACCAGGAAAGCCGCGAGCGAGAACACTGTCGCGACGAAGTATGTCACCGTCATCGATGCGTATGTGTTCATCTGAGGCGGAATGCCCTTGGCGCAGATTTGGTAGACTGTGTTTGAAACGATGATGAGCGCGAGCGGCCAGATGTAAGAGAGCATTGGAATCTCCTTGTGAAAAAAATCGCCCATCTTCAAAGACCTAACGATGGAGCCGGACACGTCCAAAAAAATGAGAGTCCCTACCCGGTGGCAGCGGAGTCAAGGATAGCACGGAATTTTCATCTTTGGCTAGGGCTGCTTTCTCCGCATTTCCTCGTGCGTCTTGCCAAACGTTTCTCCGCTTGCTGTGTTTTTTCCCCGCAAAAGTCCTGTTTGGGTGTATAATGAGCGCATTCGGAGTTCAAGTTTTTTGATATGCCTGATCAAAAATGAGGTACACTAAGAATGATTTTGACAGTGAAAAACCGCAGCGCTCTTCTTGATGAGAATTTTCGTCTTGTGGAAGCTGAGACTACGAAGGATTTTTTCACATATTTCGACTATTTGTGTGAGAACGTCCTGGACTTTGTTCAGCCGGATGAGAGAGCGCGGTTCGCCGACCTTGTTTCTGGAAAATATGACGGAGCCGACAACAGGAGCGGAGTCTTCCATCTTTTGAGGAACACCGGCGAATACCGCTACAACTTTGTCACTGTCAGAAATGTCCGAAAGCCGTATCTCGCGCGCATAAGGCTCTTCGATATTTACGACGCGATCGACTTCATCAGGACGGCGGTCGACGAGAACAACAAGATTCACACGGCTCTCGGACTCACGAACGACTATCTTTTCAGCTATCAAAAATCAGAGGATTTGCTCACACTTGCGTACTACAGCCAGGGGAAGGAGATTGTCCTGCACAAAATGCGCCTTGGCGACTGGAAGAATATGCTCGTGGAGAGGAAGCTCGTGTCCGAGAAGAGCGTCGACAGCCTGAACGTATTCTGCAATGAAATCGCCTTGAATCCGAATTCCATAATGTCCAAGCTGGAGGGGAGCATCAGGACATCGGGCGCTGTTCAGGAGAACCTGCGCTTGATAGGGGCGCGCTATGAAGGACTCGACGGCACGTACATGATAGGCCGTATCCTGTCCGACGAGGAGATGGCGAAACTCCACGGCTCCCACGCGCTCATCGAGGAGCTGCAGCTGGATGCGCTCTCCCAGGTCTACAACAAAAAGACGATAACGGCCTATGCCGAGCAAAAAATCAGGGCGGCTCTCCAGGAGCCGTTCGCGCTCGTCATTGTCGATTTGGACCATTTCAAGCCGGTGAACGACAGGTTCGGGCATCTCGCCGGGGACAAGGTCATAGCCCGGGCTGCGCAGAAGATAAAGGAAATCGTCGGCGATGACGGAGTTGTCGGACGCTTCGGCGGCGACGAATTCATGATTGTTTTGGAGAGCGTCGCGAACGTGAGCATATTGCGCGGCGCGCTCCGTGCGATAATGGTGCAGGTCAAAAAGGAATTCGAGGGGAATTTCGACGACATCGTTCTGAGCTGCTCTGTCGGAGCTTCGGTATATCCGACAAATGGAACGACATACGACGAGCTTTTCAAGAAGGCGGACTTCTGCCTCTACCGCGCGAAGGAAAAGGGGCGCGACCGCTACGTCTTCTACCGCGACGACCTGCACGCGCAGGCCTATGCTGAACGATTGAAGGAGAACGGGGAGGGGAAGGCTTCCGAGGGGCGCGAGGTCCAGGAATTGAAGCACTTGGCGGAGTACTTCAAGACTCTCCACAAGAATCCTCGCGAGGCCGTCATGAAGCTCCTCAAGCACATGATTGGCTTGTACTCCGTCGACTGCATACACATTTACGCGGGGGAGAAGATGGAGTCGATTCTCCATGTTGGCGAGGACAGGCCGGAGATGCGCACCGCGGAATATGCGCTGAGCGACGACTTCAGGAACTCGCTCGACTTCGACGGGGTTGCGCTTTTCAATTTCGTCTCGGAGATTCCTGAGGACAACGTTTTTGGAGCCGCCCTCAGGAACCGGGACGTGTCTTCGTCGATACACTGCGTAATCGGTTCGAAAAATGATTTTTCAGGAGTGCTCGCCTTCAACAAGACTAGGGTTCCCGCCCGTTTCGCGGACTACGAGGAGAACTGCGTCCGCATCTTCGCCTCAAGCCTCGCGTTGGTCGATCTGGACGATTTGCGGGATTTGGAGGACTCTGGCGGCTACAGTTCCGACTAGCCTTGTCCTTCGCGGCTGGGATTCCTAACGGCTACGCAAGCGCACCCGCGTACTCGTAGCCGGCTTCTTCTACTGCGGCTTTTATCAGGCTTTCATCGACCGGCTTTGAAGTTTCGATTGCCACTTCCGACTTTTCGTGCGAGGCTGTCGCGCTGGTGATTCCGTCGACTGCTTCGAGGGCCTTTTTCACGTGCATTTCGCAGTGTCCGCACATCATTCCCTTTACTGAAATTTTCATGGTTGTCTCCTTGTTTTGTGTTTTGTTCGATATAAGATTTCCCGTGATGGAATTCTCCACTTTTTTGTCGTGCCTTGAATCTCGCGCCTTCACGAAATTCAGCCTCAACGCGTTCGTCACGACGAAGAAGCTTGAGAGGCTCATCGCGGCCGCCCCGAACATGGGGTTCAGTTTCCAGCCGAGAAGGGCTGTGAACGCGCCCGCCGCGAGCGGAATTCCTATGACGTTGTAGAAGAACGCCCAGAAGAGGTTCTGCCGGATGTTCTTGAGTGTCGCGCGGCTGAGCCTTATGGCCGCAGGAACGTCGGACAGGCGGCTCTTCATCAGCACGATGTCCGCCGCGTCTATTGCGACATCCGTCCCCGCGCCGATTGCGATTCCGATGTCCGCTCTGGTGAGGGCGGGAGCGTCGTTGATTCCGTCTCCGACCATGGCGACTTTTCCGCTTTCCATGAGTTTCTTGATTGCGGCCTCCTTTCCGTCGGGGAGCACTCCCGCCACGACTTCGTCGACTCCGGCCTGGGCGGCAATCGCGTTCGCGGTGATTTCGTTGTCGCCCGTTAGAAGCACCGTGTGTATTCCCATGTTTTTGAGTTCTCTTATCGCCTGCGCGGAATCTTCCTTTATCGTGTCGCTGACGGCGATGATTCCGAGAAGGCTCTTGTCTCGCGCGAAAAGCACTGGCGTTTTTCCCTGTGAAGCGAGCGCGGATGTTTTTGACGAAACAAATGCCGAAGAAGTATCTGTCTGGCAGAATTTTCCAATGTATGTCGCGTTTCCGCCGGAAACCTCTTTTCCGTCCAGCTTCGCGGAAAGTCCGTTTCCCGCCTTGATTTCAAATTCGGTCGTGTCCAAAAGCTTGAGCCGCTTTTTTTCGGCATATTCCACAATCGCCTTTGAAATCGGGTGCTCGCTCTTTGCTTCGAGTGCGTAGGCTGTTTCAAGCAAATCTTTTTCAGACGAACCTTCCGCCGCGATGACGTCCGTCACCTGCATGATTCCTGTCGTGACGGTTCCCGTCTTGTCGAGGGCGGCAATCTGCGTTTTTCCCGCCATTTCCTGGGCTGCCGCGGTCTTGAAGAGGATTCCGTTCTTCGCGCCCACTCCGTTTCCGACCATGATGGCCACCGGGGTCGCAAGTCCGAGCGCGCATGGACAGCTGATTACGAGGACCGCCACAGCGCGGGAAAGCGAAGTCCCGATGTCGGAGCCGAGCAGCGACCACACGATGAAAGTGACGGCGGCGACGGCAATCACGGCAGGGACGAATATCCCTGAGATTTTGTCCGCTATTTTCGCTATCGGAGCCTTCGTCGCGGCGGCGTCGCCCACCATCTGTATTATCTGCGAGAGAGTCGTGTCCTCTCCGACCTTCGTCGCCTCGCACTTCAAGAATCCCGTCCTGTTCACGGTTCCCGCGCTCACACTGTCGCCCTCCGCCTTGTCCACGGGGACGCTTTCGCCTGTGAGCGCCGATTCGTCCACCGCGCTCTCTCCGTCCACGATTCTTCCGTCGACAGGGACGTTCTCACCAGGACGGACCACGAAGATGTCGCCTTTCTGCACCTGCTCTACAGAAACAGTCTTCTCTTTTCCGTCGTCCTTCCCGACAACGACCGCGGTCTTCGGAGCGAGCTTCATCAGTTTTTTGAGGGCGTCTGTGGTTCGCCCCTTGGAGCGCGCTTCGAGCGTTTTTCCGACGGTTATGAGTGTGAGAATCATCGCCGCAGTCTCGAAATAGAATTCGTGCATGAATTTCATTACGGAATCCGGGTCGCCAACCGTCGCCGCTTTCGTCATTGCGAAGAGGGCTGCCGTGCTGTAGATGAAGGAGCTTGCCGACCCCAGCGCGACCAGCGTGTCCATGTTCGGAGCGCGGTGGAGGAGGGAGCGGAAGCCGCTGGTGAAGAACCTCTGGTTTATGACCATGATGACTGCCGAGAGAATGAGCTGGACCAGCCCCATCGCCACGTGGTTGCCGTCGAAGAACTGCGGAAGAGGCCAGCCCCACATCATGTGCCCCATCGAAAAGTACATGAGCGGAACGAGGAACACGATGGAAGAGACCAGCCGCTTTGCGAGAACCGGTGTCTCCATGTCCTTGAGCGTGCCCTCGTCCGAAGCCTTTCCGCCTTTCCGTCCGCCCGATTTTACGCGCGCCCCGTATCCGGCTTCCGTCACAGCCTTGATTATCGCCTCGTCGCTCGCGCTGCCTTCCACCCCCATCGAATTCGTGAGGAGGCTTACCGAGCAGCTCTCTACACCCGCGACGCCCGCCACGGCTTTTTCCACCCTTGCCGAGCACGCCGCGCACGTCATTCCCGTGACATTGAATTGTTTCATCTTTTTCTCCTGACCGTTTCGTTTTTTCTATAATAAAAATACTGAATTTTTCTTGATTCGACTGTGAGTTCGTCACAGAAATCCGCTTGATGGGAAAAATAAACCAGTTCGGAAAATCCAGTTTCAGGACTGGTTACCCTGAAATTTTGAAAGCGGAAGGGGTAAGTCGTGGTATAATGGGGTGAAAGTAAGGTTTAAAATGCAGTTAGGCTGGATTGATTTTTCAAGGCAAGACAAAGCCGATGCCATAAACATAATCAACTCGATGAAAGAAAAAGGCGTTCTCGATTTACCGCTTCAAAATCGACGAAGAAAAATGCACGAAATGCGGCGCGTGCCAGAAAATCTGCAAGTTCGACATTCCCGTGTGGCAGAAGCCGAACAGCGCGGACTGCATAAGATGCGGCGACTGCAAGGCTGGCTGTCCGCACGGGGCGGAAATAGAAAAAATCGTAAAAGGAAGCGCAAAATGAACAAATTATTTTCCCTAACACTTACTGACACAGAATTATCATACGAAAACTTTTCTGAAGATTTTTTTATCGGAATTTTTGCGACGAAGCAAGAGGCAGAAGCCGCCGCTCGTTATTATCTTGAGAATGTAAAAGGCTTTTGCGATTTTCCTTGCACAAAAAAAATTAAGGAAAAGCAAATTGCAGATTGTTCAGCAGAAGCGTGTCCGAGTGTTGTATGGATTGCAAACGGTTGGAACGAAAACGAGTTTTATGATGAAGTTGACATCATAGAAAGCGATTGCTTTATTTCAGAAGAAAATGGCAGGGCGGAACTTGAAAAACTTCAAAAAGCATTTCCGCGACAAGAATGGACTTTCGTACAATGGAAAATCGGAGAATTATTTTGGCAAGATGGCTTCGTGCGAACGGCATAAATAAGGGCGACTGCAAGGCCTGGCCTCCCGCATCATGAAGAAAAAGAAAATCACTCCGATTTCTGATAATAAACGCGAGTGGAAATTTCCTGTTCTTTTTCTTGGCCGCCATGTCGACAAAACAAAAGATGAGAATAGCGGCGACTATATCTGGAAACTCCGTACTGAACTGAAAGAATCACTGGAGGAAATCGATTTGCTTCACGATGAAAGATATCCGCTTTATGAACAGAAGCACGATTGGAAAACGCTTATTGCGGCTTACAAAAAGTTGCTGAAAGAAAATCAATCGGTGGCTTTTGACGATGAAAAATACAAATGGTTTCCAAAAAAAGACTCAGAAAACACCGAAATCTGAAATAGAAGTTTGTGAAGCAAGAATGAAAGACTTTTTGAAAAGGAGTAAAGAAAATGGCAAATAAAACATTTGATTTAGATGATTATATTTCTCAAAGAAAGGAAACAGATTCTGAATTCGCCCAAAATTTTGATACCGGTTATGAAGAATTCAAAATCGGAATGATGATAAAAGAAATGCGCCTCGAAAGTTGAATGACACAGGAGCAGCTTGCCGAAAAACTTGAAACAAAGAAAAGCGTTATTTCACGAATGGAAAATCATTCCGAAGATATTCGATTGTCTCTTCAAGACGAGTGGGATAATGCGTAAAGAGTGAATTATGAAAGCAACAAGATTTATTCTGATTTTGGCGGCGGTCGCTCTGTCGTCGTGCGCGTCTTGCAGGAAGAAGGGCGCGGAAGCGCAAGGCAGCGCGGAGAAATTGCAGCGGGAAGCGAAAATGGAAAAGGTTGTCGCTTTCTGCGGGTCTGTCCGTGCCACCATGACCGACGGCGAGAAAAAGGCGGTCTACGAGGACTGCTACCTAAAGACACCAATCGCCGACAGGCTGAGATGAACAGCGACCTGCTTGGAAGGGGAGATGGATAGAAATGAAAACACAAACTCAAAAGAAACTCTTGCTTCTTGTGGCGCTCCTTACATTCTGCACGCTTTTGGCGAGCGCGCTTTTGGTGGGGCGTTTCGTCGCCCTCAATTACGAATACATTGTGAACCCGGAAAGTTCACCGGGCTATGAGAACAACACGCCTTTCGGCGACGGCGGCGATGTGTGGCGGGAACTGGGGATATGCCTGCCAGGCGTTTTTATTGTCGGAGCGGTCTTGTTGAACGCGGTGGGCACGGTCATGCACTTTTGCGCATCTCCTGTCAGCCTGCGCGTTTTCGCGCTCGCTTTTCTTGCCGCCATGATTCCCGCCGCGCTGGGAGCCGCGTTCGATATTTCTCCGTTGTATGTGTGGTTGAATGTCCTTTCCTTTTTTCTTGTATTTGCCGAGCCGGTTTTGATTCCTGCCGGAATCGTGTGCGCCATAGTCCTTCTGATTCGGAAGAAGTTCATCCTTGCCGGCCATACCGCGCTGCTTTCGGTGTGTTTGACAGCCTGCTTCGCGATGGAGATGTTCTCGTGCTATTTGTACTTGGATTAGCGCACAGGGAACAATCTTCAAGGGGGCGGAAAATGAAGGCGGGCAAAATCATAATCTGCATTGCGGCGGTCGCGCTGACAATTGCGCAGTGCGTGTCGTGCGCGACAATGCCGAGGGAGTCGCCGATTCTGGAACTGGACAACATCGCGCTTGACGGCGAACAATGGATAAAAGTTCAGAACATCGACAAGAACACAGGGAAGCCGATTGCGAACGCTGAATGTGCCGTTTATCTGCTCAAAGAGGACGGCATCGGCAGAATCGTCACAAAGACCGAC
>JAGBIY010000059.1 GCA_017934745.1 Treponema sp. | reverse complement strand
CCCGATACATCCGTAGTAAGATTAGTAGAAAATAAATTTGGCGAAATTAATGACAGTTTTGTAAAACAATTATTGTCTGTTCGTTTAAATGATAATTTTTTGGAAAGCGATGATATTTTAAGATTTTTAAGTTTGGCGGAAATTTTAAATGCCGATGAATCTCTTGGCACAAACTTTTCTTCAAGATGCATAATACCTTTCTTTGATACAGGCGATAATGATTTCATTGTATATCTATTAAAAAATAAAAAGTGGGCTTTCATGAATATTATTGACGAGGCTATTTTTGATGAAACTAATTCTTTGGAGGAGTTGCTATAAAAAAATCTTTTGTTCATTTTTTCTCATTATCCTATCATGTGTTTTGCAATACGAAAATTAAGACCAAAAATACATACAATTAGAGATTTGACACATAACAAAGCTTCAAAGCCGATAAAAACTTTGTCGCAAAAGTTGCTTTTCGTGGCTTTACGCCACCGCAACTTTTGCGACAATTCTGCCGTTGGCAGAACCGTTTTTGCGGTTTAATCAGTTGTTATGTGGACACCCGCACTGGGGCGCATTGGAGAAAAATAGGAGATTATGAGTCAGATAAGTCGAGGTCTTTGAATATCAAGAAGGCGGCGGAGCAGTACACAAGTTCAAGGGAAGAACATTGTTTTAGAGAATGGTATCGTTGACAGTTATGTCCTTTGGAAATGGTACAAGAAAACAGCCGAGGGCAATGTCGAGAGGCAGTCAGGCTCCATCGTACTATGCAACCTTCAGGGAGAAGAGATAAAGAGGTGGAACTTCTTCAGGGCGTTTCCGTGCCGATGGATAGGTCCATCCTTGACCGCCAATGACAGAAGAACATTCGCGGTCGAGCGGATTCAGATTGCCCACGAATGGCTTGAAGTTGACGGCGATGACGAGGAAGAAAATAATTCTTCTAATAATGAAGAAATAGAATTAGCTGTAGAACAAAATAGATTTCCTAAAGATGACATTATACGTAAAAATGTTGAGAAAGATGGAGATTTTTATGACTTTGCAGCACATGGAACACCAGAGTACGTTCAAATTAATGGTAAAAGAGTGTATGCTAAAGAACTTGCTGGTATTATAAAAAAGGATCCTCCTCGACCAAAATAACCAATTTTACATACTCCGTTCGGATAAATATACAATATATCATTCGGAGCTTTTACTATGCACTTTAACTCATTTGCTAAATTTTGTGCAAGAGAATCTTTACCTGCACCTGTATTACAACTAAAAAGTCTTACACCATTTTCAGAAGAAAATCGAGGTTGGCAAATTTTTAAGCCAGAAGGTATATGAAACAAGTCATAGGTCTTTTTGAAGAAGGAAAAGTACAAAAATTGTTCGGAATGTTTGTTGGCTCCGACATGAGTTTTAAGGATGATTATTCCTATTTAAATGAAAATTTTGAGGATTACAAAAAACTCGAAAATGAATTACCAAAATCTAGTATTTTGGCGTATATGGAAAGTTTAACCCCCTGCTGTTTAGCTCCAATGATAAGCCATGATATTTTTTCAAAGGAAGTAATCCCGAATCCAGGCTTTTATGAAGACGGAATTTTTATTTTTCTTACAGATTTCTTGTACTATTTCAAAAATTACGAAATAGGTATTCCATATGAATATGAAAACTTCCTGAAAACAAAAATTCATTCAAAATAGTCAATTTCACAAATGTATTACATGAAAGAATAAACACATAACAAAGCTTCAAAGCCGACAAACCGGTCAAGCCGGATTGCGGTTTAAGCAATTGTTATGCTGACGCCCGCACTGGGGCGCTTGCAGAAGAAAGTTTCCGCCCACACCCACCAAAAAAGCAAAAGCCTTCATGAAAAAAATACTTTCGTTCAGAACATCGTTCGAGCCTATACCACCACCGTTCTGACTCTCTACCGCCAGTGGGTCGCCGACGGCAGAAAGATTCCCATGGAAGAAATGATAAGGCTTGCCACGACTCTTTTGGAGGGCGGGATGAGCGGATTTCGGAAGTTGTAGCAGGGGTTGTTGTGCCCTTGCGCTTCCTCTCCTACGCCTTTTCGAATTCCGGTTTCCATGCGGCGAACTGCACGAGCTGTTCTTCGGTGCGGTGGTAGTATCGCTCGCCCTTGTCCAAAGCGGCGATTCTTGCCATTTCGTCGGCGGTCAATTCAAAGTCCATTATTGCAAGATTGTCCTTTATGTGTGAGACATTCTTGCTTCCGGGAATGACAACAAATCCCATCTGAATGTGCCAGCGGAGAATGACCTGGGCGGGGGACTTTCCGTATTTTTCGCCAAGCTCCGCGAAAACCGGCTCTTCTATCAAAGATTTGTCGCCGTGGCCGAGGGGATACCAGCTCATCAATTTGATGCCGTACTTGTCAAGAGTTACGCGCAAATCCTTCTGCGTGAAATATGGATGGGCTTCCACCTGAATGAACTGGGGCGCAATCTCCCATTTCTTCTCAAGTTCTTCTATATATTTGCCTTCAAAATTGGAAATGCCGATGGCCTTTGCCTTTCCTTCCCGGTAAGCCTTTTCAAGCTGGCGGTAGCCGGAAAGCCAGTTTCCCGCAGGTTGATGGATGTAGAGCAAATCCACATAGTCCACGCCGAGACGCTCCAGAGTCTCGTCCACCGCGTTCGGGTTTTCGTATTCGCTCGGCCAGAGCTTTGTGGAAAGAAAAACTTCCTTGCGGTCGATTCCGCTTCCCTTGATTCCCCTGCCGACAGCCCTCTCGTTCACATAAGCGTTTGCGGTGTCGACAAGGCGGTAGCCCATCTTCAAAGCCTCGCGTGTGCTGTTCTCAGCCTCTGCGGGAGAAAGCATGAAAGTTCCAAGCCCGATGACGGGGCAGCTGATTCCGTTGTTCAGTTTGATTGTCTGCATATTTTACTCCTAGTAATTCCTTCTGCTCGTTATGATCGTCGCAATCTACGATTGCCTGCTATTCCTTTATTCCTTCTGCAAACTTGGATTCTGCATTTTTATCATCTTTGCGGGGCATCCGCCCACCACGGCGTAGTCAGGCACATCCTTCGTCACAACCGCGCCCGCCGCGACTACCGCGTAGGCTCCAACCGTCACGCCGGGGCAAATCGTCACGTTCATTCCAATCCATGCGTTCTTTTTAATCGTGACCTTGCCGTAGGTGTATTTTGTGTGCCGCTCGTTGAAGTCGTGGTTGATTGTGGCGATGCGCACACCCGGCGCGACCGAGACGCCGTCCTCGAACTCGATTCCGCTCGACGCGCTCAAAATGGCCGAATGATTGATGAAGACATTCTTTCCGAACTTGACCCGGTTTCCGAAGTCGCAGATGAAGGGAGTGAGAATCCGCACATCGTCCAGCTTGCGGCCGAAAAGTTCCTCCAAGTCCGCTATGTGGCTGGGGTCGTCTGGCATCTTTGCGTTGGCCTTCGCGCAGAGCGTCCTCGCCCGCATCATCTCGTCCACCGCTTCCTTGAAATACGCTTCCCTCACATCGGTGGGGCCGCCATTGTCCATCAATCTGTAAACATATCCTTTTTCGTAGTCCATTTGATTCTCCTTATAGTCTACTTTCCGCTCTTCTTCAGCCAATCGTCCACTGCCTTTTCCGCCTTTGTCCGCTCGTTCTGCGCTGTGCCTCCACGGACTGCCAATGCCGACTTGACGCTTGCGTTTTTGCAGAGCCGCTTGATTTTTCCGTCGGTGCCGCTCACTCCGCTTCCCTCGTGGGTGCAGAACGGCAGGATTGTCTTTCCGCCAAGGTCGTGCTTTTCAAGGAAAGTGTAGACCACCATGGGCATGTCTCCCCACCAAATCGGGTAGCCGATGTAGATTGTGTCGTAGCCGCTCGTGTCCGCGTCCCCCTTGTAGGCCGGGCGGGCGTTTTGCTTCTGTTCGGCCTTCGCCACGTCGGTGCAGGCCTTGTAGGAAGCGGGGTAGTCCTTTTCAGGGATGATTTCGAAAGTGTCCGAGCCTGTCTTTGCGGCAATCATTTTCGCGACAATGGCCGTGTTCCCCTCGGTGATGTTTCCGACGGCGTAATTCTCTCCCGTGTGGGAAAAATAGACCACCAGGGATTTTGCGGACACGCTGCCTGCGGTGACTAAAGCGGCAAAAAGCATTGCCAAAACTGTTTTCAATTTCATAATCGATTCCTCCTGACTATGTTCAAAAAAATTACAACCATCCCCCGACAAGCTCGCGGGTTCTCTTCTCGTCCTGCTGTGCCACGATTCCGTGAACGGCAAGACCGCTCCTGAAACTCGCATCTGGCAGGGCTTTTTTCAGTTTGCTTTCCGTTGTGCCGAGTCCGCTTCCCTCGTGGGTGCAGAAGGGGACGACCGTCTTCCCTGAAAAATCGTGCTTCTCCAGAAAAGTGTATACGCACATGGGAATGTCGCCCCACCAGTTTGGATATCCAAGGTAAACCGTGTCGTAGCCTGAGATGTCGATGTCCGCCTTGATTGCGGGGCGCGCTTTCGACGCAAGCTCCTTTTTCGCCAGTGCTATGCAGCCGTTGTAGTCCGCTGGGTATCCTTCCGCCGGCGCGATTTCAAACAAATCCGTGTCGACTCCATTTTTGGAAAGCAGCTCCCTCAAAATCCTCGCCACCTTGAAAGTGTTCCCTTCCTTCACGAATCCCACGTTGTAGTTTTCCTCCGCGCGACTGAAAAACGCGATCAATGTCTTTGCCATGTCGTCCTCCGTTGAATTGAATAGGTGTTTTCAATATGCCTCAAAAAAAAGCGGCTGTAAAATAGAATGTTCTCAATGCACATTGCGTCCTGCGCATAGTCGCTGTAAAATATTCTTATGATTGAGACTTATCTCCTGCAGAATCTGGTTGCATTTGCGGAAGAAAAAACTCTGCTCCGTGCGGCCGAGCGCCTGAACGTTTCCCAATCGGCACTGACACGGGCCATGCAAAAACTTGAGGAAGAATGCGACGCGACTCTTTTTTGCCGCTCCAAAAATAAAATCGCCTTGAACGAAGTGGGGGAGGAAGCGGCCCGCCGTGCCAGGGAAATCCTTCGCGCCCATGAGGAAATGCTTCTGAAAATCAGGAAGATGGATGCCGCTAACAGGGAAGTCTCTTTCGCTTCCATCGCGCCCGCTCCGATTTTTGAGCTGAATCCGATTTTGAAGAGAATCTATCCCGGCGTTCAGATAAAAAGCGAGTTGAAGGACAGCGAGGAGGAAATTGTTTCAGGCCTTGTTTCCGGCGACTACCACTTCGTGGTTTCAAAAACTCCCCACTTCAAAATGGGACTTCCGGCAGACGACTACATTTCAAAAGAGTATTTCAAAGAAGGACTGAAGGTCTTTGTCCCGGAAAAACACCGCCTTGCCGAAAGAAAATCCATCTGTCTGGAAGACCTTGCGGGCGAAACATTCCTCATGCTTTCCGAACTTGGATTCTGGGCGAAAATCAAGAATGCGAAGATACCAGACGCGAAATTCATCACCCAGGAGCAGAGCGAAACCCTGAAAGACCTGGTCGATTCATCCAATCTCCTGACATTCGTAACCGACATCGCCCAGAACAGCAAAAACTTCGTCAGCTACGAGCGGAAGGGGCGGGTGGCCATCCCGATTTTGGACAAGGAAGTGAACGTCACTTTTTACATCGTCTGCAAAAAGGAGAACTTCCATAAATTCCGCGATATGTTCGAGAGTGTGTAGGTTCCGATTCCCCGCTCATTCCTTGCGTCCGCCGTCCCGTGCTCTGAGCGCTTTTCCAAGCCAGTGGGTTGCCGACGGACGGAAGATTCCAATGGAGGAAATGATTGAGCTTGCGACGACCCTGCTGGAAAAAGGGATGAATGGGTATAGAAATAAGTAAAGGTATTATTATAAGCGAGGTCTGTACGTTAATTTTTTAATACAAACTTACAGTACCATCAGCAGCGTTCCTGCTCCAATCAAGAGACATCCGAAAATTGATTTGATTGTAAACTGTTCATGCAGAAATACAAAGGCGAGAATCAGTGTGATAACAACGCTGAGCTTATCTATCGGCACAACTTTTGAGGCTTCTCTCATCTGGAGGGCTTTGTAATAGCAGAGCCAGGAAGCACCTGTTGCAAGTCCTGAAAGAATCAGAAAAAGCCAGCTTTTTTTGCTGATTGAAGAAAGGCCTCCCTGAGCGTTTGTTATGAAGACCATAAGCCAGGCCATTAAAACTACAACAAGGGTTCTGATGGCTGTGGCAAGATTTGAATTAACTCCTTCAATTCCCACCTTTGCAAGAATCGAAGTTAAGGCTGCAAATACAGCAGAAAGAATTGCAAAAACGAACCACATAAAAATCTATTATATTACAGGATTTTTTCTTTGTTGAAATCTTTTTGAAGACACTTTTCCATGTCTTCTTTTGAGTTTTCAGCGGCAAATGTTTCCTCGAATGTTTTCGCTCCGATTTCAGAAAGAGACGCAACATCTTCTTCGCTGCATTGTTTGAATATGATTTCTTTTGACATAAATGTTCCTATTTGTTTATAAAATACAATCCCACAAGGCAGATAGTAACTCCTAGAACCTTGCTCCAATTGATTGCTTCATGGTAGCCGATAAGTCCCACAAAAATCAGAATGACTGCAAGAAGCGCATTTGAAACTGTAGCCAGTGTACTGACTTTCCAGCCTGCTTTATACGCAAATATGAAGCCTACTTCAAGTCCTGTAATCACGATTCCAAGAACGATTGTCGCCCAGTTGGTTTGGGAAAATTCTTTGAGGATATTCCCGCCTTTTGAGGTGACAAAGAAGGCAAGAGCCGAAAAAAGCGTTGCCACGGCATAAGTGATTGTCATGCTGGCATAAGTGTTCATCTGCTCAGGATTCCCTTTGCGCAAATCTGATAAAGTGTGTTAGAAAAAATTATGATTAAAAGCGGCCAGATGTAATTGAACATGGACGACTCCTTACAAAAAATTGCCCATCTTCTAAGACCTAACGATGTGGCTGAATGATTTCGAAAGCAGATTCTCTTTCAATCTTGCTGCCATTAAATGCGAAACTGTCGCGAACAAGACGATGATTGAAATGTAGTCCACTGCAAAAAGAATGTAGCCTTTTTCCAAATCAAAAAAGAAGAATTGCTGCTGTAAAATCAGGTATTTCCACACTCCGCGCGCGATGAAGGCGTAAATGCCGTAAAGACAGGTGAGCGCGAGGAGAATGCGGAAGATGATTCTGCGAGATGTTTTTTTTGAGCTGTTTTCGGCTTCTCTTTTCTGCTTTATCTTGTTCGCAATCATTCCCGCGTGCAAGCCGATGTGGAGCGACATGAAAAGATAATACCAGTGGCTTGCCAAAAGGTGCGCGATTCTGGCAAAGCCCAAGCCGCTTTGGATATTCAGAAAAGTGAAAAGGTGGTTTGAAAGAATGATTCCGCTTATCATCAAAAAAATTGTGCAGATTAAAATACAAGAATTGATGAAAGTCTGCATTACGCGGTAGGGATTGTATTTTCCCTTGAAGACTGCGCCGTACCATCTTCGGTTCAAGCCGATGTGGACTGCCCACAAAAGAAACAGCGCAAGCCCCAAGATTTCATGCACGATGTCGGCCGGAAAAAGATAGTTTCCGCCCATGAGGATTACAGAAAGAACCGTCATCGAAATGTCAATTGGCATTCTTAAGCGCTGTGTTTTTGTCATTGTTTCGCTCCTGTTTTCTTGAGCCATTTTTCCACGTCTTTTGAAAGCGACGAGCCGCCAGAATATTGTATCATACTCTGCCCATTTTTTGCCGTCGATTTTTGTCTTGAGCTCAGGGCGAGATTGCTTGTGCTGGTCGCTCTGCGCCTGATTCAAAACCGTGTTGTAATCTGTGGAATACGGTTTTACAAGTTCAAGCTCAACGCTGTCAAAACCTGTCTGTCGGGCAATTTCGCGTGCGACTCCGCGTGTGTTTCCGCCCCATGAATAGAAGATGATGAGGGCTTTGCCTTTGCCAGTTGATTTTTTTGAGCCTGCATTTGCCGCTTCTCTGGTCGTGACAGTTCCTTTCACGCTGTCGTCGGCGTTGCAGACAAGACGGAGTCCCACATTGTAGGCGCTGTTGTTTTGCGGCATTGCGGCGCGATAGGCAGAGCGGAGATTCTTTCCAAAGTCGTTCCAGCCGCCGCCACGGTAAACTCTGCGACTTCCTTCGCTCGCTCCTGTCGGATTCGTGACAGAAGCGTTGTCTGTCGCCACAACGTATTCATAGTAATAATCAAAGCACCATTCGCCTACGTTTCGCTTCGGAACGTCTGCGACGGTGCTCCATAGCCTAACGCATCGGCTTTTAAAACAAAAAATCGGGCAGAAAAAATCTCTTCTGCCCGATATGTGAAGACTAGCTTTCAGCATTTGCGCTGTCGATATTACATTGATTTTCCGTTGGCAAAGTTTTGGTTTCACTTTGCCTCATTTGTAACACCGTCAAAAAAAAATGCTACATTTCTGCATCCTGCGATATTTCATCTTCTGTTTCTAAGCCTTTTCTGCTGTCTTGCCAGTCAGAAAAACTGGGGAACTCGTCCGAATCATCGCTTGCAGATTTCTCGTCGCGATATTCACGCCACACGGAGATGATGTCGTCCCCGTAGATTTCTTCGTCTGTCAGAGCGTCTTCGTAGAGATAGTAAGGGTTGTCTTCTTCCCATTGCTCTTTTTCGGATTTGTCGGCGTAGCAAGTCGCATACCACCCCGCTTCCCACGCCGCACCATCTATGCTCTCCTCGTCCATATCGTCATCGTCATATTCGTTCATAGAAAGACCTCCTATTTTGATTTTTTGACAATCTATCCGAGTAGACGGAAAGGTATTTTTAAAAAAAATCCTCCTTGCGTTTTGTGTCCACCGACAATTTTTTTAATTCACAGAAATTCCGTGCTTTGCGAATGTTGCTTTGATTTGCTCTGCAAACGGCACTCCCTCATTTTCTGTTCTCCACAAGAATTTTTCTACAAAAGTATCTGGTGAGTAACCGTCCTTATCTGTTGCAGAATAACCGTTCGACAGCAAGAAATCGATAAATGCAAGGCTTTTTTCAAAGATTTTAGATTCCCGCCCTTGAGAAAAATATTCGTAAGTAAAATCTTCAAGACACGCTCGATACGCATAGCGGATAATATTCGCGTACCGTTCCTTATATTCGCTCTGCTTCAGATAGGTTGTCAGCGTGTTCCAAGCCGTTTCCACCGCCTCATCATTTTCTGCGCCGTTGTACTTAAAATACATTTTGACCAGTCCATCGCTTCCCGTAATATCCTCTTCGGATGGGCGGTAGCCGTTTTGAATCAAAGCGTTCACTATTTCCTTGTTCACCATCAAATGACCGTTGACATAAAAACATCTCGCCAAATATGCGGCGGCACTGTCGGTATTGTCAAAATGGTCAAGATATTCTGTGTCTTTGTAATGGGGAATGAGAAGCAGCGCGAGTTTCACGCACTCCTCATTTTCCTTTGTCCTCGGAGAACTGAAAGGACAAGCCGCAAGCGCGTCAAATTCATTTACCGCGAACAAATCAAAATGCGACTCGTCTTTCTCGTAAACGGGATGTATCAATGCGCCCGCGTCCAAAAGTTGCTTTGCGATTTCATAGTTACCTTTGCGCACGGCGAGAATAAACGGCGGCACGGTGTTTCCGACCCGTCGGTTCACATCAGCCTTGTCCTTTATGCAGGCGGTGACCAAATCGCTGTTGTTCTGCTGGACGGCAAGTTGCAGAATCGTCAGATTCTCCTCGTCGCTTGCGTTGATTCCGTATGCCTGTATGAAATCAGCCCAAATACGCGCACCGTCCGTGTTCTGCGAGCGAAGATACGCTATCGTGTTTTTGCCTTTCCCGCCCGATGAACTTTCGCCGTCATCGTCACTGCTCATTCCTACGATTGCACAGATTACAACGAAAGCGATTGCTCCGACGATGATTTTCTTTTTGAGCGACCACGATTTGATTTTTGAAAACATGAAAATCCTCCTATCTTTCATTGCTGCAAATCCGCAATGCGCGTAGTGCGAGCGGATTTGCAGCAATGGGATTAGTCAATTCCATTGCCTAGTGTACACTAGGCAAATTTTCCAAAAACAAAGCCTAGTTTTATAAAAATATGGCTCATTATATTATTTATTTTCCAAATAATCAACCACTTTTTAATAAAAATAGGCTCTTCAAGATATTTAGATTTTTGGCCGTTTCCTTAAAAATATAAAAAATGAAATCTTCGGAAATTCAGACAAGGCTGGCAGAAAATCTAAAGCGAATCAGAAAACAAAAGAAACTCACGCAATTTGAACTTGCCGAAAAAGCCAAAATCTCGGACGAAACAATCAAAAACATCGAACTTTGCAAAACTTGGACGAGCGAAAAGACACTTTCGCAAATCACGGACGCACTCGAAATCGACATTCACACGCTTTTTCTGCCTATCGCATCAACCTTTGACAAGCAAATCGCAGACGACAACAAGCAGATAAAGGCGAGTATAATAGAAAACTTGCGGGAATTTGTGAATGTAAATCTGAAGAAGATGACGGAAGAATAAAAAATAATCCCCTACAGTGCAGGGGATTTCGGCACAAAGCCGTGGCTTCAGCGGCTTAGAAAAGCGGAGCAACTGCATAAATGCAGTCCACTGAACGGTTTAAATATAGCAGATTTCGGCGGAAAGTCAAGTGTCTGATTGAAAATACTGCAAAAAAATCATATAGTCAAAGCGATGGATTTCAAAAAATGTACGCTGAAAGACGAATGGGAAAACGGGCATCACAGGCGCGTTTGGATTGACCGCAATGGGAGGGTGATTGCCGATGCCTACGAATCTTACAAAGTTTCGCACGAAGAATATCTTTTGCGGAATGAATGTAGGGCAATTTTGGCGGAACAGGTCGCGCCGTTTTTGAACAGAATCATCGTGAACGCAAGGCACGGGATAAAAGTGCGTTTTTCAAAGAATTCGCTCGGAAAAGTGGCGAGCGACAAGGCGGTTACAAAATCGGTGGTGAACGGATTTTCCGTGCAGGAGCATTTTGAGGCGTTGGCGGATTTGCGGAGAATTTTTGAAAACGCGGATTTTGTCGGCTCATTTCCCGACCGCAACGGCGACCCGAATGTCATTGCAATGCACCGCCTTCAAAAAGGAATAATGCTTTCAAGCGGAAAAAACGCGCTCGCCTATATGACTCTCAAAGAAGTGAAAAAAGAAGGCAACAGATTCTATACAATGGAATTGATTTTGGAACAGTGCAAGCCGCGTTAGGGATACGCCACTTCGTGTCGTTTCCGTAATTGGAAATTATTGAACATCCGCGATTGCGTGCGTTAGGGATACGGAAGGCGGCGTAGCCGTTCCGAAGCGAAGCGTAGGAATGGAGCGATAGCGAAACCTGTAGTAGCCCGACCCCGCGACAGCGAGGGAACGCCCAAATTCTTAAGCTTTCCCCGTCTTATTCACCCCACACCTCCTTTGCCAGTCTGAACACCGCCCACGCCTTCGGCCAGCCCGCATAGAAAGCCGTGTGGGTTACGATTGCCGCGATTTCCTCTTTTGAAACACCGTGCGCCTTCGCGTTTTCCAGGTGGTATTTCAGCGACGAGTCCGTGATTCCCTGCGACATGAGCGACACCACAGTGATGATGCAGCGCATTTTTGTGTCGATGCCGCCCGCGTTCCAGTTCTCGCCGAAAAGAATGTCGTCGTTGAAGTGCGCGAAGTCGGGCGCAAACTCTCCGAGCTGTTTTCTGCCCGCGTCCTGTGTTATTTTTTCTGCCATAAAAGCCTCCTAAATGTATGTATCGTTATGTGCTACCAATTCTCGTATCTTCGCCCCGTGTCCAGCGCGGAGAGCCGCTTCATCTCGCTTTCGGTGAGAGCAAAATCCCAGATGTCAAAGTTTTCTGCAATGTGGGAAGGATTACTGCTTCCCGGAATCGCGATGTAACCTGACTGCAGATGCCAGCGGACAATTATTTGAGCGGCTGTTTTTTTGTGTTTCTTTGCAATTTCCAGAACCAAAGGATTTTTCAGGTGTTCCGCCGTGTGTCCGCGACCGCCGAATGGATAATAGCTTTCTATATAGATTCCTTTTTTTGCTGCCCAGTCCTGCAAAGTCTTGTTCTGATATTTGAGATGATTTTCGTTTTGAATTACAGCAGGCGGAATTTCAAAATCGTTGATGAAATGCGAGACTGATTTCTCCGTATAAAAGTTTGAGATTCCGATTGAACGGATTTTTCCCTCTTTTACTCCACGAATCATTGCACTGTAAACCGCATCATCGCCAGAAACAGAACCGTGCTGGTGTAAAAGACAAAGGTCGATATAAGAAAGTCCAAGTTTCTGCAGAGAGTCTTCAATATCGCGGTCGGGATTGCTTGACCAGGGAACGAGTTTTGTGGTGATGAAGATTTCTTCCCGCTTGCAGATTCCGTCAGAAATTGCTCGGATGACTGCCTTTCCAACCTCGCTTTCGTTTCCGTAGTATTTTGCAGTGTCAATAAGCCGGTACCCGGATTTGAGGGCTGCATATACTGCTTCCTCGCAAACTTGTCCTGTCAGAGTCCAGGTACCAAGTCCAAGAATTGGCATATTGAAACCCGAATTTAGTTGGATTGTATCTGCGAGTTTTTGCTTGTCAAAAACTCGGGAAGCACGCTCCTGCGTGCGACGCATTTCATAACCGGAATTTAGTTCTATCATTTTTGAAGGCTCCTTTGCTGTAAGAAAAGAGAACGAAAACAGGCTCATAAACAAGAGGAAAAAGAATCGTTTGCTCAAGTGTGGTCTCCTTCTGAACTGCCGACGAGTTCTAAGTCGCTATGATAGCGTGCTTAGAACATCGCATTTTCAAAGTTACCGCTAAAGATGCAAGTTTTTAGCGGTTCTTTTTTATATCCTCCAAAATCTGCTCAGTTGTCATGCCCAAGTCGCGCAAAAGTGATTCCGGCTGGTAGCGGTCGTAGAATTTCTTTTCAAGACCGTAATTTTTTACGAGCATTTTGCTGTCTCCATAGAAAGAAGCAATCTTCTGCCCAAATCCGCCTTCAAGGATTCCGTCCTCAAGAGTGATTACAAGTTCGTGGTCTTTTTCGAGACTCTTAAGCAATTCCTTGTCCAGACCCGAAGCGAAACGAGGATTTATCAGGCTTGGAGTGAATCCGCATTTCTCTTTTATTGCCGCAGAAAGTTCCTGTCCTTTCTGGAAGAAATCTCCCAGAGCGATTATCGCAACTTTTTCGCCTTTTTCTTCTATTATAAAGCGGTTCAAATCGCTGTAATTTTTGTCGGCTGGGCGGTGTGTAACTTCGTTTCCCGGAATCAGAATCAAAACAGGATTTTCTTTCTGCTCAAGGCTCCAGTCCAGCATGGAAATGTATTCTTCCGCGCTTGAAGGGCAGAGCACCACGAGGTTTGGAATATTTGAGAAAGCCGCAAGTCCGAAAATTCCAAGGTGAGTGACATCGGTAAGGCCGTCGAACGACGTATAGTTCATGAGCATTGTGACTGGCGTTTTATTGATGCAGACATCCTGAGAAATCTGGTCGTAAGCTCTCTGCAGGAAAGTCATGTTTGTCACGACAAGCGGCTTCGCTCCACGGCGGGCAATTCCAGAAGCGATTGCGACGGCCGCTTCTTCCGCAATTCCCGTGTCGATGTACTGGCTGCCAAGAATTTCCCGTTCCTTTGGTCCAAGTCCCACAGACATAGGCATCGCAGGAGACACTACAACAAAGTCCTTGTCTTTTTTGGCTTTTTCTACGATGTACTGGCTCGTCATTCCGAAATAAGATTCGCCGTTTCCGAAGTTGAATGTCGGCTTTCCTGTGGCGCGGTCAAATGGCATGGTCCAGTGCCAGGTTTCCTTGTTTTTTTCGGCAAGCTCGTAGCCTTTTCCTTTCTGGGTGTGAATGTGAACCACAACCGGATGATTTGAATCGCGGACTTTTTCAAAAACCTTTATCAAAGAAGCGATGTCGTTTCCGTTTTCTTCGTAAACATAATCAAGACCGAACGCTGTGAACCAGTTGTTTTCCGCCTTGCCGTTTGAATCGCGGAGGGCCTTAAGATTTTTGTAGATTCCCCCGTGAGTTTCTGCGATTGCCATTTCGTTGTCGTTCACCACGATAATGAAATTCGAGTTCAGTTCGCTGCCGGCCACGCTGAGGGCTTCCATCGCTTCTCCACCAGAAAGAGAACCGTCGCCGATGACCGCGATGATGTTTTCTTTTTCGCCCAAAATGTCGCGGCCTTTCGCAAGTCCCAAAGCCAGCGCGATTGAAGTTGAAGTGTGCCCGATGTTGAAAAAGTCGTGCTCGCTTTCGTCAGGGTTTGTGTAGCCTGAATCTTCTTGAAAACGGCTGTCGTCAAAGTAGCCGGCTTTTCGTCCGGTGAGCATTTTGTGGGCGTAGGACTGATGGGAAACGTCAAAAACGAATTTGTCTTTTGGAGAATCAAAAACATAGTGCAGGGCGATTGTCGCTTCCACAAAGCCAAAGTTTGGGCCAAAGTGTCCGCCGATTTTTGTAAGACGGTTGAAAAGCCCCTCGCGGATTTCCTGAGCCACGGCTGGAAGTTCGGAAACCGAAAGTTTCTTCAAATCTGCTGGTGAATTAATCTTGTCCAAAATCATGTTTACTTACTCCTTCTATTGTCCTATTTCAAAAGTCCATCGATATATTTCTTCACGTCCGCGCCGCTTCCGCGGGTAAAGTCCCTGCCGCCCTTGAAGTCAACGCCTTTCGCGAATTTTGCAAGGTCGCTGCCGCTGCGTCCAAGTCCGCTTCCGCCGCTTGTGCAGAGTGCAATCATCTTTTTGCCGCTCCAGTTCTGGCTCTCGACAAATGTGTAGACGATTTTTGGAGCGTACGACCACCAGATGGGGTAGCAGACCACAACGGTGTCGTAGGCAGAAATGTCAAAAACGGTGGTTGAGCCTGTCGAAACCACGGCTTTTATTTCAGGGCGGCTTTTCGGGTCGTTGCATTCGATTGACGAAAGCGATTTTTTGTCGTGCCAGTTGAGGTCTGCGTCGCTGTACTTGTGTACCGGCTGGATTTCAAAAATGTCGGCTCCCATCGTCTGTGCGGCATTTTTCGCCATGCGCTCGGTCGTTCCCGTCGCGCTGAAATACACGACCGCTGTTTTTGCCGAGATGCCTGTCATCATGAGACCTCCGATTAAAAGTGCAAGAATAAGTTTTTTCATAATTGCCTCCATAAGATTTATTTGGTCGAATGTCGAGTTTTCACAGTGCAATGGCAGAAACGAGCGGAAGCGGGGTTCCGTCAACAAAAACACTAAACATTGCAAGCGATGTTAACGCCACCGCGGAGCGGTACTGCCGTTTTGGGCAAGACTGCGCAAGCAGGCTGCGGTTCCCGCTGGGAGCTTGTTTCTGCAACTACGGTATGCATAAACTCGACATTCGACCTATTTGATTTCCACCAGATGGTAGTTTCTGCTTCCGAATCCGATTTTCTCCGCGTGCTCAAGGGTGTGGATTCCGTTGCGGCTTTCGATTCTCTCGACGACGCTTCCGCCGTCCTTCGCCGTGTAGATCAAATCCACGCAGGCCTGGTCAAGAGCCACCGGGTCGAGGCTCGCGAGAATTCCGATGTCGTGCATGTCAGGCTCGGCCGGATTCGCGTCGCAGTCGCAGTCCACGGAAAGGCGGTTCATCACGTTCACGCAGACGATTCCTTTTCCGTTCTGCATGTAATCGCAGACTGATTTTGCAGCCTCTGCCATTGATTCAAGGAATTCGTCCTGGGGGCAGTGTGTCCAGCTTGTGACGGAACGACCTGCGCTGTGGATGTTGAGCTTTCCCGATTTTGCGACGCTCATTCCAGAAGCGAATCCAATGGAAAGATTCTTGATTGCTCCGCCAAAGCCGCCCATTGCGTGTCCTTTAAAGTGGGAAAGAATCAGGTATGTGTCGTAATCCTTAAAATGCGTTCCCACATAGTTTTCCTTGAGCCGCACGCCGCCTTTCACTGGAAGCGTCATGTAGCCGTCCGCATCCTGCAAGTCGAAGCCGTTTGCCACATCTAAGAATCCGTGGTCACGGGCTATTTTCATGTGATCAATGTTGTTGCTTCTGTTTCCGCCATAAGCAGTGTTGCATTCTACAATGGTCGCATTCAATTCATCCTTAACAAGGTTTTTGATGAGGGCAGGGCGCAGGTAATTTGAGTTTTCGCTTTCGCCAGTGCTCACCTTAACGCCTGTTTTGCCTTTTGCCGTGTAGCCCGTCGCCTTGTAGGCTTTGACCAACGCTTCGGGCAAAATCTCGCGGATAAGGTAGACCACGGGCGCGGATTTGTCTGCGGACGAGTCCTCCACCTCATGCGTTTTGTAGGTCTGAGCCTTCGGGGTAGGCTTTGCAAAAAGTGCGGTGGTTGAGTCTGTCGAAACCGCCAACAGCAAAGCCGCCGTAATTTTCAAAAGTGATTTTTTCATTTTTCCTCCTCAACTAAACTTAAGTATTTGAAACTATTTGGTCGAATGTCGAGTTTATGCATACCGTAGTTGCAGAAACAAGCTCCCAGCGGGAACCCGCCCATCAAAACGGCAGTACCGCTTCGCGGTGGCTGAGTGTTTTGATGGGCGGAACCCCGCTTCCGCTCGTTTCTGCCATT
>JAGBIY010000035.1 GCA_017934745.1 Treponema sp. | reverse complement strand
TCGCCCGCGTACCGCTCGACATATTCAATGGCGGATTTCTCCTCGCTTTCGCCTTTTTCGGCTGACTGCGCGAACGCGGGGAGAGAGCCGAGCACGAGAATGAGCGCGAACGACAGAAGCGGGCGGATTTTGGCTAGTCGGTGTTTCATTCTTTTTTCTCCGTAATGCGGCGGTCTATCTCCGCCTGCACATCGCTCATTTTGTAGAGGCGAATGTAGTCTTTGTTGTCATTTTTGATTTTTTGAATATAGCATGTTCCATAGACAGGGTGTTCAATAAAGTACCCATCTGGATCCCATTCATAGTACTCTTCTGTAATAACTGGGATAAGATAATATGGACTTCCTTTTTTCAAATTGACAAAAAAATATTTGTAAAGGGATTCTCCGAATAGCCCTTTATATCCATAAATTTTACCTACTCCCCATTCATTGTTTTGATCAATTTTAGTAAAAGTTGTATCTAGCCCTTTTTCCTTCATCTTTTGGAAAAAAGGCGAAACAATGTATTCTGTTTTTATTTCTGAAAAATCATCATTATAAGTTACATATATTTTGTTATCATCAGTGGTTATAATAAGTCGATTCTCACCGTTTACTTTTATGATATATGGATATTTTTCTAATGAAAGAATCTCTGTAAGTTTATTGTTTATGCACTTATTTTTGTAATAATCAAAAATACAATAATTGTCAGAAAAATTTCTTATATTTTTTTTGTCCCTCTCTTGACATATAAACAATCCATTTCCGAAATTGAAAACGATATAGTTTTTCTTGAAATCTTCTTCCTTTTCAACTGGATTATAGAGAACCTTGTCATTTTCAAAGTCATAAATCAGGTAATCGTAGTTTTCGACTGTTACCATACCTCCGTAAGGAATTAAAAAAATTTTCTTCCTGCTGTCCAGTAAATACGGAGTTTTAGATTTATATCTGTTTGTATAAATTGGAACAGTCTCAACATTCTTATTATTCTTTATGTCGGAAAAGAATTGAACTGCAAAAAAGGAACTGCTCCACATAACATCAATTTCAGGATATGTCACAAACAAGCCGTCTATTTGTTGGTTTGGGAACTCTTCGAGTTGAGTGATTTTAATTTTATCTTTTTCTGTTATTTCAAATGTAGAAAAATTTCCATTGCCGTTAATTGTTGCGAGTTTTCCATCTTTCCATATTCGAAGGTCTAAGAAAAATTCCTTACAACGAATATCCTTACTTGATTTTATCGTTATCTCATTTCGGCTCACTTCTTCTTTCTCCTGTGGGAAAATCTGCGAGCCTAGCGCGACAAGAAGCACGAACGGCAGAAGCGGGCAGATTTTGGCTAGTCGGGCTTTCATTGTGGGTTCTCCGTGTGTTTCCCCCATTGTACCACATTTCGCGCGGTCGCTACAGGGTGCTTGTGTACGCCCGCTCTGCCTTGATTTTGCCGTTCGGGTGGAAGTCGTACTCGTAGAATATTTCCGTGCCGCCGCCTTGATTTTCATAAACGCAGTTTCCGCCCGCGTCATATTCCCAGAGGTATTCAGTGCCGTCCGTGTCTGTTTGGCGGGTTTTCCTGCCAGCCGCATCGTATTCAGTCCGTCGTTCCTTAACACTATCTTTATACTGTATTTTGTAGTAAATCTCGTTTCCGTCCGCATCGTACTCATGCCACACTTGCAACCCTGCATGGTTGTAGACATGAACGGGATGCCCAGCAGAATCATACTCCATCCACCTTTCCATGTTTTCTATCGGCTCTACGGAATGGATGCAGTTCCCTTTTTCGTCATAGTCGTATTCGTTGCGGTATTCCTCAGTCACCTTTCCCCCGATCAGCACCTTGATGCAGACCTTTTTTCCCTTTTCATCATACTCATACAAAATTTCCCCGCCGTCGCTCAGCACACGGCGGGTTTCGTTCCCGCTCTCGTCGTATTCCGAATACTGCTCTTTGACATTATCGCCTTTTATGTGAATCATGTTCCCCCTGTCGTCGTATTCAGCCCGCACTTCAACGCCGTCGTTATGCCTCTCATGGATTTTGTTTCCCCGCCCGTCGTATTCATACCATTCTTCTTCGCCGAGCGATGTTTTGTAATGTATTGCGTTTCCGTCCGCGTCGTATTCGCGCCAAGTTTCGTACTGGTTTTTCAAGTTGTAATAGATTGGCTTCCCGTTCCCGTCGTATTCGGTGAGCGACTGATACATTAGTTTCCTGACCTGTTTTTCGCCGTTCACCGTGACTTCCTTTTCCACGATGTCGCCAAGTTTTTCCCTCGTCGCGCACGCGACAAGCAAGAGCGCAAGAATGACCGCGAACGGCGGAAGCGGGCAGATTTTGGCTAGTCGGGCTTTCATTGTGTGTCCTCCTGTGTTTCCCCCATTATAACACATTTCACGCACTTTGTTTTTCATTTTCACTTCCATTCAGCAAACACTTTCATCACCCCGCTATTTTCTTGTATAATTCGGGTATGGCGAACAAAAAGGCAAAGCCCAAGCTCACATCTTCCCAGCTCGTGCAGAAAATGAAAGCCGACAAGGGCATTACTTTCAATCTCGTTTCGGAAGCAAATGCGCAAAAATACCTGTTCAACGAGAACAATTATCTCCGCACCGCCTCATATCGGAAGAACTATCAGAAATACCTGAACGGTCAGAACAAGGGAAAGTACATCAGCCTTGATTTCGGCTGTCTGAAGGAGCTTGCGGAGATTGATTCCCTGCTCCGAGCCGAGCTTTCCGCCGCCTGTTTCGATTTGGAGCATGACCTGAAAATCCGCCTTCTCAAAGACAGCGAGAACAACCCTAAAGACGACGGCTACAAGATTGTCGATAATTTCCTCAAAGCGAATCCCCATGTGGTCGGAAAGCTGGAATCTTCCTGCACCTCGCCGTTCACGACGAACCTTCTGAACAAATATTTTACGGTATCGAATGTCTACAACGCCCAGAAGCACAGGAACGAATATAAAATTACGGCGTTCGACGACTGCCCCGTGTGGGTGTTCCTCGAACTCATCACATTCGGCGATTTCATCAAGTTTTACGAATTTTATTACCGCGTGATGAGGATAAAAATGCCCGTGAACATTCCGATTTTGAAGATGCTGAAAAACTTGCGGAACGCCTGCGCCCACAACAACTGCCTTATCGCCGACTTGCAAATCGGCACGACATTTATTCCCGTTGAACTCGGAAATTTCGTCGCGGGCATAAAAACGATAAGCAAAAAACAGCGGCAAAAGAAAATGTCCTGTCTGCCAGTCCTTGAATTTGTCAGCGTGATTTATTCGCTCAAAGAAATTGCGACAAAAACCGTGCTTTCAAAACACAGGCGGGAATTGAAGAAACTGTTTGAAAAGCGTATGGTAAAGCACAAGGACTATTTCAAGGGAAATGACATCATAAAATCGAACTACGATTTTGCCCTCAAGGTTCTGCAAGCCTTGTGATTTTTGATTGACAATATCGGCTTTCTGCGTTATATTTTAATCAGATTGAAGAGCACATTATTTGGTGTTTCTTACGAGAGCGGCGTTGCGACGGCGCTCTTTTTTATGTTCGCCGCCATGGTGCGCCTACCTTCCTTCCCCGCGCTGCAGTCTGTCTATCTCCGCCTGAATGTCGCTCATCTTGTAGAAGGCGCTGACATCTTTGCCCTGCTTTCTGTCCTCTTTGGTGAAGAACAGGCATGTGCCGTACTGTTTATGCTCAAAGAAGCTCGTGTACCTCCACTTATTTCTTGGGTCACGGTACTCATCCAGAATAACAAGGGGGCTGAACAACGCTGGATTTTCTTCATCTATTTTCATGAACGCATACTTTGAGAGAGGCTCGCCTTTTAAGCCTTCATAGCCAGAAATCCTGAGCAGTACCCAGTCAAAGTTTTTAGATACTTCTTGTACTTCTCCTATGAACTTTCCTTCTGGTAGTAAAAAATTGAACGGAATCATTTTTACATTCTCATAATTCTCATCCCACTTCAGGACAAACCAAACGCTATAGGGTGAACCCGCTGCATGGGAGATAATCATTCTCTTATCCATATTGAACTTTATATCTTCATAAAATCTTCTTGATAATAGCTCTGACATTTTTTTCGTCAGCTCAGTATCTGTACGCTCTTTTGTCTCATAGTCAAACATAAAGAATTTTACGTCGCTTGTATTGCGTCTAAGTTTTTCTGCAGCTATGAATTTATTGCTGTATTTTCCCAGCTGAAAGAAAAGCTGCTCGTTGTCAAGCTCATTATCGCCTATTTCTTCAAAATTAGTCTTTTTTGTCCTCATGTTGTATGTTATGTAAATCATGTGCCGCAACTCGGCTGTATCCCCGTCAAAGCCAAGCAAAAGCTCGTCTGGATTCAACTGGAAGGCTTTATAAAAATAACCTTGTCTAGAAAGAAAGGGCACGAGGGAGTCATGCTCATTCAGATTCTGGTTGTAGACATACATCATAAGCATGTCCCAGACACAGAGAGTCTTTGATTCCGGGAATACCCAAAAATTGTCAGTTATTACTTTTTTGGGGAATTCGCACAGGGGCTTTAGTTTTATGGCATCCTTTCCGCGCTTGTCAAATCCGAATTCCACGGTCGAAAACCTCCCCCAGCCGTCAATCGTGACAAGCGTGCCGTCAAGCCACGGCTCACAGTCCCAGACCATCGCGGGGGTTACTTGTATTGGTGAGGGCATTTTTTGCCCCTCGGTTTGGGGGTTGGTGTCGTCAATAGCCATGTGTTTCTCCTGTGAGAAAATCTGCGGGGCGAGGATGAGAATGAGCACGAGCGGCAGAAGCGGGCAGATTTTGGCTAGACGGGCTTTCATTGAGGTTGCTTTCATATTTACTTGCTCCTGTCGGCTCCACAGTCCACCAATGCTCTTCTGGATTCTTCACAATCTGAATAGTCCGCTATGCCATAAAGCGTGTAATAATGATTATTTCCATCTCTATCCTTTATGTTGTATTGCTTTTTATTGATTGTTTTGCAGTATTTCATAAGCATTTTTACTGTTTCATAATTGTTGCCTATTACGGCATGGCAGAACAAATCAAGACCATCAGGGTCTTTTTTGTTGGGGTTGTATCCAGAAGTTTCCAGAAAATCCTGAAGTATGTCGGCATACCCACATAAAGCAAGAAGATTTACCTCGGAATGATTTACAGTCACAGAAGTATCTGTAAGATGTTCTGCATAAGGGTTCCCGGGAGTAACACCAACGGTTATTTTTACATTTTCCGTTCGGATTTTTGCTCCATATTTTATAAGTAAATCCACTACGGCTCTGTAATTGTATTCTAATGCGGTAAGAAGAGGAGTTATACCGTTATCCGAAACATGATTGACGTCCGCTCCGTTTTTTATCATGGTTTCGATAATCTTAAGTTCTTGTTCAAGTGAATTATTATATACATGTTTCCTCATTTCAATTTCCATAATAAGAGGAGTAATTCCATTTCCACAGTCAATTTCTAATGGTGAACCATTATCTATAAGTGTCTGAAGTTTATCTAATGAATCGCAATAATTTACCAAATATTTTTTACTACAGTCTGCAAGATGATAATTTTCGAATTCATATTTATTATCTTCCTTTGTTACACAATAATTTAAATCTACACCATTCTGAATAAAAAGATTTAAAACATCATTTGATATTGAGGATGACCAGATTATATATTCAATCATATTTTCATAATTGACATCTGCTCCTTTTTGTATAAGCTTTTCAATTTTTGATAAATTGTTTTTTTTTGAATTTACTTCTTCTTGTAATTTTTCATTCAAACTCTTCTTTTCACAAGAAAAAAAAGAAAAAGTTAAAAATATTAAAATAAATAATCCAAAATATTCTTTCATACTTTAACCTCCTGTATTTTTATATCGAAAAGTTTTTGAATTTCTGGTTCTGAATCATGAAACCTATTGAAATATTCAATATAGCAATTTTTAATCTCTTTTGCGTTTATTTTATTAAAGCCATTTCCACCATCTAATTTTAGAGTTTTTCATTTATTTACAACTGACTGACAAATACGAAAGCCTAAATGTACACAAGATTCACCTTCAACATCAAACAATCCCGTTTTTGCATCTGAATATGACCTGTAGTTAAGATTATTTAAATTCATAGTATCCCCCCCTTTTATTACTTTATCTGTAATTTTATGGTCTTTATTTTCGGGTCCTTTTGGGTTTGTAAGTGGAGTATCATAGAAAAACTCATTAACATCAAACCAATCCCAGCACCATTCATAGACATTACCTGTCATGTCATACAAACCAAGCTGATTGCTTTTCTTTGTTGCAACAGGAGAAAGATCATATTCAACCATCTCAGCAAAGACATCCCTGTAATCGTTACTTCCGCTATAAGTAAAACCTTCATCATATTTTCCTCCGATTGCAGCATAGTACCATTCTGCTTCAGTAGGAAGTCTGTAGCCGTCTGCAGTAAAATTGCATGAGACATCTTCTCCGTCAAAGAAATAACATTTTTCAAAACCGTCACGTTCACTCAAGCGGTTGCAAAACTCAACAGCGTCGTACCATGTAATAAATTCCACAGGGTAATCCGGGCTATAGAAATCATAATCTTCCCTTTCCCCCATAAGCAGTTTGTACTGGCTTTGTGTTATTTCCGTACTACTCATCTTAAAGTCATCAAGTGTTACTTTTCTTGGAACAGAATACCGCTGTTTTTTTCCGTTTACATACTCATAGGCAGTTTTTCCCATCATAAAGGAACCGCCTTCTATGTAAACCATATTTAAGGGCGTAACTTTTTCTTGTTTCTGTTCAAGCGGAACTGGCTTTTTCTGACACGAAATGAAAACTAAAATTACTGTTAATATTAAAATTATTTTTTTCATATACTTTTCTAAAATTATAATTTCCCTATATTTATACGAGGCTGCTCTTTGACTATCATATTGTTTCGTAAATCTTTTGCAGTAAAAACTTCTTTACACTTAGAAATTGGTATTTCTGATTTAATAGAATTTCCCATAACATTGGCATAATGGTTAACATCTATAATAATAGACCAAAAATTCGGATCCATTTTGTTAGTATAAACTTCTTTCATAACGGATTTGCTTATTATCACATTCAGATCTTTCTTTTTTTCGTTTTTCTTTATATCTTTAAAATTATTTATCATTTTTTCTTTTAAATATTTTTGCATATCCAAATTATTTTCACTACTTAAATATAAAACGACCTTGTATCCTTTTTCCTCATCATAATACAGATTTAATTTTTCACCAGTAATTTCGAATTCTTCAAAAACATTCTTTCTATCAATCGACATATAAGTAATCGAAACAATATGATGAATAAAAAAATCTCCCATTCCTTGCTAAAGTCTGGGTCACAAGGCGGAAACAGAAACAGATACCCCCGCATAAGAAGCAGAACGCCGTAGACCGCGAACGGCAGAAGCGGGCAGATTTTGGCTAGTCGGGCTTTCATTGTGGTTGCTCCTTTGGCGAAGAATATAGCATATTCTGGAGAGAAGTGCTTCGGGGAAAAAGGGCGATTTTGAAGCAAAATATCTTGTCTTATCCTCCTGAATGTGCTATATCTGTACTAATCCTACAAAAAGAGATGTTTCATGCTGTTAAAATTCTTTATTAGCAATTTTTATTCGATAAAGGACACTCTGACGGTGGACTTTGAGGCGGAACGGATTTCTACAGAGAGAGCTAAGGCTCTTGCAGACAATGTGTTTTCAGAAAGCGGAAAGAAATATTTAAAATCCATTGGTGTTTTCGGTCCGAATGCCTCAGGGAAGTCCAGCATTTATAAGGCTCTTCTTTTTTGCGACAGGCTTGTTTTAGAGTCTCACATAAACAATGAGGGCGCGACTTTCAACTTTATGCCTTTTAAATTTGATGGATACCACGAAAAACCGAGCAAGTTCTGCATCAATTTTATCTGTGACGGAACAGAATATGAATACTCTTTTTCCCTGACACGAAAAGAAATTGTTTCGGAAAGCCTTTATTATTATCCGGGAAAGCGCAAGGCCAAAATATTTACCCGTAACGAGCAGGTCGGGAAATCAAAAAGCGAGATTTTCAGTTTTGCGGACGGATTTTTTGTTAAGCCGATGGATGTCGCCCAAAGCACCGGGCGGAACACCTTGTTTATCAGCCGCGCAAGCCAGATGGACAGGGAGCTTGCAAAAAAAATTTACAATTTCTTTTTGACGGAACTTTATGTCGGCGTGCCGCAGATTCGGACTGATTATGCCGTCGGACTTTTTGAAAAAAACAAGCCGCTCATCATTGAGGCGTTGCGGATGGCTGACAGCGATATTGTCGATATTGAAGTCAGAAAAGAAAAAATCAATGTTCCAGCGATTGCGCCGGATTTGCAGTTCGGGATTCCTGCCATTCAGACCGAAGTTATCACAAGGTTCTTCACAACTCACAAGCGGAATCCAAACATCAAGTTCGACTTATATGCGGAGGAATCAACGGGAACGATTCAAATTTTCTCGCTTTTGATTGTCCTGCTTGATATTTGTAAACGGGGGAAAACGCTTGTCGTCGATGAATTTGACTTGAGCCTTCACACTGAACTTGCAGAGTTTATCATCAATATGGTTCATGCCTCCAAAGGCGCGCAGCTGCTTTTTACGAGCCACAACACGAATCTGATTGATGTCAAAAAATTCCGCCGTGACCAGATTTGCTTCACGAACAAGCGTGATGATGGCTCGACAGAATTCTATTCGCTGTTTGACTTCAAGGATTTCCGCGAGAATATGGATGCGGAGAAAGGCTACTTGCAGGGGCGTTTTGATGCCGTTCCGTATGTCACTGCTTCTGTGGAAGAAATCCGCAAGCTCTTTGGAGGGTGAGTTATGAAGCAAAGAAAAAACTCCCGTCCTGCGCGAAAAATGAAGCCTGTCATCCTTGTTCTTTGCGAGGGTGAAACCGAAGAATGTTATGTTGCGCATTTGAAGCAGAAATACCGGTTGCCGATAAAAATCGTCTCAAAGGTTGTCGGGCAACAAATAAACCAAAAATTGATAAACCGTTACAAGAAGGAATTGAAAATCAGCGCGACGGAAAACATTGATTGCTTTTTGATGTACGATGCCGATGTCCAGAGCGTCGTTGAGAACATCAGAAAATGTGATGCAAAAGCCGTTTGAGCCGCCCATGCATTGAAGTGTGGTTTCTTGCCCATTCAGAGAAAATTCCAGATTCAGATATGTCGGGAGCGGCTTGTTTTCACAGAATGGAGAAGTTCGTAGAGTGGACGCACTACAAAAAAGGAACTTTAAGCGATGCACAGAAAAATCTTTTGTGGGAAAAAAGATTGGACGCCGCTGAAAATATCTCTCACATTGTAGATGGAAGCAAGGCTTTTTCTACGGCGAATGAATTTATCGATGTGTTGGAGAGGAATGCAAGAAGTTAATTATGTTGGCTGTACAGGTAGCCCGCGTTTTTCAAAAAAGGCGGGCAAGCCTACGACCCGCGCCTCACACGCTTGTATTCGGCAATCTCCTGCCGCATCAGTTCACGGTATTCTTCCCAGCCCGGCTTTTTCCAAGTGCCTGCTTTGAGGGCGGCGAGGGCTTTTTCATATTCGGCGGTGAGGTGCGCCTTTATGCGCTCGGAATCAACGCACTTTTCCGCGTGGTCGCTACAGGGCGGTGTGTCCTGTTTTCTCGTATATTCCGCTTCTGTCAATCCTTCTTGTAAAAACTGCTGGCGTTTTTCATTTCTTTTGGAAAATATTCGCCCTCAATTTTGCCGTAGTCGTAGTCCGAAAAGCCGCTCTTGCGCTCCCAAACCATGTTGTAGCAGAATTCCTGTTTGTCAAGGTCGAGGGTGAAAACGCCTATCCAATCGACAGGGAAGCCCTCCCGTATCTCCGGATAATAGAAATCTTTGCCCATCTTCCACGGCAGGTAGCGGCTTGTCCTAAAAAAGCGGAGCATGATGGACTTCTTCGTGTCCTCGCCGTACTTTGACCTTATCTCGTCCTTGTAATGCGCTACGGTCTCGCCGTCCAAGAATTCCCGCGCATAAGACTCAAGCCTTTCGTATCGCTCGGCAAGGTCTTTTGGCGTACCCTTCACAAGGAAAAACACCTGATACTGCGATATGTCATCGCCGAGCCATCCATATTTATCGGAATGCAAAATGAAGTCATAATGCTCCATCCGACGCACCTCAAAAGCGGAGCGGTCGGCACAACCCATGAGGAGCGAGCCGAGCGCGAGAAGAAACGCGAACGGCAGAAGCGGGCGGATTTTGGCTAGTCGGGCTTTCATTGTGATTTCTCCGTTTCTTCCACGATGTATTCGATTTCGTCCATGCACTTGTTTATCAGTATATTAAAGCTGATTATTATGCTGAATGTGATGACGGCGATGAAGATAGAGCTGATTTTCCAATTTCCGGTGAGCCAGGCGTATGCGGCAAGGGTTATGAGAATGGCGATGTCGAAAACAAGCATGTCGTTCCTGAACACAAGATGCACCGTGCATTTCTCCCCGCCGTCACGCACCTCGCACAAGAAACGCTCAAAGGGCGAGTATTTATAGTTAAAATAGCGGAAGTTCAGCCCCAGCGAAAACAGACCGTCTTTCTCCTCCCCGCAGAAAACTTTGTCAGGTTCTTTGCCGAAAAAGCCGTCTTTGTTCTCGATGTTCGCCCTGATTGACTGCAAGACCTCGCTCGCAGGGCAGTCAGCGGCAAGTTCTATCTCTTTCTTGCCCGCTAATGTAAAATACATTCTGTGTTCTCCGTGAGTTTCCCTATTGTAGCACATTTCGCGCGGTCGCTACAGGGCGGGCGGGGGCTCCCTTCCTTCCCCGCGCTACCGTCTGTCTATCTCTTTCTGCACGTCGCTCATCTTGTAGAAGGCGCTGACATCTTTGCCCTGCTTTCTGTCCTCTTTGGTGAAGAACAGGCATGTGCCGTACTGTTTATGCTCAAAGAAGCTCGTGTACCACCACTTATTTCTTGGATCACGGTACTCATCTAGAATAACAAGGGGGCTGAATAAAGCAGGATTGTTTTCATCAATTTTCATGAACGCATACTTTGAGAGAGGTTCGCCTTTTACGCCTTCATATCCAGAAATCCTGAGCAGTACCCAGTCAAAGTTTTTAGATACTTCTTGTACTTCTCCTATGAACTTTCCTTCTGGTAGTAAAAAATTGAACGGAATCATTTTTACATTCTCATAATTCTCATCCCACTTCAGGACAAAATAAACGCTATAGGGGGAACCAGAAGCATGGGAAATAATCATCCGCTTATCGAAATTAAACTTTATCTTTTCATGATAAAGATCAAAAAACAGCTCAGACATTTTTTTTGTTAATTCATTATCTGTTCGCTCTTTTGTCTCATAGTCAAACATAAAGAATTTTACATCGCTTGTATTGCGTCTCAGTTTTTCCGCCGCTATGAATTTAGTGCTGTATTTCCCCAGCTGAAAAAAAAGTTGCTCGCTGTAAAGCGGAGTGTTTGCATCAAAATCTGTTTTTTTTGTCCTCATGTTGTATGTTATGTACCCAATGTGGCGCATAATATTTGCGTTCCCGTCAAAACCAAGCAAAAGCTCATCTGGATTCAACTGGAAAGCTTTATAAAAATACCCTCTTCTTGAAAGAAACGGCACGAGGGAGTCATGCTCATTCAGGTTCTGGTTGTAGACATACATCATGAGCATGTCCCAGACGCATAGAGTCCGCGATTCGGGGAAGACCCAGAAGTGGTTGGTCACTACGCTTTTGGGGAATTCGCACAAGGGCTTTAGTTTTATGGCATCCTTTCCGCGCTTGTCAAAGCCGAATTCCACGGTCGAAAACCTCCCCCGGCCGTCAATCGTGACAAGCGTGCCGTCAATCCACGGCTCGCATTCCCAGACCATCGCGGGGGTTATTTGTATTGGTGTAAGTTTTGTCATAGCACGCTCCTGTGCAAAGGCGGTAACCAAAAACGAGAATGTCAGTATTGCTGTCAGTGCGATTCGTTTTTTCATTGATTTATTTTACCACGGATTTTGCATTTTCAAGAATGTACGGCAGCACAATGAGCGCGGCGAAAAACGCAAGAATGACCGCGAACGGCAGAAGCGGGCGGGGGCGTTCTGCTGTTCCCGCCCCGCGCCGCGTACTCCCATTCGGCTTCGGTGGGGAGGCGGTAGCCATTGGCGTTCCAGTCGCAGTGGATTTCCGTGTCTTTTCCGCCCTCGCCGAAGATGACATCGTGCCATGTGTAGATGTCCAACCGCCTGTGCAAGTCCGAGTCGTCAATCACATAGTAGCACGGCGTAAGCCCTTCGAGCAGGCTCCGCGCGTTGCAGTAAAAAACCGCGCCGTACCAGCTCACTGTTTCCACGGGGAGATTTTTGCCCTTGAACTCGCTGGTGTTCTCGTAGCAATGCTCGTATTCTTCCTGCGTAACCTCGTGAACGCACATATAGAAGCTGTCCACGCTCACCGTGTGCGCGGGGTTGCTATCATCGAACTCCCAAGCATGTTCGTCATCGCTGTTCATGGCTATAGTTATAAGATTCAGAGTGAGTTCGCTTTCCATGCGGAACGAGCCGCCCTGCACCAACACGAAGCCGTCGGGGGCTGGCGTGCCTTCCGTCGCGTTTCTTACCACGCGGAAGCCTATGGAACTGTATGCATTTGTTGGTGTTGTGTGTATGCTGCGTGCGTCAACGTCGCAATGTGATACTACGTCCTGCCATGAACCGCCACGGCAAACGCGATATTTGCCGGAGTCTGCGCCGTGAGGGTTTTCCTGCGGGTCATCGCTGTAATAATTGCCTTCCCAATCCCAGCACCATTCGCTCACATTGCCGCTCATGTCGTACAGTCCGAGCGCGTTGAGGGCTTTGGTCATCACCTCATGCGTTCTTCCGTCGCTGTTCTTGTCGTACCATGCCACGCTGTCGATGTCGTCGCTCCCGCTGTAGGCGTAGTTTCCGCTCACGGTGTCGGCTGTCGTGTCGGGTACGGTGTTCTCCGCCGTCTGTTCGCTCTCAGTAATTTGCTCCGTCTGTGCGGTCTGCTCCGCCGCTTCG
>JAGBIY010000028.1 GCA_017934745.1 Treponema sp. | reverse complement strand
GTTCTTTGTTCTTTGGTCTTTGTTCAAGATTGTGGATGCGGAATCCAGAGTGTCAAGTATGAATACAACTTTTTTCATAAAATAAATTGTAATTTGATATACTGGAATTATCAAGTATTTTTGATGAAAAAATTGCCACCCAAATTCGCATCAACCGCTTTCATTCCCCCACCAGCCAGTCGCTGAGCGTGCGTTCTTCGCTTGAAAAAACAGCTCCGATTTTGATGAGCTTTCGCTCGTCAGCCTCGTACGGCTTTGCGCAGCCCTGCGCGTCAATCTGCGAAAGGGCGTCTTCCGCCATGCCGTCGCGCTTGAACTCGAAGATGTAGACGTACTCTTCCGTTTCCACGATGCAGTCCGCCCGTCCTTTCGCGCTGTGCTGCTCCACCTTCACGAACTGCCCGAGAAGCAGGAACACCAGATAAACGACGTTCTGGAAGTCGCGTTCAAGAACAGAGTCGCTCGGCTTTGCGGGATACGGCAGGTTTGCGAAAAGCGCGGTGAAGCGGTTTCGGAGACTGTCGGTGTTCGCTGTTTTTATGTCTCGTCCAAAGTTTCTGACGTCGAGTGGCTTGTCGCTGTTGAGATAGACAGGCGTGAGGCTCTGCGTGAAGCCGTATTTCACTTCCTCGTTCGGATAGCAGAGCGAGAAACTCTCATACCGCTCGTCGTACTCTTTGAGCGTGAGATAGCCCGATTGATAGAGAAGCGGCACGATGTCGGGGTTGTCCGGTCTGTAGTCGGTGATTTCGTCCTCGCTCGCGTAAAGAGTGCCGTCGCTGAACTGGCGCGGATTGAAGCCCATCTCATTCAGGCGTTTCACCAAAAATGTCGGCGTGCCGGTTCCGAACCAGAATTTTCCGAACTTTCTTGAGCTGAACGCGTTTATGAGGCTGAACGGATTGTAGATGTTTTCGCACTCGGCGCAGAACTTGTAGCCGTCGTAGTACCGCTTGAGCTTTGAAAGACACTCTTCTCTCGTCATCTTGTTCGCCTCCGCCATCCCGTCGATTTCGGGCGAAAAAGTGGACTCCAGCTCGCTCTGCGTGATGCCGCAGATTTCGGCGTATTCCGGGTGCATGGAGATGTCCTGCAGCTGGTTCAGGTCGCTGAATATCGACACCTTGCTGAACTTCGTCACTCCAGTGAAAAGCACAAAGCGCAAATATGTGTCGCAGTCCTTCAAGACAGCGAAAAAGCCCTTGTATAGCGCGCGGTTCTTTTCGTCCTGTTCAGTGCTTCCGCCGATGTTCTTCAAAAGCGGATTGTCGTACTCGTCCACAAGGACCGCGACCCTGCGCCCGGTCCTCTCGTTCGCATTTTTGAGCGCATTCTTGAAACGGACTGGAAGCGTCGAGTCGTCGTGCGGCAAACCGTATCTTTCTTCAAAATCAGAAAGGCAGCTGCGGAGGGCGTCTTTCAATCCGTTTTCCGTAGTGAACTCGCCGCCAGCAAGCGAAAATTTCAGGACGGGATATTCAATCCAGTCCTTTTCGAGTTTTTCGATTGCAAGTCCGTGGAACAAGTCCCTTTTGCCTTCGAAATACGCTTCAATCGTGGAAACCAAGAGGCTCTTTCCGAACCTGCGCGGGCGACTCAAGAAATAAGGCGAGGAAGTCCGCACCAAGTCATAGACGATGGCGGTTTTATCGGCATAGACATAGCCGTCTTCTCTAAGTTTTTCAAAATCCTGAATGCCAATCGGCAGCTTTCGTGTGTTCATGCTTTTTATTATAGCCGATTCTTCAATTCTGCAATATGAGGTTCAAGCGTTGAAAAATAATCATGGATTCTCCAAAGTTTCAGTTCAAAAACTTGCCTTTTTCCCATTTGCCGAATATTTGCCATAAAAACACTCCTACATACGAATAAAGGTCAACTCAACCATCTTTTTTCCATTTTCATGGCAATCTATTTCATACCAGAACTCTCTACCTTCGGATGTTTTTTTATGAATGCAGTTTCCGTTTTCATCGTATTCAAGCCAATATTCATCACCATCGGAGTTTTTTTTATGAATGCAGTTTCCGTTTTCATCATATTCAAACCAAGATTCATTACCATCGGACGTTTTTTTATGAATGTTATTCCCGTTTTCATCATATTCAAACCAAGATTCATCACCATCGGACTTTTTTGCATGAATGCAGTTTCCGTTTTCATCATATTCAAGCCAAAATTCATCACCATCAGACGTTTTTTTATGAATGCAGTTTCCGCTTTCATCGTATTCAAACCAGGACTCTTCACCGCTCCCATCTTGCCTAAACCAAATGCACTTGCCGTTAGATGCATATCGACGTTGCCAGGATCTTTCAGTTCCGTCATCGCGTTTTTCATGTACTCTGTAGTTATATGAATCATATTCAAACCAACGTTCATGACCTGTTTCATTTTCATAAATTAAATTTCCATTCGAATCAAATTTCTGAATGACAACAAGGCGAACCCATTTATTGATTTTTTTGCTATCTACTGTCACTTGTTTGTAAATTCTTTCTCCCAATCGTGGAATCTCCATGATTTCCTCCTCGTTTGCGTAGCAAGTTTTTAGTGTTTCGCGTTTTTTAATTCAGCAATTGATTTGCATTTTATCACAGTTTCTATGTTCAGTGTACACTGAACATCTTTTAAAAATTAAAATTTACTGAAAAAAAATAGAAAAATCTTGCTTCTCTCTCGGACTCTTGCTACATAGAAAAATACATATTATTCTATAAAACAGAGGTGAAAAGAATGATGGTGGACACAGAGAAGATGATGCCGATTACAAGGCTCCAAAAAGAGTTGACGCAGACGGTGAGGACAGTCTCGGAGGAGAACGAATCTGTCTACATTCTCAAAAACAACAACATGGAAGCGGTTCTCGTTCCGTTCAAGCAATACGAGTATCTTTCGACGCTTGAAGAGGTCTTTGAGAGATTTGAAATCGCAGAGAACATAAAATCCCGACTTAGCAACTACGACGCTTCAAAGGACATAAGCTGGGAAGACTTGAGGGAAGAATGATGGACGAAAAACCGACACCCTCGGCTCCCACGCCCCACATCGAAATAAAGTTCATACCAGAAGCTGCGGAAGACTACAAAAAGTTGGACGGAAGCGTGAGGAAACCCGTGAACAAGGAGATAGAGAAGCTCAAGACGAATCCTTTCGCCGGTGCCGAACTTGGAAACAAAAACAACGTGAACCTGAGCGGGTTCTACAAACTGTATGCCTGCAACAAAAGCATACGGATAGTCTACCGCCTGCTCTCCCCGCAAAAAGTCGAGATTGTGGAAATTTGGGGAATAGGAAAACGCGACAAGCTGGAAATCTACAAAATAGTCGGAAGCCGGCTCAACCAATCGTGAAAATCAACAAAAAAAAGCCGTGCGGACTCGAATCGGTCGGTTCAAAATCCACGCGGCTGTTGTTCAGATTCTCAAAAATCCAAAAACGCTTAGCCGAAGTACCTCACGCCGGCGGCGAAGAGGTTCTGGCAAGAGTTTCCGCTCTTTTCGGAAAGCGGGTCGCCTGCGATGTTCTTTATGAGGTCAGCGGACGAGCCGAGTTTGCCGTTTCCGACAGTGCGCTCCGAGTGCCCCATCTTTCCGAGGACGAGACCGTTCGGGGAAGTGAGACCTTCGATTGCGTACGCAGAGCCGTTCGGGTTGTCAGGCTCCACCATCGTCGGGATTCCGTTCTCGTCGCAGTACTGGCTGTAGACCTGACCGTTCTCGAAAAGCTCCTTCGCGAGCGCGTCGCTGATTACGATGCGTCCCTCGCCGTGGCTCACAGGAATGTAGTGCGGGCGGGCGTCCAGAACGGAAGCGTCCAACGCCCACGGAGAGGCCGCGCTCACCATGCGAGTCCTGACGACGCGCGAGATGTGGCGGTGGATGTTGTTGTAGGTCAGCGTAGGCATGTCCTCGCTCGGCTCCATGATTTTTCCGAACGGAACGAGGCCTGTCTTGATGAGGGCCTGGAAGCCGTTGCAGATTCCCACGATGAGGTTCTTCTTCTCAAGATGGGCTGTCACGGCGTCGGCGATTCTCTTCTCGCGGATTACGTTCGCGATGAATTTTCCAGAGCCGTCAGGCTCGTCGCCCGCGCTGAATCCGCCCGCGAAAGCGAGAATCTGCGAGTCTGAAATTTCCTTCTGCAAGCCGATGAGCGACTCTTCCAAGTCCTTCGGAGTCCTGTTTCTGAAGACGAAAATCTTCGAATCGGCTCCGGCGAGATTGAAGGCGCGCGCCATGTCGAATTCGCAGTTCGTGCCGGGGAAGACCGGAATTATGACCTTCGGCTTCGCCTTTGAAGAATCAGCGACGGTGAATGTCTTCCTTGCCTCGATGAGTGACGAGTGCTCAGCCTTGGCGAAATCTGGCAATTCTTTGTTGATTTTGACATCCGAAACCGGAGGGAAGACTTTCGAGAGTTTCGATTCCCACGCATTCTCCAAATCCGAAAGCTGGATGTCCACGAACGGAAGCGGGTTCAAGCCTGTCATTGCGAACGAGATAATCGGGTCCTTCTGCGTGTTTCCGATTTTCACGACAGTCGTGTTCACGAATTTGTCGTTGATGTCGAATTTGTCGTCCTCGGTTTCCACGATGATGGCTCCGTAGAGCGGAGTGAACAAATCGGCGATGCAGTCCACGACGTTCGAGTGGAAGCCCTGCGCCGTGCAGCTTGAAGGAATCGCAGTGAGCTGGCAGCCGATTCTGTTTCCGAAAGCCATCTTCGTGACGGCCTCGGCGATTCCGCCCGCTCCGACTGGATACATCGCCTTGATTTTTCCGGCCTTGTTCAATTCGTAAAGCTCGTCCGTGTTCTGCTTGAAGACATCCCAGTTCGGCGACAAGTCCTCGTTGTACGGAACCTTCACGAGGAAGAGGTGGTCTCCGCCCTTCTTGAAAGAGCCTGAGCAGACGTTTTCGGCCTCGTCGTGCGCGACAGCGAAAGAGACGAGCGTGTGCGGAACGTTCAAGTGCTCGAAAGTGCCCGACATCGAATCCTTTCCACCGATTGAGGCGCAGCCCATTTCCCTCTGGGCGTCCACCGAGCCGAGCAACGCGGCCGCGGGATAGCCCCAAGTCTTTTCATCGACAGTGCGTCCGAAGAATTCCTGGTAGCTCATGCGGGAAGTCGTCGCCTTTCCGCCGATGCAGGTGATTTTCGCCAAAGAAGACATGATGGCGGTCTGCGCACCGTGCCACGGAGACCAATCGGCCACGCGCGGGTCGAATCCGTAGGCCATCAAGCTGACGGTCGAAGTTTCACGCGGTGAAAGGACAGGAATCTTCGCGGCCATTCCGGCTTCCGGCGTTCCCTGATATTTTCCTCCGTAAGGGAAGAGGACAGTGGAGGCACCGATTGAGCCGTCGAACCTCTCGCCCAAGCCCCTCTGGGAGCAGCAGGCCAAGTCGCCGATGTTCGCGATGAAAGCGTCTTTTATCTGCTCCGCCGTAGGACGCTCGGAAGCGGACTCTCCAGTGGCGGAAGCGCATTTTCCCAAGACTTTCGCGACAGAATCCAAAGGCTTCACGAGAGGAGATTCACGCTGCTCTTTTGGAGATTCGATTGTGGCCTTCGCAGTGTGCTCGGCTCCAGCAGAATCGAGGAACACCCTGTCGAGGTCGACGATTGTCTTTCCGCGCCACTTCATGACGAGGCGGTTCGTGTCGGTGACGGTCGCGACAACGACTGCGTTCAAGTTCTCCGCGTTCGCGGCGGCGATGAATTTCTCCACGTCGCTTTTCCTGACGACGACCGCCATTCTCTCCTGCGACTCTGAAATCGCAAGCTCGGTTCCGTTCAAGCCGTCGTACTTTTTGGGCACGTTGTCCAAGTTGATGTCGAGTCCAGGAGCGAGTTCTCCGACGGCAACGGAAACACCGCCCGCTCCGAAGTCGTTGCACCTTCTGATGATTTTTGAGACGGCGGGATTCCTGAACAGACGCTGGATTTTCCTTTCCTCAACGGCGTTTCCCTTCTGGACTTCGGCGGCCGCCGTGGTGACCGATTTTTCAGTGTGGACTTTCGAGGAGCCTGTCGCGCCTCCGATTCCGTCGCGGCCAGTTCCGCCACCGACCAAGACGATGATGTCGCCGTTCTCCGGCTCCTCGCGCATTACAGTGTCGACTGGGGCCGCGGCGATTACCGCGCCAAGCTCCATGCGCTTTGCGACATAGCCCGGGTCGTAGACTTCAACGACCTGGCCCGTCGTAAGTCCAATCTGGTTTCCGTATGAGCTGAATCCCTGCGCGGCCTCTCGGACGATTTTCATCTGCGGAAGCTTTCCGTGGAGAGTCTCGGAAAGAGGCACCGTCGGGTCGCCCGCGCCTGTGATTCTCATCGACTGGTATACCCATGAGCGGCCAGAAAGAGGGTCGCGGATGGCACCACCGATACAAGTCGCGGCGCCTCCGAACGGCTCGATTTCGGTCGGGTGGTTGTGGGTCTCGTTCTTGAACATCAAAAGCCAGCGCTCTGTAGGCTCGCCTGTCGTGTAGTGAACGTCGATGTAGATTGAGCAGGCGTTGTTCTCGGCAGAAACTTCCATGTCTTCCAAGAGACCGTGCTTCTTCAGATATTTTCCGCCGATTGTGGCCATGTCCATGAGAGTGAGCGGCTTGTCCTTGCGCTTCTGATAGACATCGGCGTGCATGGCCTCGTAGTTCTTGAGCGACTGCTCGAAGAGCTTCTTGTACGGGCCCTTCTCGATTTTTATGTCCTTGAGGACTGTGTTGAAAGTCGTGTGGCGGCAGTGGTCTGACCAGTACGTGTCCAGAACGCGGACTTCGGTCTCGGTCGGGTCGCGCTTTTCCGATTTGAAATACTTCTGCAGGTACTCGATGTCCGCCAAGTCCATGGCAAGCCCCATCTTCGTCCTGTATTCCTCAAGCTCTTTTTTGTTGAATTTGATGAAGCCCTCGACAACCGGAATGTCGGCAGGAACGTCCGCCTTCATCTCCAAAGTCTCCGGGATTTTCTCGTCCGTGAGCCTCGAATCGACCGGGTTTATGAGGTACTTCTGGATTTTTTCCACGTCGCTTGCCGAAACGGAACCTGAGAGAATGACGATTTTCGCGCACCGAACACGCGGAGGCTCGGTTCCGACTTTCACGGAATCCTTCAACGCCTCGCGAAGAAGGCTCAGGCACTGCTCCGCCGAGTCGGCTCTCTGGTCGTACTGTCCGGGGAGATATTCCCAGACGATGACGGAATCGCCGGAAGGAATGTCGATTTTCTCGGAAACGACATCGCTCTGTGGTTCCGAGAAAATCCTCTTCGCAGCCATCGCCGAAACGTCGTCCGAAGTGTTTTCGATATCGTAGCGATTCAAATAGCGGACTTTCGTCACACCACTGATTCCAAGAAATCCGGAGATTTCAGAAAAAATACGAGTCGCCTCGGCATCAAAGCCAGGCTTTCTTTCAACATAAATTCGATACATGCTCCCATTTTAGCAAATGAGAAACTTCTTTTACAGATTCGCAAGGCGTTCGTTCTAAAAAACACGTTCTTTCACTATTTTGTTGGTGCAGTCGATTTCTTTGAAGACGTCCTCCAGCGCGTCGCTCGCGAGTTTTGAGGACGAGACGATTTCCTCTATCGTCCGGGTGATTTTAGAGAGCTGCTCGCCGATTCTACGCGACTGCTCGCCAGAATCCTCCGCGAGCCGCCTGATTTCGTTCGCGACGACGGAGAATCCCTTTCCGGCCTCGCCCGCGTGCGCCGCCTCGATTTCCGCGTTCATCGCCAAAAGATTCGTCATCTCCGCGATTCCAGAAATTACGGAATTCGCTTCCTGCAGCGCCTTCGACTCCCGCTCGATTTCATAGATTTGCTCGTTCACCGCGCCCTGCTTCTCGATTCCAGCCTGCGCCTTCTCCTCAAGTACGCCGAACGACGACCCGATTTTTGCGGAATTTTCGCTCATCGCTTCGGTTTTCGCCTTCAACGCGCAGAGCTCGTCGTCCTTCCGCGCGCTCTCGCTCTCGCATTCCCGCACCTTATTCGACAGCGCAGAAACCTCCCGCTCAGCCATCACGCACTTCTCTTCGGCGACGCGCAGAGCCTCGGAAATTCTCTCGTTCTCGCTCGCAAGCTCAGAAAGTTCTGTCTTCATGCGTTCCCTTTCCTCCACGACCGCCAAAAGCTCCGCCTCGACAACCCTTTTCTTTTCGGAAAGAGCCTCCACGACACCACGCAAATCCCGATTTTCACTTTCCTCTTTCAGTTCACCATTTTCAACCTTCCCCTTCCCACTTTCAACTTTCACTTCTCCATTCTCAACTCTCAACTCTCCATTCTGAATTTTCCGCTTTCCATTTTCCGTTTTCCCTTCTCCACTTTCAATTTTCCCCTCTCCACTTTCAATTTTCCCCTCTCCATTCTCAACTTTCAATTTCCCATTTTCCTTTTCCAACTTTCCAATCTTTTTCTTGTAGTCGGCGTTTGAGAGGACGAAGAGAATCAGCGACAGCGAAAAAAGAGCGGACATCAGGCAGAACGAAAGCTTGTAAAGGCCGATTTCCTTTCCGAATATCGATATCGTCTTCTCTTTCTCAGAATCAGAGCCAACGGCGGAGTCGATGCCGGTGGAAGTTTCATCGTCCGCCTTTTCCGCCGCACTTCCAGACGGATTTTCCCCGATTGGGATTTCCGCGGAAAAAGAAGCCTTCACCGTAGAATTCCTCACGACGGCGCAGAAGAAACCGACCGCGCTTCCGTACACTTTGGCGGCCTGGCAGACGTAGAAGACGTTCTCCATCAACTCGTCGGAATAGACGCTTCCGCTCACGAACGAGTCCTTGCCCTCCAGCATAATCGCCTTCCAAAAATCCTTGTCGGCCACGTTCGATGAAGAACTCACGTCCGACATGAAATTTCCGTCGAGGTCGCACCATGCCACATAGGCAAAGTCCTTGTCGCGCGAGGATGCGTGGCTTTTTAGCCAGTCCCAAATCTGCATGGAATCCCTTGAGCGAACGACATCGGCCTTAGTGTAATAGTCGAGGCGCGCGAGGTAAACGTCGAAATTTTGCGCGAACGAGAGAACGCCCGCAAGCATCAAAATCAAAAACAATCCGTGTTTTCTCATTTCCCCTTCCTCCATGAAGAAAAAATCAGCGAATTTAAGAAAAATTAGTCCAATGTCGAGTTTATGCACATTCGTAGTTGCAGAAACGCGCTCCCAGCGGGAACCTACTCATGAAAACGGCTGTACCGCTTCGCGGTGGCAGAGTGTTTTCATGAGTAGAACCCCGCTTCCGCTCGTTTCAGCCATTTTACTGTAAGAACTCGACTTTAGCCCAAATATAAAATTTAGTCTCACACTCCTATGTTCTCGAACATTTGAAGTTCTTCTTCTTTTGATATGCAACGCTGAACTAGGAAATTGCCAAGTTCCAAACCTTGCTTTTTGGCATCTTCAACAGCAGTTTTTTCATCGGGATAATATCCAAGAATTTCATTATTGGATATCAAAACACGTTCGTTTCTGTGCCCCTCGATAATTTCATCTCTTTTTATATCAAACCAGGAATATAGAGATTTCAATTCATCATTCATAGTTCACCTCCATGAAGAAAAAATCAGCAATTTTAAAGTTCTATGCCTTTTTGAATCTCTTCGAGTTTCCGCAATTTGGATTCGTCGAGTTTTATGAAAAGGTTCTTTTCGTTCGTCGGAAGGACCAATCCTTTCGGGCCGTTCTTGGCGCGGCGGAGATGCTTGACCTGGGTGTAGTACAAGTCCGCGCTGCCGTTTTTACGGGCTTTTGAATAGTATACAGCAAGATTTCCGGCGTACAAAAGGATTTCGAGCGGAACAGTCTTGCCCGGCCGGTTCTTTATGAAGACGTAGCCTCCGGAATAGTCGCGGACGTGCAGCCACATGTCGGAGCCGCGCACGTTGTGGCGGAGAAGCTCGTCGTTCTCGTCGGCGTCGCGGCCCACGATTATCTGCCAGCCGTCTATCTGGTAGTCCAAACCCGGATGCGACTTTTTCTCCAGCTGCTTTGGTGTCTGCTTCTTCCTCAGAATCTGTTCGAGTTTTATCGGGTTCTTCTCGGCGACCATCTGCGCGTACTGCCTGTCCAAGTCTTCAATCGACTTTTTCGCGATGCTGATGTCGTATTCGAGTTTCTCAAGCCCGCTCGTCGATTTCTTGTACTTCTCGTAGTAATCCGAAGCGTTCTCCTGCGCCGACTTTTTCGGGTCGATGCGGATTTTCACCTTCTCGTTTCCGTTCTCCCAGTCCTCCACCTCGATGAAATTCGCGCCGTCGCCGGAGGAATCAATCATGTACGAATAGGCGAGAATCAGGTCGCCAGAATGCTTCAGCGTAGAAGCGTTCAGAAATTCCGCTTTTTTTCCACAGAGTTTCTCAAGCGCGGCTGTCTGTCGGCTTTTGTGGGTGTTGTACCATTTTTCAGCGGTCTCAAGCAGGGACTCAAGCGAAGTTTTCGCCGCCGATTCAGAATAGAACGCCTCGACTTTTTCGTTGAACGTGATTTTCCTTGAATATCCCCGCTTCGCCTGCTCCTCAAGAAGCTTCGCTTCCGTCTCAGCAAAATCTCGGATTTCGAATGTCTTTCCGCCGAGTTTCGCTTCCGGCAGCACGAATTTCTCGCCCGTCATCTCGCCCTTCGCTGGCCGCCTGTAGAACGAGTCGATTATGGTGTCTTCTTCGTCGCAGAGGAAAATGTTGGCGGCGTTCGACCAGAGGCGGATGTAGAGGTTGTACCGCTCGGTGTTGTCGGATTCGTCGGCTGTCGGAGCGTCGTGAGGAATGCCGCCCTTCGCGTCCTGGATTTTCTGGAGCTTCGACTGCGCCTTTGGCATCACGATTATCGCGCCCGCCCTCTCAATCGTCATCTTCACGATTCGCTCGCTTCCGATTTGGGCGCACGATGTGATTCTCGCGCCCTTTATCTTGGACTTCAAAAGCTCGTTGAAGCGGAGGGGCTTTTCGTTCTTGGTGATTTTCTTCCGAGTTTCGTGGATTCTGCATTCGCCTCCGGCAAGGCAGACGAAAACCGTCTTCGGAACGCCCGGCTTGAAAGTGTAAATCGCTATCGAATCGAAATTCGGCTGCACGATGTCCTGCACGAACGTTCCCGAAAGTTCAAGCTCCGAGAGAATCAAATCGATTTCTTTATGATTGAGGGACATATTTCTCCTATTTGTTGAATATCGTTTGGATTTATTCAGTATCCGTCAGCCTTTTTGAAAGCTGAATCGTCTTCTGTGTCTGTTTCTGCAGCCTCTGGGCGAGCATTTTCGACAGGAAGATGCCGTAGTGCGGATTCCTTCTGATGAGCGAGAGGAACGCCGCTTTTGGAATCTTGATGAGGGTGCAGTTCCCGACTGCCAGCACGGTCGCAGAACGCCTGTCGTTCAAGAGGAACGCCATCTCGCCGATGAACATGTCGTTCGGGGTGAGGACCGAGACGAGCTTCCTTCCAGAATAGACCGCGAAACGCCCGGAGACGATGAAGAAGAGGTCGTTCGATTCCTCGTGCTCAAGGCAGACCACCTGCTTGTCCGTGTATTTCACAGCCTCGAACGGCTTCATGATTCCCGGCACGTTGTTCGTCTTGTTCACGATGTTCTTTATCTCGAACGTGACCTCGTTCCCCTTCTCGTTGTAGGTGAGGTTCTGCACGAGGCTCGCCGAAAGCCCCACTCCGCGTCCGTGAAGTTCCGTGTCGTCCGCCTTTGAATTGAGTATCTTCCTCCAGTCGAATCCGTCGCCGCAGTCGCGGATGACGAATTTGCTGGTGAGTTTTCCAATCTGGTATTCGATGTAGATTTTCCTGTCCATGAATTCGCTCATTGCGGCCTTCTGCGCCAAAAGCTCTATCATGTCGCCGCCGTTCATCATCCATTCGGTCTTCTCTTCGTAGGAGATTTCGAGGTTTCCATGCTCAAGCGCGTTCGTCAGAAGCTCCATCATCGCCATCTGCAAGTTGAACCGCTCCTCGTCGTTTATCCTGTTCGTGTTGTAGAGGTAGTTCACGAGGAAGTTCGAGTAGAAGCGGATGTCCATCGGGTCGTTTCCGCTCACGAAGCTTCCAGATTCCTGGCCGCCAACGATGTCCTGCATTCCGCGGCTGAATAGGAACTGCTGGTTCTGCCACAATATTCGGAGGATTCTTGAAAACTGGTGCATGAAATTCTTGACCGTGCAGACAATCAGGATGTTCGAGTCCTTCCTTTCCTCTATCGCCTGCACCTGCTCCGCATTTTTGCAGACCGCGATTATTCCGCCGTAGTGGAGCCAGGGGTCGGAATTTATCGCCGCGAGTATGCGGTAGCCGTCTATCGATGCCGACGAGAAATCTATCACTTTGATTTCCGGCATTTCGTAGTCTATGTAGTTTATGACCTGTTCCGTGTCCGAGTAGATGTCGCATTCAAAATACGACGAATAAGTCTTGCACGTCTTTTTTATCGTCGACACGACCTCTTCGTTTGCCGATGCGGTAAGGATTTTCTTCACTTTTTTAACTCTCCAATGCCGCCTGGAAAAGAGGCTGAAACTCCAGTTCCAGGCAGGCTGAATCGACCTGCAAAAAGCGGGTCTCAAAATCCGCCCGGAACATGGGATTTCCGAACAGACCTATTTTCGCTTAGTTCTTCGGAAATTTCGACTTGAACTCTTCCAAGACTTTCTCCGGAGCCGGCTTCGCGTCAACGTCCACGAGATTGCCCTTCGCCTTGTAGAAGTCGATGAGAGGAGCCGTAGACTCCCTGTAGACTTCGAGCCTGTGCTTGATTGACTCCGGCTTGTCGTCGTCGCGCGTGTAGAGCTCGCCCGAGCACTTGTCGCACTTTCCGGCGACTTTCGGCGGGTTGTTCTTCACATGGTACATCTGACCGCACTCTTTGCAGCAGATTCTTCCACCGAGCCTGTCGACGACCGCATTGTCCTCGATGTCGAAGTTCACGGCGGCATCGATTTTTGCGAATGTCTCCAAAGCCTCGGCCTGTGGAATCGTGCGCGGGAAACCGTCAAGGATGTAGCCGTTTTTGGTGTCGTCCTTCGAGAGCCTGTCCTTAACGAGTCCGATTGTGATTTCGTCGGAGACGAGTCCGCCGGCATCGATTATCGCCTTTGCCTTCTTTCCAAGCTCCGTCTGGTTCTTGATGTTCTCGCGGAAGATGTCTCCTGTGGAGATGTGCGGGATTCCGTAAGCGGCGGCGACTTCCTTCGCCAATGTTCCCTTTCCGGCTCCTGGTGGTCCTAAGAAAATAAAATTCATTTTTTCAACTCCTGTACCCGGCGTTCTGTTTCATTTCAACACCGAATACAGAGATATTACCACATTCTTTATTCAGAAATCAGTCCTTGATTGTCTCTTTTTTGCACGATGAAGAATTCGATTTCGCTCCTCCATGTAAAAAGCTGCTTCCTCGAAAGTTCTGTCATCGCCCTCTTCAACTTTTCCATGTCGTCTCCCAGTTCCTCGAAGACTGCCTTGCCGTAGGCGGATTTTTCACTGTCGAACCACTTGTCGATTTCAGCCTCGGAGACCCGCCTTTTCTCCTCAACGATTTTCGCCTCGTGTTTTACGTTGAATCCGAGTTTTTTGAGAGCCTCGGATATCGCTTCGCCGTCCCAGGAAAAAAGCTCGCTTTCTTTTGAGTAGATTTTAGCTTCCGCCTTTTTCATCTTCTCCACGATTTTTTTGTCGCAGATTTTTTCCACGAACGAGCTTATCCTCTGTCCGTTTTTCGGAATCCGCTGGGAGAAGACGATTCTGGCGTTGGAGAGAGCGTCCGCTTTCAAGCCGCACTTGTCTTCCACGCAGAATTCCATCGCGTCTACGATTTTTCTGAACGGGTCGCGCATGAAAACCACGTCGGCTTCGATTTCGCTTTCAATTTCGCTTCCGATTTTCCCGGTGAAGAGAATGGGCTTGTCGAGTTCGTCCAAAGTGCTTCCGTACTGTTCGAGAATCGTCTTTCCCTCTTCCGTCCTGCACCGCCCGTATGTCGCGCCCTCCGGGGTCTTCCTGAGCACCTGCCACAAAAGAAGCCCGTCGTCCGCGTCCACGATGAACGAGCGGCTGTGCCTCTTCAAGTCCGCCAGCCGAATCATCTCGTCGCGAATCGTCGAAAGCACTTCAGCCCTGTTCGAGTCGAGCCTGCTTCTCCACGACTTGTCAGCCTTGTCCAAAGCGGATTCCTTCTCGTCGTTTTTTGGAGTGAAAGTGAGATTTCCCTTGTGCGCCGAGACTGTCTCCTCCCAAAGGTTCGCCTTAGAGTCGAGCGGAGAGCTTCCGATGTTCTCAAGAATCGCGGAGATTTGGATTTCGCGCCTGTTGAGCACTTCGTCCTTTATCTTGGCTTCGTAGCCCTGGTCGGTGGGCGTGTAGAAAACCCGCCCCACAAGCGCGTCGGGAAGGTACTGCTGGGCGACCCAGTGGTCGCGGTACGCGTGCGGGTACATGTAGCCCTGCCCGTGCCCGAAGCCTTCCGCGTCCCGGTTTCCGTCCTTCAAGTGGTCGGGTACTTCAGCGTCCTCTTTCTCCACGGAGGAGAGCGCGTCGAAGAAGGCCATGCTTGAGTTTGATTTTGGGGCGGTCGCCAAATACAACGCCGCGTGCGCGAGGAAGTAGCGCCCTTCGGGAAGCCCCACCCTCTCGAACGCGGAGGCGCAGCTTTCCACCACGGAAATGGCGTGCGGGTCGGCAAGTCCCGTGTCCTCGCATGCTGAAATCAACATGCGCCGGAAGATGAATTCCGGGTACTCGCCCGCACGAACCATGCGCGCGAGCCAGTACATCGCGGCGTCCGGGTCGCGGCCGCGGAGCGACTTTATGAAAGCCGAGATTATGTCGTAGTGGTAATCTCCGTCCTTGTCGTAGAGGACGACTTTTTTCTGGATTGACTCCTCGCAGGTCTCTTTGGATATGTAGATTTCGCTTCCCTCCGGCGGCTCCCATTTTTCGGGGGTGGTCTCCACGGCAAGCTCAAGCGCGTTCAGAAGGCTTCGCGCGTCCCCGTTCGCAGTCTCCACGAGATGCTCAAGCGCGCCCTCCTCGAACACGACTTTCCAGCGGCCGTATCCGCGAACTTTGTCGGAAAGGGCGTTTTTCGCCGCCTTCATCAAATCCTCGGACGAAAGCCCTTTGAGCTGGAAGACGCGGCTTCTTGAAACCAAAGCCTTGTTCACTTCGAAAAACGGATTCTCCGTGGTCGCACCAATCAAGATGAAAGTGCCGTTCTCCACCCACGGAAGAAGCGCGTCCTGCTGCGCCTTGTTCCAGCGGTGAACTTCGTCCACGAAAAGAATCGTGCGCTTTCCGTAGAGTTTCTTCCAGTCGTCCGCGTTCTTTATCGCTTCCCGAATGTCCGCGATTCCTGTCAGAACGGCGTTGAGCGTGAGGAAATTCGACTTGGTGTGGTTCGCAATCACGCGCGCCAGCGTCGTCTTTCCCGTTCCCGGCGGTCCATAGAAGATTACGCTTGAAAGCTGGTCGGCCTGAATCGCGCGCCGGAGTAGCCTCCCCTTCCCGACGATGTGCTCCTGCCCCACGTATTCGTCCAGGTTCCTCGGCCGCATTCTCGACGCCAAAGGCTCGCGGCCGTTCTCTTTTTCGGCGGAATCAAACAAGTCCATCTTTTCTTCTCCAAAAATCAAAAAAAATGGCCACCGAAAAAGTGGCCGAAAAAATCAGAAAAATGCCTTCGCGGAACGCCCTTATTCCCTGTTCCACTTGCCGCGGCTTGGAATGTAGGCCCAAAGTCCGCAGTTCTCCTGCGTGGCGGAAGAGCTTGAGGAGGAGCCTGAGAATATCGTGGTTCCGTATATCACGCCTTCGCTTTCGGGAAGAGAATTGCTCACCGCAAGGACGCAGCGGACTTCGTAGTATGAGGAGAGCGTCGAGTCCGCGTTCGTGCTGAAGTCGCTCGTTCCAGCGGATGGAATAATTGTCGTAGTCGAATTTCCTTCAGAATCAGTGGATTTGGATGTGTATGAAGTCAATTGGACGTGCTCGATTCCGTCGTCCGTTCCAAGATAGAGGTAGTCCTTCGTCACCGTCATCGACCGGATTGTGGAGCAGTCGCAGTCGACATAGTTGGCAGAGAGCGAAGTTTCATAAGCCGTGTTTATCGTCGCGTAGTCGGAGAAAGTTCCGTCCATCGTGAAGTACACCGTGTCGCTGTCCGCATAGAAGAGCATCGTAGCGTCCTTGTCCTCGCCCACAGTCGTCTCCACTTCGGTTCCGTCAGTGTCGATTTCGGTCTTCGTGTAGGAAACGGACTCGTCTGTCGTCATGGAGTAAGCGGAGGAGAAATAGACCTCGCCGTTGAAGTATGCGCACGACTTTGTGTCATAAGCTGGTGTCGTCGAGCACGCCTTGTATGACTCATCAGAACTTGATGAAATCGTCGTCAAAGCGGAGGCGGAGCTTCCGTTCAGTTCATAAACCGTGTACGAGGAGTCTGTCGAATCGTAGAATTTCGCGTAGGCTTTCCTGTTCGCCTCTTTTGGGGCGTTGGTGCAGAAAATCGAGAGGCAGCCGCTCGTGATTGTGGAGACCGCCTCCCCTTCCGAATTCGTGAACTCGACAGGCCCTTCCCAAGTCTCTCCGTCGGAAGAATAGAAGAGCTGGCAGCCCTGCGACTCTATCTCGCCGTCGTCCATCGTGTCCTCGTCGAACAGTGTCATCTGCGCGTAGAGATAGGTCGAGTCGGCGGCAAGCTTGTTTATGTAGAGATAATCCGCGCTCGCGGAAGGCTTCGCCGTCTTCTCCCAGCCGTGCGCGGTCTCGGAAGACCAAGTTTTTCTCCAAATGTTTCCGTTCTGCAGGTAGATGTAGTCGCCGAAACGGACAAGCGACTTCACGTCTCCGGAGATGTCAGCGTCCTCCAACTCGACTTCCTTTCTAATCTCATCGAAAATGACTTCCTGGCAGGAAAAAAGCGAAAACAGGAGGGGGATGAGAGACAATCCAAACAGTTTTTTCATAATCAGAAATTCTCCATAAAAAACATCGCCGAAAAATCAGAAGTGGTACCTGGCCGCCAACTCCACAGAACCAAAAAGTCCGTAGTCATTGTAGTCGGGATTGCTGTACCACTGCGGAAGGAACATGAACTGGCCTTCGACTCCGAAAGACCAAGACGGTGTCGCCCGGTAGAAGACGCCCGCGCCCCCCTTCAACGCAAGGCCGGGGAAATACGTCTTGCTCAGATAGTTCTCCATCGCTAGCCCCACGCTCGCCGTAAGCGGAATTTCGATTTTCTTTATGGTCGGCTGGTATGTCATTCCAAAAGTGAGCGGAACGTAGGTGAAGATGTTCTCTCCGATTGTGGGATTGTAGCCGAACGAGACGTCGATTCCCCAAAGGAGGTTCGGGGTGATGAAGCGGTGGTAGCCAAGTTCGCCCGCGCCTCCGAGGAGGAGGGTTCCGTCGAAATTGAGCGGCTTCGTGACCATAAGCCCGATTTTTATGTACTGGTCGCCCACCTCGTTCAAGTTCGACGAGGAAGCCGACTTTATGCTATCGGTTCCGTCGTCGTAGTCGTCTCCGGCTTCGGCGGACAATGCGGCGCAACAAAAAAACGCCGTGACGAAACATGCGCACAGTTTCTTTGTCAGGCGTTTGATGTCTATTTTTCCAAGATTTGACATTTTGAGATTCCCCATATTCAATTGGTTTTTAATAGTATTTTTGCGAAAAATCAGATAGATTGAAAACCACAATATAGCTTTTTGGACTGATACTTTCAACATAAAAGGAAATCAGAACAGATTCTTGAAGGTTACAATCCAGAAAGCCCCACAAAACACAGAGGTCAAAAAGAGGTGCAAAAATGAGCGCAACAATCATCGACGGAAAAGCGATTGCCCAGGAAGTCAGGAGCGGAGTCGCCGAGAAAGTCAAAGCTTTGAAGGAGAAAGGTGTCAATCCGTGTCTGGCCGTCATTCTCGTGGGGCAGAACCCGGCTTCTGTCTCTTACGTAACGGGGAAGCGCAAGGCGTTGGCGGAGGCAGGCATGGTGGACAAGAGCTGCGACCTTCCTGAAAGCACAACGGAGGAAGAGCTTCTCGCGCTCATCGACAAACTCAACAAGGACGACTCGGTGCACGGCATTCTGGTGCAGCTTCCGCTGCCGAAGCACATCAACGAGGACAAGGTGATAATGGCAATCGACCCGTCGAAGGACGTGGACGGCTTCCATCCGGTCTCGGTCGGAAACATGGTGATTGGCCGTCCGGGATTCTTGCCGTGCACGCCACACGGAATCATCGTCCTTCTGCAGAAGATGGGAATCGAGACTTCGGGAAAGCACGCGGTCGTCATCGGCAGGAGCAACATCGTCGGAAAGCCGGTCTCGATTCTGCTTTCCAGGAAAGAGACGAACTGCACGGTCACAATCTGCCACACGGGAACGAAGGACATCGGCTCGTTCACAAAGAACGCCGACATCGTGGTCGTCGCTTCCGGCCATCCGCACACGCTCACTAAGGACATGGTGAAGGACGGAGCGGTCGTAATCGACGTTGGAGTGAACAGAATTCCAGACGCGACAAAAAAATCCGGCTTCCGCTTGATTGGCGACTGCGACTTCGACGACTTGAAGGAGAAGACGAGCTTCATCACGCCGGTTCCGGGCGGAGTCGGCCCCATGACAATCGCCATGCTCATCTACAACACGCTTGAGTCTGCGGAGAGAAAGGCGGGAATAATTCAATAAATCAATCCAAAAAGGTAGAAGTTCGGAAAAATGATTGACATTCAGAACACGGTGGACACGAGGGAAGTTCCCCTCAAGAAAGTTGGCATAAAGGACCTCGAATATCCTGTGACGGTATTGGACAAGGAGCGCGGAACACAGGCGACCACGGCAAGAATAGACTTGTTCGTGAACCTTCCGCACGACTACAAGGGAACCCACATGAGCCGCTTCGTCGAGATTTTCCACAAGCACCACGAAAACCTCGGAATGAACAAATTCCTTGAGATGCTTGAGGAAATGCGCGTGAATCTGGATGCAGAGAAGGCGTTCGGCACGATGACTTTTCCGTTCTTCATGCTGAAAAACGCGCCTGTCACGGCATCGCCGGGAATCATGAAGTACGAATGCACATACGAAGGCTCGGTAGAGGCGGACAAGAAAGAATTTTTCGTGTCCGTCTCCGTGCCGGTCACGACGGTCTGCCCCTGCTCAAAGGCGATTTCGGAGAGAGGCGCGCACAACCAGAGGGGCATCGTCAAGGTGAAGCTGCAAAATTCGGGAATGTTCTGGATTGAGGATGTGATAAAGGCTGTGGAGGATTCGGCATCGTGCGGACTCTACAGCGCGCTCAAGAGACCCGACGAAAAGTGGGTGACCGAGCGCGCCTACGACAACCCGAGGTTCGTGGAGGATGTCGTTCGGGAAGTGTATCTTGCCTTGAAGAATTTCAAGAGCGAGAAACCGTTCAGCTATTTTTCAGTGGAATGCACGAATTTCGAGTCAATCCACAACCACAACGCATACGCTTTCACAGAGTATTTTTAGGTCGAAAAGCAACTAAAAAACATGGGACATATTTCAAAAAGTTTTTTATCTTCGATTGCATTTTTCTCAATCACACTTTTTCGGCTGTCGTCGCTTGAGTTGGAGCAGAGGGAGTTTCAGCACAAGCCGTGCGGGCTTGCGATGATTGCCGAGTGCTACCCGGATTTGAAATTCGAAGCGGAGTACGACAACGGAAAAGACGACTGGAGAATCGAAGTCGCGCGGCCGGTCACTGTGGGGAGCGCGAAGACCAAGAGCATGGTCTTCTATTGGGCGGACGCCAAAATGCTGCCGGAAGACGCGCTCAAGGACATGGACGGCTACCTCCCGATTCTCTACAAATACGAGAAGTCGCTCAAAAAGCCGATGGAGCTTACGGAAGAGGAAATCGAGGCTCTGCGCGACTACGGAACGACCGAAAGCCAGAAAAGCTCGCTCGGAAGCGCGATGTTCTTCTTCGACTTCCTCTACGACGCATATTCGCCTAAAGAAATCGAGCGCAGAATCGTCAAGACGACGTTCCTCGGCTGCAAGACGAAGCTGCACGAACGCATAATCGCTCCGATAAGGCGTGTGGAGAAGAAAATCTACGCGCAGAAAAACGACCCGAAAGTGAAGAATTTCCTAGACAGCCTGGCGACGACCGACGCATATTTCTGGCGCGTCATAGCGAACACGAACAGGAAATCGTTCCACAGCTACGGAATCGCGGTTGACTGCCTTCCAAAGCGTCTGTACGGAAAGCAGACCTACTGGAGCTGGGCAAAGTCGAAATACGGCGACAACTGGATGCTCACGCCGATGGACGACAGATGGATGCCCCCCAAGAAAGTCGTGGAGATTTTCGAATCGGAGGGCTTCATCTGGGGCGGGAAATGGGGCATCTGGGACACCATGCACTTCGAATACCACCCGGAACTCATCAAGTACAACAGAATCTGCGACTGAAGAGTTCCAAAAAAGCGGCTATTTCTTCGCCTTCATCATCGTCGAAATCAAATCGACTGCGCCCTGCATGAAATCGGCGTCCACGTCCTCGATTTTTCCCTCGTCCACAGCCTTCGAGATGTTCTCGTCGATTGGGATTCGGGCGAGGACTGGAAGCCCATAAGCCTGGGAAATTTCGTCGACGTGGCTCTTTCCGAAAATCCTCATCTCCTTTCCGCAGTCAGGGCACTTCACAAAGCTCATGCTCTCCACAAGACCGATAATCGGAACGTTCATCAAGTTGGCGAGGTTTATCGCCTTCTCCACAATCATCTTCACGAGGCTCTGCGGAGTCGAGACGATGATGATTCCGTCCACAGGAATCGACTGGAAGAGAGTGAGAGAGACATCGCCCGTTCCCGGAGGCGTGTCGATGAACATGTAGTCAACGTCGTGCCAGCGGACGTCCTTCCAGAACTGCAGAAGCTGGCCAGCGATTTTCGCGCCTCGCCACGCGAGAGGGTCGGTCTCGTGCTGCAGAAGGAGATTCGTTCCGATGAACTGGATTCCGCTTTTCGTGACGGCGGGCTCCAGCATCTCGTCCTTCACGAAGATGTCGGCGGTGCCCATGCCGAAACCGGTCGGAATCGACGAGCCGGTGATGTCGCCGTCCAAAATCGCCGTCCTGTAGCCCTTCTTGTTCATCTCGGTCGCCAAAAGCGTCGTGACGAGCGACTTTCCGACACCGCCCTTTCCGCTCACGACGGCTATCACTTTCTTCACCGAGCTTCCCTTGCCGAGTGAAATCTTCGTCTGTTTCTTTGAGCAGGCGGAACCGCAGCTCGAACAATCGTGCGTGCAGTTCTCCTGATTCTCGTTGTTTTTATCAGCCATACTTAAAAACCTCGCGTATATAAAAGGTCGAATGTCGAGTTTATGCATACCGTAGTTGCAGAAACAAGCTCCCAGCGGGAACCCGCCAACAAAAACGGCAGTACCGCTCCGCGGTGGCTGAGTGTTTTTGTTGACGGAACCCCGCTTCCGCTCGTTTCTGCCAT
>JAGBIY010000058.1 GCA_017934745.1 Treponema sp. | reverse complement strand
TGGCAGAAACGAGCGGAAGCGGGGTTCCGTCCATCAAAACACTCAGCCACCGCGAAGCGGTACTGCCGTTTTGATGGGCGGGTTCCCGCTGGGAGCTTGTTTCTGCAACTACGGTATGCATAAACTCGACATTCGACCTAAGTGCTTCGTTCAGAAAAGACAACTAAAAAACAATGCGCGAGAACCGTAAAACGGTTCTCAGCGAGTTTGCGGCCAATTAGCAAATGCTTTGTTCAAAAAGGACAACGGCAAACTACTTCATCATCGCGGATTCCAGTTTTCGTTGGGCCTGGTAGAGACCCATGGAGATTGACTCTTCTCCGTTAAGAATCGATTTCATTTCTGAACCGAGAATCGTGTAGAATTTCGGCCATTCTTCCATTATCGGCCTGTACACACCGCCCTCAAGGGCTTCGCAGACGGCTTTGTACTGCGGAAATTTATGGAGGGTCTCCTCGTCCAGCAGGCAAGAGTAGCGGCATGGAACACCGCCGAACGGAATCGTGGATTTTTGGATTTCCTTGTCCATTAGGTATTCCAGAAGTTTCTTCGCGTGTTCCTTGTTCCTGCTGAATCTCGGAATTCCGATTGTCCATATTCCATAGATGCTCGCGTTGTGTCTCGCTCCGTCCTTCGTCGTCTTGCCGGAGAACGCTATGTAGTCCATATGGGAATTTCTTGTCGGTGTGTACCAGCCTGGCCAGCCTATGGCGAACGCCGCGGACTTGTTGGCTATGGCGGCTATGAGGTCGTCCTTTTTCGCGGTTCGGCCGGTCTTCATGAGTGCCATGTATGTCTCCATCGCCCTTTTGAATTCGGGAGTGTCGATTGTGGGCGAGTTGTTCTCGTCGACGACCCAGCCTCCGTGCGCGAGCAGAATCGGGAGAAAGTCGACGACGATGTTGTTCTCCGTGTCGCCCCTTGTCATGAAGCCGAGGTTGTGCCTTTTCTTCTGGAAATCGCATATCTTCTGTATGTCTTCTATCGAATCTATCTCTTCCATTGCGAACCCCGCCTCCTTCGCCATCAGCTTGTTCACAAGGAGTACGGAGACGTTTCCGTAGTAGGGAGCCAGGTAGAGCGAGCCGTCCGAATAGCAGATTTTTTTCGTGGCGGGGATGATGTCTTCGTCAAGCTCGTATCCCAGGTCGGTCAGGTTCGCGAGTATGCGCTTCGATGTGAATTCCGCCATCCACGAGCCGTCCACCATGCAGAGGTCGTATGAGCCTGCCTTGTCTTCCGTTACGACTTTGTGCAGCGCGTCTTCCGAGAATTCTGCGACATCGCACCTTATGTCGTACTTCATCTCGAAATCGCGGAGGCACTTCGAGATGACATCCGCGTATGTGCCGGAGCGAAGCGCAATTGAGAGTGTCGCTTTCGGGTTTTCCGTGCAGAAGTGCGGCTTGTTGAATTTCAGTATGCACGAGATGTTGATGAAAATGAGAATAGGCAGCGCGAATAGCGCGATGTGAATCGTTTTTGCTCTGTTGTACATGTTTCTTCCTTCGCTTCAAATTTATCTGAACGAGCCTGCCTCGTATTTCTTCATCCGCAATTTCGCGTCGGCCATGCATTCGGCGACTTTTTGCGCCGGTATCGAACAGAATATGTCTACAATTGCCGCGTCCAACTGTCTTCCCGCGACTATCCTGAGTTCGGCAATTGCGGCTTCGTGTGTGAGGTAGGGCTTGTAGGAGCGTTCCATCGTCATTGCCGAGTATGTGTCGGCGACGGCGAGAATCCTGGACTCAATCGGAATTTCGCTTCCCTTGAGCTTGTGGTATCCGCTTCCGTCGACCCTCTCGTGGTGGTATTTCACCCAAGTCGCGACATTCTTGAACGATGGAATGCCCTCCAGAAGCTTCACGCATATTTCGGGGTGCCGCTGGATGAGTTCCTTTTCTTCGGGGAGGAGCTTGCCCTTCTTGTCGATTATGCTCCTTGGGATTCCGTGCTTCCCGATGTCCAATAGGAGCGACGCGTACTGCATGTTTATCGGGTTTATCGATTTTCGTATTCCAAGAGGAAGGTAGTCGTAGATGAGCATCGTCAGGTTCTGCACATGGAGCGAGTGCCCGTCGAGGTTTTCGTCCCCCGCCTCTATCACTCCGACCACAGTCTCCAGAACTTCCATGGAAACCGCGCTTACTCCATTCATCTGCACGATTCCCCAGATGAGCATGACTGTGAATACGAGCGTTCCCGCCAGAACGGAAAGGACTCCGGGAATCCACGGCGAATCGCTTGCGAACGAGATGGTTGCTCCCGCGGCGAAGGCGATGTCGAGCGAGAGGACCAGAATCTTTGAAAGCCGTCCGTACGCCATTTTTCCATAGACCGAATCGCTTCTTATGAAGAGCGTCATGAGTATTATCAAAAAGTCGAGGGCCGCAAGGCAAAAAGCCGCAAGGGACATGTATTTGACCGCGAACTCCATTTCAAAAAGTTCTGCAAGAGAAATCGAATCCATAGTCTGTCCTCCTAAAAACAAAACGCTTCAGCCGATTGTTATCTGGTTTTTCCCGGCTCTTTTCGACTCGTAAAGGGCATCGTCCGCCCTTTTGTACGCGGCGTCCAAATCCCTGTCGTCTCCCGTTATCTCCGTCACTCCGACCGATGTCCTTATTCCGTCCAGTCCGTCGAATTTCACCTCGGAAAGGCGGTCCATCAACTCCCTCATCTTATTTTCAGTCTGCTCTGGCGATTCCATCCTCAGAAGTATTATGAATTCATCTCCTCCAAGCCTTCCCGCAATCGGAATGTTCCTTGTCAAATCCCATTCGGAGACGCACTGGCCGTTTTTTCAAGGTCGAAAAGCCTGAGTATCACTTTCCCCACAGTCTGTATCACCTTGTCCCCCATCTGATGTCCCAGCGTGTCGTTTATTCCCTTGAATCCGTCGAGGTCCAGCAGGCACAGGTACATGTTCTCGCCCCTTACGAGCCGCACAATCTCCTCCGCGGCCGAGAAAAAATATCCGCGGCTCAAAAGCATCGTCAGCGGATCGAAGCTGGACTTTATCTCAAGCTCCTTCCTCGTCTGCTCGTCCTTCTGGAAGAGAATGAACTGCGCTATCCTCATCCTCTGGAACGTGTAGTGGAGTGTGGCCGCGAGTGTCGCCACGATTGCGACGTTGTAGCTGTCCCTGTACGCTATGGAAAAAGTCTTGAATTTGTACGAGGTCACCAGGAACGCGATGGCCGCAGTGAACACCAACGCTATCATCAAGTACATCCGCCCGATGAACGACACCGAGACGATTGTGAGCAGTATGAGGAACATCGTCGCCGGCATGTACGGATGCGAAACAGAGTGGATGATGCCGTATGTCATCAGAATCGTGATGCTGGCGAATACGGTCGAGAAATTGTGCCGTTCCGCAAAAGATGGAAAGAGCACGAGCAACACTTCGAACGCAATGCTTATCCCCGTGAAGACCATGTAGAAAAGCATAAGCTCCTGCGTGGCTCCGAACAGGTTGAAGAACGAGAATACCAAGTAGAATACATTCACTATGGCGAACCATGAATTCAGTATCAGTATGTGGTTCTTGTTCATTGAATGGATTAGGCTGGAGCAGCTGTAGTACGCGTCTCTAGCGTATCCATAATAGTTGAAGCTTCTCTGTGTCATGTACGTTTTCCTTGTTTTGTAAAATTCAGTTTAAGAGCGATTTTACGTTTTCTCAACATTTTTTTTAGGGCGAAAGTCGAGTTTTCACAGTGCAATGGCAGAAACGAGCGGAAGCGGGGTTCCGTCAACAAAAACACTCAGCCACCGCGGAGCGGTACTGCCGTTTTTGTTGGCGGGTTCCCGCTGGGAGCTTGTTTCTGCA
>JAGBIY010000057.1 GCA_017934745.1 Treponema sp. | reverse complement strand
TACCGTAGTTGCAGAAACAAGCTCCCAGCGGGAACCCGCCAACAAAAACGGCAGTACCGCTCCGCGGTGGCTGAGTGTTTTTGTTGACGGAACCCCGCTTCCGCTCGTTTCTGCCATTGCACTGTGAAAACTCGACATTCGCCCTCCTACATTCTATTATGAAACCATGAGAAAATCCCCAAAAAAAATAATCCGCCCACAAAACTTGCGGACGGATTCTAGGATTGCCGAAGTAGAATTTAAGACAGAGCCTTTTTGTTGTGCGGTGCAGGCTCAACCCTTTTTTCTTCAACAATGAACAAAGATTAAATTAAAACACGTTCAATACTCCACTCACCGTAAACGTGAATTTCAGTGCAGAATTAATATTTGTGATATGAATTTGGGACACGGCGGAGACGAAGCGACAAAAGCTCACGAATCCCTCCTTTTTCTATGCAAAAGCCTCTGCTATAATTTCCCCATGGCTAAAACTTTCGACGACAAAAAAATCATCTACACAATGGACCGCGTTTCTCGCGCGTATGGAACAAAAGTTGTATTGAAGGACATTTCGATTTCGTACTACTACGGAGCTAAAATCGGAGTGATTGGAGAGAACGGAGCGGGTAAATCTTCGCTGTTCAAAATCTTCGCAGGAATCGACAAGGACTACACGGGAGAGACAAAGCTCCTGGACGGATATACGATGGGCTACCTCGAACAGGAGCCGTATCTTGAGCCGGGAAAAACAGTCCTCGAAATCGTGAAGGAAGGCGTGAAACCGATAACCGACCTTCTGGCGGAATTCGACAAGGTGAACGAGGAATTCGGAAACCCGGACGCGGACTTCGACAAGCTCTGCGCGCGCCAGGCGGAAATACAGGAGAAGCTCGACGCGGCGGACGCGTGGAACCTGGACTCGAATCTGGAACTTGCGATGGACGCGTTGCGCTGCCCACCGGGAGACCAGGTTGTGGACGTGCTCTCCGGCGGAGAGAGAAGGCGCGTGGCGCTCTGCCGCCTCCTCCTCCAGAAACCGGACATCCTCCTTCTGGACGAGCCGACGAACCACTTGGACGCGGAGACAATCGCATGGCTTGAGCGGCATCTGAAGGACTACCCCGGAACAATCATCGCGATAACCCACGACCGCTACTTCCTCGACAACGTGGCGGGCTGGATTTTGGAGATGGACAGGGGAGAGGGCTATCCGTTCAAGGGAAACTACACGGAATGGCTCGAAGCCAAGCAGAAGCGGCTCGCCCTTGAGGAGAAGCAGGCTTCCGTCCGCCAGCGCGAGATGCAGGAGGAGCTTGAGTGGATTCACGCGGGCGCGAAGGGAAGACAGGCCAAGCACAAGGAGCACATCACCAAGTACGAGGCCCTTTTGGCGGAGGAATCCAAGAGAATCCAGCTCAAGGACACGCAGATTTCGATTCCGGCAGGCCCAAGACTCGGAAGCGTCGTAATCGACGCGGAAAAGCTCACGAAATCGTTCGACGACAGGGTGCTTTTCGAGAATCTGGACTTCCACATTCCGGCCGGAGCCGTAGTCGGCATCGTGGGCCCGAACGGAGCTGGAAAGACGACTCTCTTCAAGATGATTGCGACCGCGGCGGGACAAAAAGTCGAGCTTCCAGACGGCACGATGGGCGAGGAGAAGCCTGACTCCGGCGAAATCAAAATCGGTGACACGGTGAAGCTCGTCTACGTGGACCAGATGAGGAGCAAGCTCGACCCGAACAAGACAGTCTACGAGACGCTCTCTGGCGGCTCGGACTTGGTGAAGCTCGGAGCCGTGGACGAGAAGGGCAGGGCGGTGAACGGAGCCGTGCGCGAAATCAACTCGCACGCGTACTGCTCATGGTTCAACTTCAACTCGTCCGATCAGAACAAGAAAATCTCGGTGCTCTCGGGCGGAGAGAAGAACAGGCTGAACATGGGAATGATGTTCAAGGAAGCCGGAAACGTGCTCCTCCTGGACGAGCCGACGAACGACCTCGACATAACCACGACACGAAGCCTAGAGGAGGCGATTTCGTCGTTCGCGGGCGTCGTCCTCGTCGTTAGCCACGACCGATACTTCCTCGACAGAATCTGCACCCACATCCTCGCGTTCGAGAACAACAGCGAAGTCAAGTTCTTCGAGGGCAACTGGAGCGAATATGTCGAATGGAAGAAGGAAGTGCTCGGAATTTCAGACGAGATTCCCCACAAGACCGTCTACAGAAAGCTGACGAGATAGGACGCTTTTTCGGGAGGAGAAGATGAAATATCGAAGGAAGGAGACAATCGAAGCCGTCCAGTGGAACGGAAAGAACCAGGGCGAACTCAAGGAATTCGCAAAGCAGTTCGCGATGTTCGACTACGCCGACGTGACGAACGACGGCCAGCTCGACCACATCCTCAAGGTGAAGACCGCCGAGAGGATAATCATTGCGGATGTGGGCGACTACGTTGTCCGCGGAGAGAAAGGCGACTTTTTCGTGATGAAAAAAGGCGAATTCGAATCGATTTATGAAGAAGCCTGATTGACATTTTTTTGAAAATGCCATATCATCTTTTCTTGTCTTTGGGGGCGTAGCTCACCTGGCTAGAGCGTTTGAATGGCATTCAAAAGGTAGTCGGTTCAAGTCCGATCGTCTCCACTTAAACCCTGAACTTTTTGTTCAGGGTTTTGTTTTTTTAAATCAGCAATCGGACACAAACATAAAATCGAAAAGGGCGAAAGTCGAGTTTTCACAGAGCAATGGCAGAAACGAGCGGAAGCGGGGTTCCGTCCATCAAAACACTCAGCCACCGCGAAGCGGTACTGCCGTTTTGATGGACGGGTTCCCGCTGGGAGCTTGTTTCTGCAAC
>JAGBIY010000056.1 GCA_017934745.1 Treponema sp. | reverse complement strand
CTCACGGGTGCGTGAATTGAAACAAAAGATTTTGTCAACAACTCTGAAAAAAATTTTTAGTCGCACCCTCACGGGTGCGTGAATTGAAACACTATTTCGGAAACAGCCTTATTCTCTGTAACAACGTCGCACCCTCACGGGTGCGTGAATTGAAACGGAAATGCTGAAAATGCTTTAACCGTCTAGGGCTTTGTCGCACCCTCACGGGTGCGTGAATTGAAACCCTTTCCGAAGCTCGAAAATGTGCTAATGCTTTTCGTCGCACCCTCACGGGTGCGTGAATTGAAACTGTTCGTAAAGGTAGGGGAAATGTGTCAGCCCGAGTCGCACCCTCACGGGTGCGTGAATTGAAACGTTTTTATAATTATTGATTACAGATTTTATATCGTCGCACCCTCACGGGTGCGTGAATTGAAACATGGAGATTTTATATAATGCTTGTTGTCAAAACATCATTGGTTGAGCGGTTCAACAGGGAATTTGGAAAAGGTGGCTTGCCTGTCGGAACGGTGCACGGAGAACGTAAGAAGGTATCTGACAATCCGTCTAAATGGGAAAGGGTGGGAAAAGAAAAGAAAATGGATATACCAGTACAACATGATGGCGAATATGTCCTGTCTTCCAACGGAAGCAAAGATTTTGGAGAGATTTCGCCGGAGATTTCAAAAATTATCGGAAGGCAGGCGGGGAAAATCCGTTTTAGGATTGGTGTACGCAATGATACTTTGGGTGATTATGGTGAAAAGCATATTGAACGCCCTGATAGATTGTCGCAGTTGAATTTTGCAGGTTTTAACAATGCGAGAGATTTTATTGAATATACGTGCAATAATTTCGATGAAATCTATTCCAGTGGGAAGCGGCTCATGCTGACAAAAATAGAGGGCGGGCATACTTGTATTATTGAACTGAAACCAAACTCTGACGGAGATTTTTATGATGTCATTACAGGATTGATATGTCGGAGAAAATCGATTTTGAACAAGTTGGCTAAAGAAAAAATAAAGCTGTTGTGGCAAAAACCATAACAGCTTATAAGGTCGAAATCTTTAAGTCCCTCATGCTTAAAGTCCTTTAGGGCAACCCAATGGGATTTATCAAGGGTACTCCCGACGATTCTTAATATACCATAATTGCCTGATTTGTCAACGATGTTGACGACCTCTAGTTAATCGGCAGTCCTGATTGCTGCGGATTTTTTAACCTCGTTGAATATAGTCTTCTCGCTCTTCATGCAACACAAATAGACAGCGAAGGGCGGGCGGAAAATAAAACCCTTTCGATTCTATATGATACAGATGAAAACGAGCTTTCATTTTTTTTCGTTGAGAATTTTGGGGCGCGGTCGTCTCAGATTCTCACGGTGAAGCTGCTGCCTTCTCCTTCCTTGCTTTGCACTTCGATTTCTCCGCCGGTGATGTCGAGAATCCTCTTGACAAGGGCGAGTCCAAGTCCGTTGCCTTTTTGCGCGTGGCTCCTGTCCCCCTGGTAGAATTTCTCGAAGATGTGCTTTTGGGTCTCTTCGCCCATGCCGCAGCCGGTATCGCTCACTTTTATCTGGCAGAGTCCGCCGCTTTTTTTGAGGCTTACCGAAACCTTTCCTCCCTCCGGCGTGAACTTGAAAGCGTTGGAAAAAAGATTGTGCCAGACGAGCGAGAGCAGCTCCGAATCCCCCTTCGCCAGAATCGAGTCGTCGATGTCGGTTTCAAGGGAAATCTTTTTGTCTTCCCAAATCTGCTCGAAATCCAAAAGGCATTCCGTTATCTGCTCGCTCAAGTTGAATTCCTTTCGTTCGGGGAAAATCTGCTGGTTTTCAAGCTTGTTCAGCCGCAGAATGTTCGTTATGAGCGTCGTGAGGTTCCGGCTGGCGGCGGTGATGCTCTTCGCGTATTCAAGGCGAGTCTCTTCCTGCAACTTCGGCTCCTGCAGCATGGTGGCGTAGTTCTGGATGACCGAGAGAGGGGTTTTCAGTTCGTGGCTCACATTGCTGATGAAGTCCAGCCTGAGCGTCTCCACCCCCGAAAGTTCCCTTGCCATCAGGTTGATGTTGTCGATTACCACGTCGATTTCGTTCCTGAAATGCTTGCGCCTTGGAATCTGCACCGAAAAATCCCCTTTGCGGATGGATTCCGTTGCGTTCAAAAGTTGCTTGATTGGCCGTTCGATTTCGATTTTTCTGTGAAGGCGGATTATGAGCGTGAAGATGAAACTCATTATGAAGACATTGATGAAGCCCGCAATCGCGCGAACAGAGATGACTTTTTTTGAAAAGGGCAAATTTGCGTTCCAGAAAAAGACTATGATTGAAACCGTGGTTACGATACAGACTCCGAGGAAAACGAAGGCATAGTTCCTGAATGAGAACACGCTGAATGTAAAATTTTTTTTCTCTTCGCTCATTTCAAGACCGCCTTGTAGCCGAGCCCGTGGACTGTGACAATCTCAAAATCCTTGCAGTCGGAAAGTTTGTCGCGGAGTTTTGTGATGTAGACGTCCACAGCCCGTGGTGTCGCGTTGGAATCCGCGTCCCAGAATTCGTCCATGAGCTGGACGCGGGTGAAGGTCTTTTTGGGGTAGGAGAGCAGTTTGTAGAGCAGGTTGAATTCCCTCGCCGTCAGGTTGATTTCCTCCCCGGAGTTTGATGCGCTTCTGCCGTCAGCGTCCATCGAAAAAGAGCCGACCGTGATTTTCTTGCTCTGGGCGATGTTCGCTCGCCTCATCAGCGCGGAAATCCGAAGGAGCAGCTCCTGCAAATCAATCGGCTTCACCATGAAGTCGTCGATTCCGGCCTCGAAGCCCTTCTGCTTGGCGGAAAAATCGTCCCTGGCGGTGACGAAGATTATCGGGACTGTCGGGTTTATTTTCCGCACGGTCGAGGCGAACTCGAATCCGTCGATTTGGGGCATCATGATGTCGGAGATTATCAGGTCGAACATCTTGTTGTACATGGTGTTGTATGCGTCGTTCGCGAGAAGGCAGCCCTGCGCCTCGTATCCGTTCTGCGACAGGAAAGAGCACATCGTCCTGTTCAAGTCTTTGTCGTCCTCAACTACAAGAATCTTTATCATGTCCATATTATACCCCCTGCCTGCCGCTTTTCCCTAGAAAATGTGTGTGAAAGTCAGAATGATTCCGTCTAGCTGCCATTTTCTTCCGTCCGGCTCCGTTATCGGCCTCAGGTCTTTATCGTCGCAGAAGTTCCTTTTCCCAGAAACTGGAAGCATGAGCAGAAAGCGGTTTCTTGGCCCGATTGAAGCCGAGGCGTTCAAGGTGAAGGTCAAATCCATGAAGGTCGGGTCGGAGATTCTGTATTTTTCGTCGAAGAAGGATTCCGAATAGTAGCCCGAAGCCGTCGCCGAAAGCCCCACGGAGTTGAAGTACTTGTTCGGAACGATGTAGTTCATCGTGGCGGTTGCGCTGTAGGAAAGTCCGTTCGCGTTCTCTCCGATTCCCTTGTCCAGCCAGATTTCTCCATTTGCGATTCCCGTCATTCCCTTGTAGATTGCCTTGTAGCTTGCTCCGACCATGAAATGCTGCTTTCCCTTTGTGACAAGCGAGCCGATGTCGAAGTTGACCGCCGCATTCGCCCAGAAGTCGTATGTCCAATGGGTGAATGGCGAAAAATACTCGTACTCGTTTTTTTCGCCGTCGTATCTTCCAATGAAATCCAAATCGAGAAAGCCCAAATTCAATCCCCACGATGTTCCGATGTCGCTTCCGGCTCCCAGAGTGAGGAAGGGCAGTGGCTTGAACTGGAACTGCGCGCCCGCCCTGAGCCAGATAGGAGCGATTTCACCGTCCGCGATGAACTCAAGTTCCGGGCTTTTCCTGAACTCCGTGAACCTGTGTGAAAAACGCCCCTGGACCATGGGCATGAAGTATGGAATCTTCAAGTCTATCATGTCGCTGTTCGGCAGATAGACACCGAGAATCGTAACCATCGGGTGAAAACTCGTCGCAGGCGGAACATAGGCCTGGGCATTTTGAGTCTTTTCCTCCTGCTGTGCTTCCTCTGCCTGAACAAAGCCCAAAAGGGAAAGTGCAATCATCAAAAACATCAGTCTCTTTCTAAAACAAAACATCATAATATTCTCCATAAAATCTTTTAGGTCAAAAGTCGAGTTTTTACAGTGCAATGGCAGAAACGAGCGGAAGCGGGGTTCCATAGCCGAATGCACTCAGCCACCGCGAAGCGGTACTGCCGCATTCGGCTATGGGTTCCCGCTGGGAGCTTGTTTCTGCAATTACGAAATGCTCAAATTCGACTTTTCAACTTTCTCGCGTTGAAAATGTAGTACACCGCCGGCATGACAAAAAGCGTCATCACCGTTCCAAAGCCAAGGCCTCCTAAAACCGTGAGGTTTATCGGCTGAATCATCATGGCTCCCTCGCTTGGAAAAAGCGCCATTGGGACGAGCGAAATCAATGTCGTGAGGGTGCTCATCAGAATCGGGCGCAGACGGCTTTTCGCGCTTTCCACGCAGGCTTCTTCAAGGCTCATGCCGTTTTTGCGGAGGTTGTTGGCGGCATCCACAAGGACGATTCCGTTGTTCACGATTACGCCAACCAGCATCAAAAGACCAAGCACGCTCATCATCGAAAGCGGCTGTCCTGTCATCATGTAAATCAATGCGACACCGATGAAGGAAAGAGGAATCGTGAAATAGATGATGAAGGGGTCTTTGAGGCTCTCGAACTGGCTTGCCATGACTGCGAAGACCAGAACCATCGCCATGATTATGATGACGATGAAGCCTTTTCCCATTTCGATTATGTCGCTCATGTCGCTCGCAGTCTTGAAGCTCAATTCTTCGTCCTGCACGAAACTGTTTCCCACAATCTGCATGATTCTCGACTGCACGCTTGTGATGGGCACGCCATTTTTCGGCACCGCGACCACCTTTGTCATGCGGGTCTGGTTCTTTCTTGTGATTGAAGACGGAGCCGTCACTTCCTCGTAGCTCGCCACGGCAGAAAGCGGAATGCGTTTTCCAGAGTTGCTGGTGACAAAGAGCTTTTCCAAATCCTTCACTTTCTGTTTGTCGCTTTCGTCCAGAGTCACGATGATGTCCGAGTCGTCGCCGTCAAGGCTGTATGTTCCGGCTTCAAGTCCGCTCACCGCAGCCCGGAGTTCCGTGGAAATAGACTGGATGCTGAGGCCTAGGCTTTTGATGGCTTCCCTGTCCAGGCTGATTTTCACCTGCGGAAGTCCGTTTGAAATGTCGCTTGAGACTTCGTTCACAATGTCGCCGCAGTCTTCTTTTATGAGAGAAACGAGTTTTTCCGCAGTCGCCGAGAGTTTTTCAAGGTTGTTGCAGTGGATTTCAAGCTCGAAGCCTCCTGATGAAGACGAACCGCTGTTCAAGCCGATTGAGGTCGCCTCGAAGTCGAATTCCGCACCGGCGAATGTCGGGAAGAATGAGCGGAGAATGTCCTTTGCCTTGTCGGATTCCTTTTTCGTGAGAGACAGGAGAAGGGTAGCCTCGTTTGAAGAAGCCGCCGTACTGCCTCCCACTGTGTAGTTCGAATATTCGACGAATGGAATCTTTTCCAAAGCCAGCCGCTCCAGCTCCTTGATTTCTTCCTCTGTCTCGTAGATTGGAGTTCCCTTTGGGAGAGTCATTGTGACTTTGACCTGCGACTCGGGATTTGAAGGAAAGAGAATGAAGCCGCGGCCGGGAAGGCTTCCCATCGCCACGAAGAAAAGAATGACGAGGGCGAGAATCGAAAGGAGCTTGTGGTGGAGCACCCATCTTACTGCTTTTCCGTAGCCCCTGTGGAGAGAGAATCTCTTTTCGGTCTTTGCCGCCTCTTCGACTTTTTTCGGAGCGACTTTGAGATAGTAGGCAGAAAGAACCGGAACGAGCACAATCGAAGTGAATAACGAACAGATGAGGGCTACGCTGATTGAAAAGCCCAGGTCCAGAAAGGCCTCGCCCATGGCTCCAAGAATGCTTCCGAAGGCCAGCATGGGAACGAAGATGCAGACAGAGGTGAGGGTTGACGAGATGACCGGCATGACCATTTCATCCGCTCCGTCTATCGAAGCCTGCAAGGGGCTTTTTCCCTGGGAGGCGTGGGTGTAGATGTTTTCGAGAACGACGATTGAGTTGTCAACGAGCATACCGACACCCAGCAGAAGTCCCGAAAGCGAAATCAAGTTGAGGGAAGTTCCTCTAAAGTACATGAAAACCAGAGTCGAGATGATTGAAACCGGAATCGAAAGGCCGATTATCAATGTGCTTTTGATGTTTTTGAGGAAGATGAAAAGAACAACGATTGCCAGAAGCGCACCCGTCAGAACCGAATTGATGACTTCGTGAACGGTCGCCTCAATCTGGTCGGTGTTGTTGGAAACTTCGATGATTTCAACGTCATTAGGAAGCTGCTTGAGTATTTTTGGAAGGGCAGCACGCAAGGCGTGGGCGGCAGCCACCGAGTTCTTTCCGCTTTGTTTCTGGATTTTGAACTGAATACAGGGAACGCCGTCGAAGTATGAAATTGAAGTCACGTCCTTTACGCTTTCAGTCACATCTCCAATGTCCTTTACGCAGATTGGGATGCTTTCTGCGGAGGAAGAATTTTTCCCGAAAATCGAGGGCTTTGCGTAGGACACAACGGTGTTTTCTATGTCGGAAAGGCTGGTGAAGGCTCCGTCCGAAACGATTGTGTAGTTCGTGTTTTCCGATTCGATGATTCCGGCCGATGACGAAAGGTTCTGTGCTTTCAACGACTGGATTACCGTTCCAAGCGAAAGCCCGTAGGATTCAAGACGCTCCTGGGAAAGCGAGACTTTGATGCATTTTTCCTGTCCTCCTGAAATGTCCGCGCTGGCAACTCCGTCAATCTGTTCAAGATTTGGAGCGACTATTTCGTCTGCGTATTTGTAAAGCTCCTCCGGCGTGTGGTCACCCTTCATGGCAAGTGTCATGAGCGGAATCAGGCTCGCGTCCAGGTGCGTGGTCGTTGGGCTTGTTGCCGAATCCGGAAGGCGGGAATGAACGCTGTCGATTTTGTCTCGGATGTTGTTGCTTGCGGTGTCCAAGTCGGTTCCAGTGGAGAATTCAAGCATTATCTGGCTGTAGCCGGTTGATGAAGTCGACGACATGTGCTTGAGCCCGTTGAGACCTGAGAATGCCGATTCAAGCGGTCTTGTCACATTCTGCTCCACATCCTGGGAGTCGGAATTTCCGTAGTAGGTCTGAACCATAATCATGGGGTAGCTTGTGTCCGGGAACATGTCCAGCGGCAGCCTAAGCCCGCAAAAAAGTCCCAATGCGACCATGATTGTGAAGACGATTAAAACCGTAAGCGGTTTGGAAAGTATTTTTTTCAGCATAGTCTTTCTCCTCTGTTCATTTCTTCCTTCTTCTGTCACTCATCTTTTTGAAGCAGGGCGTTCACTTTCTGTCCTTCGCTTATCATGTTCTGTCCTTTGACGATTGCAAGATTCCCTTCTGAAAGTCCCGAAGTTATCTCGGTCTTTCCGTCGACGCTGAGTCCGGTCGTCACTGGAATCCTGCTCACGCTGGCGTTTTCTCCGGTTGAGTCTGCCACAAAGACATAGGGCTTTCCGCCGTTGTAGACGATTGCCCGGTTGGGAAGAGAGAGCACGTCATTTTTCGTTTGTGTGATGAGCTTTACATGGGCGAACATTCCGGCTTTCACGATTCCCTTTGTTTCTTCTATATTTAGTGTGACTTCCATCGTCCTTGTTGAAGGGTCCAGAATCGGGCTGATTCTTTCGACTTTTGCCTCAAAAAATTCCTCAGGATATGACTTGAAAGTGACAAGCGCGGCCTGTCCTTCCTTGATGAGCGGAACGAATCTTTCGCTCACGTTGATGTCGATTTCCAAATCGTCCGTGCTGCTGATTTCCGCGATTGTGGTGGAGGTCGTGGCGTAGGCTCCCACCGAAAGGGGCAGTTTCGTCACGGTTCCGCTGGATGTGGCCTTGACCGGGCTGAGCGCGAATTCCGCGCCGGGCTTGCTGGGGTCAATCTGGGCAATCACGTCTCCGCGGTTCACCCTGTCGCCGCCTTTCACCGAGATTCTGGCAATCTTTCCCGCAACAGAAGGAAGAATCTCCACGCTGTCCACAGCCTTCACCGTGCCGCCGAATTCGATGTAGTCCTCCATCGTCTCCGGGGCGATTTCCCTCACGCTCACAGTGAAGGCCGCTTTCGCATCCTCGTTCTTCTTTTTGCCGTCTTTTTTTCCTCCGCATGATGTCATCATCACCATCGAAAGTGCCGCAATTATTGAAAGAATGAATGTTGAAATTCTTTTTCTAGTCTTTGTCATGTTTGTCTCCTTGATAAAATCTGTAAGTATCTTTGCGAAAGTCAAGTTTTCACAGTGCAGTGGCAGAAACGAGCGGAAGCGGGGTTCCGTCAACAAAAACACTCAGCCACCGCGGAGCGGTACTGCCGTTTTTGTTGGCGGGTTCCCGCTGGGAGCTCGTTTCTGCAAGTTCGATATGCACAAACTCGATTTTTGACCTATTTGTTTCTCCAGCCATCCGGCAAATCCAGCATGTACTCCAAATCCGTAAGCGCGCAGATGTAGGTGTAGAGTTCCGACTGCTCCGAAAGCCTGCTCTTGTTCAACTGCTCCTCAGCGTCCCGCACTTCGATTAAGTCCGCCGAGCCTGCGTTGTAGGCCCTGCTCACCAGCGAATAGGATTCCTCGGCGAGGGCGATGTTCTCCCGGCAGGATTCGAGGGAGACGGCTGAACTTTCCAGCTCGTCGAAGAGCTTCTGGCTGTCCAAAAGGATGTCGTCCTTCTTCTGCTCAAGCTGCAGCTCAAGTTTTTCCTTCTGCCTCTCAAGGTCGTGGTATTTGATTCTGTTGTTCGAGAATGGAAGCACGTTCGTGAAATTCCACGAGAGCGTGAGGCTCGCGCTTCCCCTGTCCGTCCACGAGGAAGAGTCGAACCAGTCGTTGTCCAACCCGGTCATCGTCTGCTTTGTTGCATAGTTGAACGAGAGTGTCGGCGTCCACGAGTCAAGGTTCAGCGCCTTCATCTGAGATTCCACCGACTGAATCTGAAGCTCCAGCGACTCCACCTGGTTGCTGTATGCCGAGTGCAGTGAAAGCAGTTCCTCCTTGTTGAGCACTACGATTTGGGTCTCAAGACTTCCTGAAAGAATGACTTTTGTCTCCGGCGAGAGCCCCAGAATCGATGCGAATTCCCGAAGCTGCCTGTTCAGGGCGATTTCTGCCTTTTCGATGTCCCTTTTCATGTTCTGGTAGGTGACTTTGCTCTGCAGAAAATTGATTTTTGATGAGCCGCCGTTCCTGTAGCTTTTCTCGGTGTTCTCGTATCTTTTTTTCGTGTTCGAAAGCGACGCCTTGTCAGTCTCAAGCGTCTTCTGCTGGAGGAGCAGGGCATAGAAGAGTTTCTTCACGTCCCTCTCGTTCTGCCTCACGGTCTCGTCCCAGCTGAGAAGTCCGTTCTTGTAGTCGATGTTCGCTTTTTTGACTTTCTGGATGATTGAAAGTCCCCAGCTGAGTGAAATTGAAGCTGAACCTATGGCAGAATAGTTGTCGATTTCCTTTTCAGCCGTGCTCTCGTTGGGCTTGGAGATTGTCCCAGAAAAGCCCACGTCCGGTAAAAATGCGTTCAGGGAGTGGTTCCTTGCGTCCGCCTTCGAGTCCACGTCGATTGCCGCGCTCCTGATGGTCCGGCTGTGCTCCCTGGCATATTTTACGGCATCCTCCACCGTAAGTTCGACTTCTTCCGCATACAGATTCAGAGCCGACAGGAAAAGAATCAGCATGAATGATTGGAGTATTTTTTTCATACACGCACCCTCGTAAAATCTTGTTTTCATGGAGAGCCTATTCTTTTTGTGTGTGGGAAATGTTTCCGAAATGTTTCTGAAATATTAAAAAGCCTGGATTTGAGTTCGGGGAAATTTTATAGCATACTATTCCTATTGAAATGATAGGTAATATCGCCATAATATATAGACCATGACTCTGCAGCAAATAAAATACGCCATCGCGATTGCCTCCTGCAATTCGTTCAACAAGGCTTCCGAGAAACTCTACATTTCGCAGCCGTCCCTCACCAGCAGCATCCATGATTTGGAGGGCGAACTGGGTTTTTCCGTCTTCAACAGGACTTCCCGTGGAACCCGTTTGACAGAGAGGGGGGCTCTCTTCATTTGCGACGCTAAAAAACTCTACATGGACTACGAGTCGCTTTTGAAAAAATATGCATCGGGGGAGAAGAAATCCTTTTCGGTCTCAGCCCTCTACTATGCGTTCGCGCGGAAGGCGTTCGTCCAAATCGTGAAGGAATTTTCTGTCGGGGGGTATGAGTTTGCCTTCTGCGAAAGAAAGGCTTCTCTCGTCATCGAGGATGTCGCTCTTGGAAAAAGCGAAATCGGAATCCTGTACCTGAGCGACTCGAACAGGGACTCGATTTCAAAGTGCCTCAAATCGAACGGCCTTGAATTCCACCATTTGACAGAATGCAACGCCTTTGTCTATTTCCACAAGAACCATCCGTTGGCGAAAAAAGAGTCGGTCTCGCTCGACGAGCTTTCTGCCTACAGTTTCGTGACGTTCGACACCGACGACGTGAAGTCCTTCTTCTCCGACGAAATCATCGTCCGCTACGGCTTGAACCAGGCGATTACAGTCGCCGACCGCTCGACGGAGCTGAATCTCCTAAAGACTTTGGACGGCTACACTTTCCTTTCCGGCGTTTCCGGCGAGGAGACGAACGAGGACTTCGTTCTGGTTCCGCTCAAGAATCCCGACGGCGGACTCAGCCACAGTTTCGAGCTCGGCTACATCGCGAAGTCCGGCGCGAAGATGGACGAAATCTCGCTTGCGTACATCGATTCGGTGAGAAAAATCCTGAACATCGAAGGTTTTTTATGCTGACTTTCAAAGGGCAGTTATAGATTTTTCCTATAACTGCCATAAGAAAAATATATTAGGCACGATTTTTAAAATCCTATATACCTAGTGCATTACTAGGAAAATACATGGATGGAGGTCTATATGAAAAAGGATATCTTTAAAAAATCGTTGCTTTCGGCCCTTGCAGTTGCGGCGTTGGGATTTTTTTCGTGCAGGGAGGAAAAAAATGATGTGAAGACGGTCATCGTCGGCACTGGTTCCGATTCCAAGCTCTACTGCTACCTTGACGAGAAGGGGGAGCTTGCGGGTTTTGAAATCGATGTCATGAAGGCCATCGACGAGCTTCTGCCCCAGTACAAATTTGAATTCCAGACTTTCGACTTCAAGAACATCCTTCTGGCTCTTTCTGCCGGAAAAATCGACATCGGAGCGCACATGTACGAGTCGAACCCGGAGCGGAGGAAAAATTATCTTTTTACAGAATACGGCTACAACGACTTTTCCAAGTACATCGTCGTTCTGAAAGAGAACACGGAAGTCCAGTCGCTCAAGGACTTGGTGGGAAAGACAGCGCAGGCTTCGACAGGTTCTGCGACAGGCGCAATCCTGCAGCACTGGAACGAAGAGCATCCGAACGAGCAGATTAACGCCGTTCTCACAAGCACCCTCACGAACGAGCAGGTTGTTGCGGCAATGAAAAACGGAACTTACGATGCCTTCTTCTCGAACATTCCGAGCTTCAACCAGATTCAAAAAGAGTACGGCGGAATTTTCAGGCTTGTCGAGGAGCCGATTTCGACTTCCGCGTCCTACTTCATCTTCAATCTGGACAACCCGCAGTTGAAGGCCGATGTCGATGGCGCGCTCAAGAAGCTGATTGATTCGGGCGAGCTTTCCCGCCTCGCAATCAAGGATTTGGGCTCGGACACTACGCAGAACATCAACAAATAGAAAAGCGCGCCTATGAGTGATTTGTTTTCTTGGCGGCGGCTTGTGCAGAATTTCCCGGTTCTGATTGTCAAGCTTCCGGTCACTTTCGAGATTGTCGCGGTCGCGTTCAGCCTGGGCTTCGTCCTCGCGCTTTTGATTGCGACCGCCAGAATAAAAAGGATTCCCGTCCTTGACCAGATTCTGACCGTGTTCATTTCATTCGAGCGCGGAACTCCGCTTCTGGTGCAGATGCTCGTCGTGTATTACGCACTTCCGATTGTCCTGAAGGCTTTTTTCGGAATCGATTCGCGCAGGTGGGAGAAAATCATTTTCGTCGACCTCGCGCTGATTCTGAACCAGGGCGTTTTCTTGGGCGAGATTTTCAGGGGAGCGATTCTTTCGATTCCCAAAGGGCAGAGGGAGGCCGCGATTGCGTGCGGCTTTTCTGAATTCGACGCCTTTGTGAAGGTCGTCCTTCCCCAGGCGGTGCGGATTGCGCTTCCCTCGACCGCGCTCACCCTGATTGGGCTTTTCCAGGAGACTTCGCTCGTCTTCATGATTGGAGTCATCGACATCATCGGCAGGGCGAGCGCGCTTGGAGCGACGACAGGGCACAGCCTTGAAAGCTATCTGATTGTCGCGGCTGTTTTCCTCTTGATTAATTTCGCCCTCACGGCAATCACCACGAGAATCGACAGGAAATTCGCTTTCGGAGTGACTGCCGCAAGGACGGGGGCTGTATGAAATTCAGTTTTGAGTATCTTTGGAAATGCCTGCTTTCTGGTGTGGTCTTCGTTCCCGTCACCTTGAAGCTCGCTTTGATTCCGCTTTTTCTTGGGCTTGTCTTCGGCACGCTGATTGCTCTTGCCCGCATTTTCAAGGTTCCGGTGGTCGAGAAAGTTTTCAAGGTCTTCGTGGCCGTCTATTCAGGCATTCCGCTGATGGTCACGCTCCTGGTTTTCCATCTGATTTACCTGAGCTGCTTCAAGCCCGGACGGAACGGGACGATGATGCTCGCGTATTTCACGTTCACCTTGAGCAGGACGATTATCCTGAGCGAGACGATTCGGGGGGCGTTCATGTCGATTCCCAAAGGGCAGTACGAAGCCGCGTACGCTTGCGGGCTTTCGACTTTCCAGACTGTCAAGAGAATCATAATTCCGCAGATGATTCCGGTCGCGCTTCCGAATTTGACGAACAACACGCTCGGTTCAATCAAGAACACGTCGATTGTGCTTGTCCTGGGCATTGTCGATGTCCTGAACGGCTCCACGATTCCATGCGCCGACACCTACAGCTATGTGGAAGGGTATGTCGCGGCGGCCATCATCTACTGGGCGATAAACGCGGTCGTGGAATTCTTTCTTGTACGGCTTGAAAAATATCTTTCGAAGAAAAGGTAGGCGAAGATGATAAAAGTTGAGCATGTGAAAAAATCCTTCGGGCGTCTTGAGGTTCTGCACGACGTCTCCCTCACTGTCGAGGACGGAAATGTCGTGGTGATTTTGGGGCCGAGCGGAAGCGGAAAGACGACTCTGCTCCGTTCGATAAATTTTTTGGAGAGGGCGGACGGGGGCAGCCTTTCAATCGGCGGCGTTTCGGTGGACTTGCATTCCGCGAAGAAAAAGGAGGTGCTTTCTGTCAGAAGGAAGACATCGATGGTTTTCCAGAACTACAACCTCTTCGCCAACAAGACCGCGCTTGAGAACATCGTCGAGGCTCTTGTGACTGGGCACGGAGTTCCAAAGGCTCAGGCGGCCGAGCGGGCGAAAAAAGAGCTTGGGAAGGTCGGGCTTTCGGACAAGGAAGATTACTACCCGAGCCAGCTTTCAGGAGGCCAGCAGCAGCGTGTCGGAATCGCGCGTGCGGTCGCGCTGGATTCCGAGGTGATTTTGTTCGACGAGCCGACAAGCGCGCTCGACCCGGAACTCGTGGGGGAGACTCTTTCGCTCATCAAGCAGGTCGCGAGGGAAGGGCACACGATGATTGTCGTGACGCACGAGATGGGCTTCGCCGAGGAGGTCGCCGACAAGGTCGTCTTCATGGACGGCGGCTATGTCGTGGAGGAGGGGAAGCCGGACGAAATCTTCTACCACCCAAAAGAAGAGAGGACGAAGCAGTTCCTGAAACGGATACTGCCGCCGTCAGATTATACGATATGAAAAATATAAAAGGGCGAAAGTCGAGTTTTCACAGTGCAATGGCAGAAACGAGCGGAAGCGGGGTTCCGTCCATCAAAACACTCAGCCACCGCGAAGCGGTACTGCCGTTTTGATGGGCGGGTTCCCGCTGGGAGCTTGTTTCTGCAACTACGGTATGCATAAACTCGACATTCG